>WHTJ01000070.1 GCA_009377795.1 Propionibacteriales bacterium | reverse complement strand
CCACCTTGAAAGCGAGCGTCGGGCAACCGACCGGGGGTTCAAATCCCTCCGCCTCCGCTCTTGGTTTTGGTTGTGCGTGCGGGCGCGCCTTGGTGCCTGCCTCCCTGCGCTTAGGCCCACTAGATTCTGGCAAACCGGACACAATTTGGGTCTACCGGCAGGGTCCCTGATCAACTTCCGCATAGGTGACGTCGAGAACCCAGAGCAGGCGGTTTCGATCGCCCAGTAGTTGTGGACCCACCCGGCGAGATCGGCTGCGGTGGCCCGCTCGGCGGCGAGGCTGGTGACCGCATACAGAAGTCGGCCGAATCGATTGGGTGCCGTTGAGTCGCATACCGGAGCTGGCGCGCGCCGGGCCTGGCTCGCGTCCGGGCCACTCTTCCGCGCCCCGGGGGTTGCCGGGTGTTCTCCATAACTCTAGAGTCTATATAAAACACAAGCAGATGGAGGAACGAACCGTGGACTTCGAGTTCACCCCCGAGCAGAAGGCTCTTCGTGAGTCGGCGAGCCGGTTGGCGCGCGACAAGTTCGCGGCCACCGCCTTCACGCACGACGACTTCCCGTGGGCGAACCTGGCGGCCCTGGCCGAGGCCGGCTTCACCGGCCTCACCATTCCCGAGGAGTTCGGCGGCCAGGGCGCATCGCTGCTCGACGCGCTGCTGGTGATGGAGGCCGTGAGCGAGGTCTGTCCACACTCCGGCGACGCGGTCCAGGCGACGAACTTCGGTGCGATCCGACAGATCGCGACATTCGGGTCCGACGACCTGAGGCGGGACCTGCTTCCGCGGTTGATCGCCGGCGAGGGACTGGTCAGCGCCGGCATGTCGGAGCCGGGCGCCGGGTCCGCCCTGACCGAGCTGAAGACGCGCGCGGAGATCGACGGCGACCACGTGGTGCTGAACGGCCAGAAGGTGTGGAACTCCCACGGCCCCGAGGCCACGCACGTGGTCGTGTGGTGCCGCTTCGGTCCCTCCAGCCGGGACATCGGCGCGGTGGTGGTCCCGACCGACACCCCCGGCTTCACCAAGGGTGCGCCGGAGCGCTACATGTCCGGCGAGCGGCACTGCGCGCTGTTCCTCGACAACGTGCGTGTGCCGCGCACCCACGTCCTGGCGGAGCGGGACGGGCTGTCCCGGATGATGACGATCTTCGGCATCGAGCGGATGGGCAATGCCGTACGGTCGCTCGCGCTCGCCCAGTCGGCGTTCGACCGGGCCGTCGAGCACGCGAAGACGCGGCAGCAGTTCGGTCGCGACCTGTGCGAGTTCCAGGGCATCCAGTGGAAGTTCGCCGATATGAAGGTGCAGCTGGACGCCGCCCGGCTGCTGGTCTACCGCGCCGTCGTCAACGCCGGGGACGGTGCGCCGCTGCGGGCCGAGGCGCAGATCGCCAAGCTGCACGCCAACGAGACGGCGTTCAAGGTGGCCAACGACGCGCTGCAGGTCTTCGGCGCCGCGGGCTACTCCACGGAGTACCCGATGGAGTACCTCGTGCGACGCACCCGCGGGTGGATGATCGCGGGCGGCTCGGTCGAGATGATGCGCAACAAGATCGCCGAGTCGATCTTCGACCGCCGGTTCAGCCAGCGCGCCACTCGGGCAACCGCGTGACCCCAGCGGACACCGGTCTGCCCGCCCTCGTCGGCGTGATCGGCGGCGGGCGCATGGGCGCCGGGATCGCCCACGCCTTCCTCGGGCTCGGCTCGGTCGTGCGGATCGTCGACGCGGACGACGCGGCGACGGCCGCCGCCCACCGGCGGGTGCGCGACCTGGTGCAGTCCTCGGCCGATCGGGGTGCGCTCGAGAGTCCCGTGGAGGAGCTCACCGCCCGGCTCGACTCCACGACGTCGTACGACGGACTGGCCGAGTGCGACCTGGTCGTCGAGGCCGTGCCGGAGGACCTCGAGCTCAAGCACCGGGTGCTCGACCGGCTCGGTCGGAGCGCGCGCCCGGACGCCGTACTCGCCTCCAACACGAGCAGCTTCTCCATCACCGCCCTCGGCGAGCGGGTCGGCGGCCGCCACCGCTTCCTGGGCCTGCACTTCTTCAACCCGGTGCCGAGCAGTGACCTGGTGGAGGTGGTGGTCGGCCGGGAGACAGACCCCGGGATCGTCGAGCTGGCCCAGACCTGGGTCGAGGCGCTCGGCAAGGCCGCGGTGACCGTCGCCGACTCCCCGGGCTTCGCCACCAGCCGCCTGGGGCTGGCCCTCGGGTTGGAGGCAATCCGTATGGTCGAGGAGGGCGTCGCCCCCGCACAAGACATCGACACCGCGATGGAGCTGGGCTACAAGCATCCGGTCGGGCCGCTGCGTCTGACCGACATCGTGGGCCTCGATGTCCGCCTGGGAGTGGCCGACTACCTCACCGAACAGCTGGGCGAGCGGTTCCGGCCCCCTCAGCTTCTGCGCGACAAGGTCGCGGCCGGCGAACTCGGCCGCAAGACCGGGAATGGCTTCCATGACTGGTGAGACGCCGCTGCCCCTGGCCGGGCTCAAGGTGGTCGACGCGTCGACCATCGTCGCCGGGCCGTTGTGCTGCCAGGTGCTCGGCGACCACGGCGCCGACGTGATCAAGATCGAGCACCCCCGCCTCGGCGACAGCATGCGCGGCCACGGTCCGCAGAAGGACGGCGTGTCCCTGTGGTGGAAGGAGATCAGCCGCAACAAGCGGACGATCGCCGTCGACCTCGGCCGCGCCCCGGGCGCCGACATCCTGCGCCGGCTCGCCTCCGGGGCGGACGTGGTCGTTGAGAACTTTCGCCCCGGCACGTTCGAGCGGTGGGGCCTCGACCCCGACGACCTCCTCGGCGCGAACCCCGGGCTGGTCCTGCTCCGGCTCACCGGTTTTGGGCAGACCGGGCCGTACGCGTCCCGCCCCGGCTTCGGCACACTCGCCGAGGCGATGAGCGGCTTCGCCGACCTCACCGGGGAGGAGACCGGCCCGCCCACGCTGCCGTCGTTCGGGCTCGCCGACAGCATCTGCGCCCTGGCCGGCTCGACCGCAGTGCTCGCCGCTCTGCGCCACCGCGACGCGACCGGCGAGGGCCAGGTGATCGACCTCAACATCCTGGAGCCGATCATGACGTCCGTCGGTCCCGGCCCCCTCGAGTACGCCGCCCTGGGCACCGTCCCGCGGCGGCACGGCAACCGCTCCACCAACAACGCCCCGCGCAACACCTACCGCACCCGGGACGGACGGTGGGTTGCCATCTCCACCAGCGCCCAGCGGATCGCGGAGAAGGTGATGGCGCTCGTCGGCCACCCGGAGGTGATCGACGAGCCGTGGTTCGCGACCGGCCGCGACCGGGCCGCCCACGTCGAGGAGCTCGACGAGATGGTCGGCGCCTGGGTCGGGGCCCGTGACCGGGACGAGGTGCTCCGCGCCTTCACCGATGCCGGGGCCGCCATCGCACCCGTCTACGACGCCCGCGACATCGTCGAGGACCCTCACGTGAAGGAGACGCAGATGCTGGTCGAAGTGCCCGATGACGAGCTGGGCACGATGCTGCAGCACAACGTGCTGTGGCGGATGTCCCGCACCCCCGGCCGGATCCGGCACACGGGCCGGGAGCTCGGCGCCGACACCGACACGGTGCTGGCCGAGCTGGGCCTGGACGCCGAGACGGTCGAGTCGCTGCGCGCCGAGGGGGTGGTCGCATGAACGCCACGCCCGACGCATTGCTCGACCTCGTCAGCGCCGGCGTCGACGTCGTCGACCTCGGCCGTCCGCTCTTCCGCGGGATGCCGCAGTCTGCCAACCACCCGCCGTACTGGCACACGCTCCCGCGCCGGCACGGCGACATGGTGCGCGCCGACGGCAGCTCCGCGGCCAACGACCAGATCGTCATGGGAACCCACGTCGGCACCCACATCGACGCACTCGCCCACGTGAGCCACGAGGGCCGGCTGCACGGCGGCGTGCCGGTGGAGGAGGCCATGGAGGCGGGCGGGTTCCCGCGACACGGTGTGCACACCATCGACCCGATGATCCGCCGGGCGGTGCTGCTCGACGTGCCGCGCGCCCTCGGCGTCGACGCCTGCGAGGGCGGCTACGAGATCACCGTCGACGACCTCGAGCTCGCCGAGAAGCAGTCCGGCACCGAGGTGGGCCCAGGCGACGTGGTCCTGGTGCGCAGTGGCTGGGGCGCGCGGTTCGACGACGGACCGGCGGCGTACGCCGGCGCGGACACCGGGGTTCCGGGGGTCTCCGCCGCCGGGGCCAGCTGGCTGAACGGACGCCGCGTGCATGCCGCGGGTGCCGACACCATCGCCTTCGAACGGCTCGCCGCCCGCGAGGGACACGCCGCGCTGCCGGCGCACCGCATCCTGCTCGTCGAGGCCGGCATCTACCTGGTCGAGGCGCTGGACCTCGAGGCGCTCGGTGATCGCCTCGACGGCGGTGGCGCGTTCACGCTGGTGCTGGTGCCGATGCGGCTCACCGGAGCCACCGGCTCCCCGGTGCGGCCGCTGGCGGTGTTCGCCCGATGAGCGACGAGCCGACCCTGGCCGACCGGCTGGCGGCCTTCGCCGTCGCCGCCCGGGAGAAGGACCTGCCGGACGAGGTGGCGGCGAGCGTTCGCAGCCGGATCCTCGACGTGCTGGGCATCTGCGTCGCCGCCGCCACCCTGGACACCAGCCGCGCCGTACGCCGGCTCGCGGCCGCGCAGGGCGGGAACCAGGAGGCCACCGCCATCGGCGTCCTCCCGATGCTGCCCGCCACCCAGGCTGCCTTCGTCAACGGCGTCCTGGCCCACTCGCTCGACTACGACGACACCCACCTGCCCTCGGTACTGCATCCGAGCGCGTCGGTCGTCCCGGCGGCGCTCGCCGTCGCCGAACGCGCGGGCAGCACGGGCCGCGACCTGGTCGCCGCGGTGGCGGCGGGGCTCGAGGTCACCGTGCGCGTGGGGATGGCCGGCTACGACCGCGAGTGTGGCAACTCGCTGTTTTTCGAGAACGGGCAGCACGCCACCTCCATCTGCGGCGCCCTCGGCAGCGCGGTGGCGGCCGCCGTGCTGCTCGGCGCCGACGCCCGCGGCGTCCGGGACGCCCTGGCCATCTCGGCCTCCATGGGGTCCGGCATCCTCGAGGCCAACCGCACCGGGGGCACGGTGAAGCGCCTGCACTGCGGCTGGGCGGCGCAGAGCGGGGTCACCGCCGCGCTGCTGGCCCGGGAGGGTTGGACCGGTCCGCCCACCGTCCTCGAGGGACGCTTCGGCTTCTTCCAGGCGTGGCTGCACGGCCCGGGGATCGAGGCCGAGATCGTCGAGGGGCTGGGAGAGACCTGGTCGGTGCCCGGCATCTTCTTCAAGCCCTATCCCGCCAACCACTTCACCCACGCGGCGGTCGACGCCGCGGCGGCGCTCCGACGACGCGGGCTCCGGCCGGCCGACGTGGCGTCGGCGGTGCTCGCCGTGCCGCACGCGAACGTGCGGACCATCGGCGAGCCCCTGGAGGTCAAGCAGCGTCCCGAGACCGGCTACATGGCGCAGTTCAGCGGTCCGTACGCCGTCGCCGCCGGGCTCCACGGCGGGTCCGGCCTGGAGGTTGGCCTGGACGACTACACCGACGAGCTGGCCTGCGACGACGAGCGGCGGGCGCTGATGGCGCGGGTGACGGTGGTGGGGAGCGCCGAGTGCGACGCCGTCTTCCCGCGTCAGCTCCCCGCCGTACTCACCGTCACCGCCCATGACGGATCGGAGTGGGAGGAGAAGGTGATGACCACCCGGGGCGGACCGGACCGACCACTCACCCCGGAGGAGCTGCAGGTGAAGTTCGGCGACAACGTCGAGGGCCTGGTCGGCGAGTCGGTGGCCGCGGCCTTGAGCCGGTCCGTCGGCCGGATCGACGAGCTCATCGACGTTCGCGGCCTGCTCGAAGCGACCCGAGAAGTCGATGCGTTCGACCATTGACACATTATATATATTCTGTAATCTACAGCACGTGATGTGGCTGCAGTCACGTCGTTCCTACACAGGAGGGAAGGCCTCATGACCGGATCCTCGGCCAGCGTCGGACCGGGCGCGGCCACGGCCGATCTCGCCCCGGGGCGGCCGGTCATCTCGGCCCAGGGCGTCAGCAAACGCTTCCGCCGCAAGGACCAGGTCGTCACGGCGATCAAGGACGTCGACCTCGACGTCTCCAGCGGCGAGTTCGTGTGCATCGTGGGGCCGTCCGGGTGCGGCAAGTCGACCCTGCTCAACATGTCGGCAGGGCTGATGGAGCCGTCGAAGGGCAAGCTGCTCTTCGCCGGCGAACCGGTGACGGGGCCGAACACCTCGGTCGGCTACATCACCCAGAAGGACAACCTGATGCCGTGGCACACGGTGGAGGGAAACATCGGTCTCGCCCTGCACATCCGCAAGACCGACAAGGCGAAGGCCCGCGCCCGGGTGGCCGAGATGATCGAGATGGTGGGGCTGCAGGGCTTCGAGAAGTCCTACCCCGGCGAGCTCTCCGGCGGGATGCGCAAGCGCGTCACCCTCGCCCGCACGCTCGCCTACGACCCTCCGGTGCTGCTGGCCGACGAGCCGTTCGGCGCCCTGGACGCGCAGCTCAAGCTGGTGATGCAGGCCGAGATGCAGCGCATCTGGGCGGAGACCGGGAAGACGATCCTGTTCGTCACCCACGACATCTCCGAAGCGGTGGCGCTGGGGGACCGGGTCATCGTGATGAGCAGCCGGCCCGGCCAGGTGAAGGTCGACCGGCGCATCGACTTCCCGCGTCCGCGGGACGTCTTCAAGATCCGGCACCAGCCGGGCTTCGCCGATCTGGCCGAGGAGCTGTGGGACATCCTCGCGGCCGACATGCACTCCGGGGAGGACATGTGAGCGTCATCGACAGTGACCAGGGAGCGCGGCGGGTCGCCGCGGCACCCGAGGAGGTCTGGGACGAGAAGGCCCTCCAGAGCTCCCAACGCAAGAACCTGCTGACGGTGATGGGCTGGCGGGCCGTGCTCCTCGTTGCGTTCGTCGGCGCCTGGCAGGCCACCAGCGGGCCGGTCATCGACCCGTTCTACGTCTCGACGCCGAGCGACATCGCCACCCGCCTGTGGGAGTGGCTGCGCGACGGGACGGTGGCCACCCACCTCTACGCCACCCTCCAGGCGACCCTGATGGGATTCGTGATCGGGGGCGTGGTCGGGATCGGCGTCGGGTTCTTCCTGGGGCGTTCCCCGTTGGTGGCCCGGGTCGTGGACCCGTACATCATCGCGATCTACAGCCTGCCGAAGGTGGCGCTCGCCCCGCTGTTCATCCTCTGGTTCGGCATCGGCATGACCAGCAAGGTCGTGTTGGCCGCGACCATCGTGTTCTTCCTCGTCTTCTACAACACCTACGCCGGCGTGCGCGCCGTCGACCGCGACCTGGTCGACGTGGTGCGCCTGATGGGTGGCACGCGCCGCGACATCCTGCGACGGGTCGTGCTGCCGTCCTCGGCCACCTGGATCTTCAACGGACTGAAGATCTCGGTGCCGTACGCCCTGATCGGTGCCGTCGTCGGCGAGCTGACCGCTTCCGACCGAGGCATCGGCTTCGTGCTCAAGCGGGCCTCCGGGACCTTCGACACCGCGGGGGTGTTCGCCTCCCTGGTGATCCTCATGGTCGTCGCGACCATCCTCAACCAGATGGTCGTCTACGGCGAGCGGTACGTCGACCGCTGGCGCAGCACACCCACCTAGTCCGTTCGCGCACAAACCACACATCGACATCCACCGTCACCCGCGCAGCGGGGACACGAAAGGAACCGTCATGTCCACACGACAGCGGCCGCGACGCACGGCCACCACGATCGCCTCGGTCCTGGCCGTGAGCCTGCTCCTCGCGGGCTGCGCGGGCGGCGGCGACGACGCCGCCAACGTCCAGGCCTCCGACGAGGGGTGCGACGGCGACGAGCTCACGCTCACCCAGTCGACCACGGGCTTCCTCTACCTGCCCTCCTACATCGCGGAGTCCGCGGGCTACTACGAGGACGAGGGCCTCGACGTGACCATCAAGGACCTCGGTGGCGGGTCGGAGAACGTGGCGGCCGTGGCGAGTGACAGTGCGGACGTCGCGCTGACGGCGTACTCGACGATCGTGACCTCGCGTGAGGAGGGGGCGCCCGTCGTGGCGATCGGCTCGGTCATGGACCAGTACGCGTCCAACATCGTCATCTCCCAGGAAGCGGCCGACAGGGCCGGCGTGACGGAGGACTCGTCGCCGGAGGCCAAGATCCGTGCGCTCAAGGGGCTCAAGCTGGGGATCACCTCGCCCGGCAGCGGCACCGACCAGCTCTTCCACTACCTGTTCGAGCAGGTCGGGATGGACGCCGACGACGACGCCGAGCTGCTGCCCATCGGTTCGGGCGCCCCGATGGTGGCGGCGTTCCGGAGCGGCCAGATCGACGGCTTCTCGCTGTCCTCGCCGACGTCGGACCAGGCGGCGGCCCAGGGCGGGGTGATGCTGTTCGATCTCTCCAGCGGTGAGTACGAGCCGCTGAACCCGTTCCTGTACATCGTGGCGGTGGCCAACTCCCGCAAGCTCGAGGAGAAGTCGCGGGAGCTGACCTGCTTCTCCAAGGCGATCGGCTCCGCTCTCGAGCTCATCCAGGAGGACCCTGAGGCGGCCAAGGAGGCCGGTCGCGCCGCGTTCGAGGACATCGACCCGGCGCTCTACGAGCAGGCGTTCGAGCGCAACGTCGCCGCCTACCCCGAGACCCCGGTCATCGACGAGGGTCAGGCCGAGAAGGTCATCGACTTCGTGTCCACGTTCGAGGGCGGGCTCGAGAAGGCGACCGTCGAGACCACGGTGAACACGAACCTCGCCGAGGCCGCAGAGTAGGTCGTGCGACCGCGGCGCCGGCCCGCCGGTCGGGGGTCACCCCTCCGATCGGCGGGTCAGCATCGCGGCGAGGCGCTCCTGGGTGTCGGGCTGGGCGATGCAGAGTGCCTGGGCCGCCGCGTCCACCAGCCGGTGCCGGTCCCCGTCGACCGACATGGCCTCCTTGGCCAGCCGGACGGCGAACATGGAGGCGGGCCGGAGCTCGTCGAGGACCCGGCCCAGCAGCGCGTCCAGGGCCGCCTGCGCTTCGTCCGGGTCCTGGACCTCGTCGGTCACCCACTCCACAAGCCCGAGGCGGGCGGCCTCGGTGCCGCGGACCCGGCGCCCGGAGAACGCCAGGTCGCGCGCCCGGCCGACCCCGACCAGGTCGGTGAGGCGGGTGAGGCCGCCGGCGCTCGGCACGATTCCGAGACGAACCTCGGGGAGACCCCACCAGGCCCGAGCGGTGGAGATCCGCAGGTCGCACGCCATCGCGAGCTCGCAGCCACCGCCCAACGCCGCGCCCGCGACCACCGCGACGGTGGGGTAGGGGTGCTCGGCGATGGCCTGGAAGAGCCGGGCGTTGCGTCGACCCAGGCTCTCCTCGACCGTACGCCGACGCAGCTGGTCGACGTCGGCGCCGGCGACGAACATCCCGGGCATGCGGCTGCGCACGACCAGGGACCGGGGCCGGTCACGGCAGGCCAGCACGGCCTCCAGCAGTGCGTTGCTCAGGTCGGCGTCGAGGGCGTTGCGCTTCTCCGGCCGGTCGAGCTCGACGAGCTCCGCGGCATCGGTCGTCGTGTGGTGGACCAGTTGCATCGCTACCTTTTCATAGATTATATAGAGTGTAGAACACCCGGTGGTCGTCCGTCACGACCGCGCATCGCGCAGATCGCACAAGGAGGTCGCATGACAGGCACCGACACACTCGCCCCGACGTCGGATCTCGACCGTCTGGCCGCTCTGGGGGTGCCGGTGCCCCGCTCGCGGCCGTGTGCCGGTGCTGCCGAGGCGGCCGAGGCCGCCGGAGCCGTCGACGGCCCGGTGGCTCTCAAGGCCGGAGGGCTGCTGCACAAGTCCGACGACGGCGGAGTGGTGCTCGGCCTGCTGGGCGCTGCCGCCGTTCGCGATGCCGCGGAGCATATGCTCGCGCGGCTGGGGCAGCGGGCGTTGCCGCTGGTGGTCCAGGAGATGGCGTCGGGCTTCGAGCTGCTGGTGGGCGCCGCCCGCGATCCCGAGCTCGGCGTCTCCGTCACCGTGGGACTGGGTGGCACCGCCACCGAGGTGCATCGCGACCTGGTCACCGAGCACGCCCCGGTCAACGCGGACCGGGCCAGGGACATGCTGCGCCGGCTGCGCTGCTGGCCGCTTCTCGAGGGCTACCGGGGGGAGCCGGCGCGTGACGTCGAGGCGGTGTGCGGCATCGTGACGGCGGTCTCGGCCTTGATGCTGGACGACCCGTCGATCGGCGAGCTGGACCTCAACCCCGTCCTGGTCGGACCCGCCGGGGACGGCGCCGTCGCGGTCGACGTGCGGATCCTGCCGCTGAACGCACCCGGGTCCGGCAGGCCGCGCCGCGCGGAGCCCCTCATGCTGGACCGGATGATGGACCCCCGCCACGTCGTCGTGGTCGGCGTCTCGGACGACCAGGACAAGGTGGGCGCCCGGCTGTTCCGCTACCTGCGCACCCATGGGTACGCCGGCCGGCTGGACGCCGTGCACCCCGCGGGCGGTGAGGTGAACGGCCGACCTCGTTACCGCTCCCTGGCGGACGTGCCCGGCTCGCCGGACCTGGTGTGTGTCACGGTGCCGAGCCGCTTCGTTCTCGACGTGGCCAAGGACGCGGTGGCGCTCGGGGCGGGCGGGCTGCTGGTGCACAGCTCGGACTTCGCCGAGAGCGGCAGCGAGGGCCGCGACCTCCAGGGGGAGCTGGCCGCGGTCTGCGCCGCCGGCGGCGTGCCGCTCGCGGGACCGAACGACATGGGCATCGTCGTGCCCCACCTGGGGCTGACCGCCTCGATCTCCGGCGGGCTCGAGCACGGACTCGTGCCGGGCTCGGTCGCCCTGCTGACCAGTTCGGGGGCGCTGGGAAGCTGCCTGGCCACCCGGCTGATGGGCGCCGGTGTGGGCCTGTCGTCGTGGGTCCACGTCGGCAACGAGGCCGACCTGGTGCTGGCCGACTACCTCGACCACGTCGCCGGTGACGACGAGACCGGCGCGGCGGTCCTGCTGCTGGAGGACCTCAAGGACGGCGAGCAGTTCGTGGCCGCCGGGCGCGCGATGGCGGCGGCAGGCAAGCCGGTGTTCGCCTACAGCATGGTGCGCTCCGACCAGGGCCGACAGGCGGCGCTGAGCCACACCGGCGCGATGGTCGGCTCCTTCGAGGCGAGGGAGGCGGTCCTCAGGGCGGCGGGCGTGGTGAGCGTCGGGTCGCTGAGGGAGCTCGAGGACGCCGTCCTGCTCGCCTCCTCGGGTCCGCTCCCGCGCGGCGACCGGCTCGTGGCCGTGACCTTCTCCGGCGGAGCCTGCTCGATCATCGCCGACGAGGCGGTGCACACGCCGGTCCGGCTGCCCGACCTGTCGGACGCGACGCGGGAGGCGGTCACGGAGCACGTGCCGTCGTACTCCGCCATCCGCAACCCCTTCGACCTCAGCTACCAGATGCTCACCCGGGACGAGGACGTCGACCGGGTCATCATGGCCCTCGCGGCTCGCGGGGAGTACGACGCGGTGCTGGTGCAGTTCACGACCAACGCGGACCCCTATGCCGCGCTGCTCGCGGAACGCGTGGTGGCCCTGCGCCGGCGGCTCGAGGTCCCCCTCTACGTGTCCCGCTACGGAGGCGAGCACCTCGCTCCCCGGGCGTTGGCCACCTACGCCGAGCACGGCGTGCCCGTGCTCGACGCGCCCGACCGCGCGCTCCGCGCGATCGCGAACCTGGTGCGCGCGGGGCAGGCGCAGCGATGACCGCCACGGCCGTGGACCGCGGGTCCGCCGGATGGGTGCTGCGGCCCGCCGTCGAGGACCTCGTCGGCCGGGTCTCCGGCCTGACCTGGGACCGCCTCGACGAACCGACCCGCGCCGCCACGCGGGCACTCGTGCTCGACGCGCTCGGGCTCGCGGCGGCGGCGCCCGCGGCGCCCTCGCTGGCCGCCACGTCGCTGGCCCTGCGCAGGGTGGCAGGCAGCGCGGGGCACTCCGGCGTCCACGTGCCCTTCGCCGGCGCCTTTCCCGGCCCTGGGGAGGCCGCCACCGCCCTCTCGGTCGCCGTGCACGCCTGGGACTTCGACGACACCCACGACGACGCGGTCGTGCACGCGGCCTGCGTAGCGGTGCCCGCTGCCCTTGCCGTGGCGCAGGAGTGCGGCGCTGACGGACGGCGGATGCTCGAGGGGGTGGTCGCGGGCGTGGAGATCCTCTGCCGGCTGAGCCTCGCGCTCGGCCCGCAGGCCGGGGTGATCCGGACGGCGGGGCTCGGTGGCCTCGGGGCGGCCGCCGCAGCGGCGCGGGTGCTCGGCCTGCCCGCGGACCGCACCCTGGCGGCACTGGCCCTCGCGCTCCCGACCGCGTTGGCCCCGACCAGTCGCCAGGTCGTGAGCGACAGCGCGATCAACAAGCGGCACCAGCCCGGACTGGCCGTGCACGCCGGTGTCACGGCCGCCTACCTCGCGGCCGCGGGCCTCGACGGGCCTGCGGGCTGGTGGGACGGCGAGCACGGCTTGGCCCGGGCGGTCGGGGACCTCGAGACGGCCGCCCGGAGCCTGGACGTCGCGGGCTGGGAGGTGGCCCGGGTCTCGCTGAAGCCCTACCCCGCCTGTCGCTACGCCCATGCCGCCGTGGCCGGCGTGCTCGACCTGACGCGGGGCGAGAAGGTCGCCGCCGAGGAGGCCCCCTCCGTGGAGGTGCACCTTCCCGTCGGCAGCGCCCACGTGATGGTGGCCCGGCCCTTCGAGCGTCGTGGGCAACCGATCGTCGACGCGCAGTTCTCCGTGCCGTGGCTGGTCGCCGCCGCGCTGCTCCGCGGGGGCGTCGGGCTGCCCGAGATGACCGACGAGGTCCGGACCGATCCCGCCATCGAGCGGGTGGCGCAAGACCGGGTGACGGTCGTGCAGGACCAGGACCCCGGCACCGGCGTGATGACCCCGGTGGTGGTGCGGTCGACCGGCCCGGATGGCGTCCACTCCGTGACCGTGAAGCACCTGCCCGGCTCGCCCGCCCGACGGCTCACCCGGGAGGAGCAGCGCGCGAAGCTGCTCGGCTGCCTGGCTGTGGCCGGACGTCCCGCGGCCGAGGCCGACACGCTCGCGGCCCTGGTCGCGGACCTCGACTCCCTCTCGCCCCGCGAGCTCACCCAGCGGCTGCCCGCCGCGACCCCGGAGGTTCTCCATGCCTGACACGACGCGCCCCCTGTCCCGTGAGCTCGCGGCCTGGGTCGTCCGGGCCCGGTCCGAACCGCTCCCGCCGGAGGTCGAGCACCAGGCCCGCCGCGTGCTCCTCGACTACCTCGCCGCGGCCCTGTCCGGCTCCCGCACCGCCACCGCCTGCCTGGTGCGCGACTACCTCGCGGCGTCCGAGGCCCCCGGTCGGGTCCAGGTGCTCGGCACGCCGCTCCGGCTCTCCGGGGCCCAGGCCGCCCTGGCCACGGGCACCGCTGCCCACGGCCTGGAGGTCGACGACGGCTACACGCCCGGCGCTTACCACCCCGGCGCGCCGGTCATCTCGGCGGCGCTGGCCGCCGCCGAGGACCACGGCGCGTCGTTCGACCGGCTGCTGGTGGCAATCGCCCTCGGGTTCGAGGTCTCCTGCCGGTTGGCCGGCGCCGGACACCCGACGACCTGGCGCCGCGGACTCCACAACACGCCGCTGGCCGGCGTGTTCGGTGCCGCGGTCGCGGTCACCACGATGCTCGAGGCCGACGAGCGACGGACCCTCGATGCGCTCGGCCTGGCCGGGTCCCACGCCGGGGGGCTGTTCGAGTTCCTCGGGTCGGGCGCGGAGGTGAAGCGGCTGCACGCCGGCAAGGCCGCCCGCGACGGGCTGGTGTGCGCCGAGCTCGCCGTCCGCGGCCTCACCGGGCCTGCGACCGTCCTCGAGGGGCGCAACGGGTACGCCGCGGTCTTCGTCGACGGCCGCTTGGACGAGGCGCACCTGATGGACGGGCTGGGCGTCACCTGGCGGATGCTGCGCACCTACGTCAAGCCGTATCCGTGCTGCCGCCACCTCCACGGACCCATCGACGCCGTGCTCGAGCTGGCCGATACCCACGCCTTCGACCCCGACGCCGTACGCGCGATCGAGGTCGGCACCTACCCGGTCGCGGTGGGGCACGGCTTCCACGAGGTCGACGACTTCCTCGACGCCCAGATGAGCATCCCGTACGCCGTCGCCGTCACCGTGCTCCATGGTCCGCCGGCGCTCGAGCACTTCGACGAGGCGAGCCGGTCCGACCCCCGGGTCCGCGCGCTGGCCGACAAGGTCGTCGTCACCGAGGCCGCGGACTGCATGCGCGACTACCCCGCTATGCGCCCGGCCAGGGTGCGGGTGGTGACCGACGCTGGCACGTTCGGGACCCGGGTCGACCAGCCCTGGGGCGAGCCCGACCGGCCGGTCGACGACGCCGCACTGGTGGAGAAGCTGCACCGGCTGGTGGACCCGGTCTGCGGGCCCGCCACGGTGGACGCTCTCGCTGCGATCGTCTGGACGGGCAGCGGCGACGCGACCGCGCTGCTCGACATGCTCGCCGAGGCCGGAGCCGGGGAGCCGGTGCCGGCGTGAGCGTGCTCGATCTCCGGGTCGTCGAGGTGGCCACTTACGTGGCCGGGCCGTCGGCGACGATGACGCTGGCCCAGCTCGGTGCCGACGTCGTGCGGGTGGACCCGCCGGGCGGGGCGGCCGATCGGACCCGCTGGCCGCTCGCGCTCGGTGGTGGCACGAGCCTCTACTGGGCCTCGCTCAACCGCGGGAAGCGGTCGATCGTGATCGACGTCCGCCGACCGGAGGGCCGCGAGCTGGTGCTCGCCCTGCTCGCCGCCCTGGCCCGACGCGAGCGCACGGGGCAGGGGGCCGAGCTGAGCGTCAGCCTGGACGAGGTGGCGTTGACCGGCGTCGCCAATCTCGGCTGGGCGGCGCACGCCGACCTCGTCGGGCACGACCGCGGCCGCTACGGCAACCACGTCTACGGCAGCTACGGCGCCGACTTCGAGACCGCCGACCGGCGCCGGCTCATGGTGGTGGCGATGGGCCGGCGTCAGTGGGAGGGCCTGTGCCGGGCGACTGGGACCACCGCGGCGTTCGAGACGATCGGCGCCAACCTGGGACACGACCTGACCACCGACGAGGGCCGGTTCGCCGCCCGCGAGGTGATCACGGCGTTGCTCCGGCCGTGGTTCGCCGCCCGCACCCTGGACGAGGTCGGCCCGCCGCTGGAGGAGGCCGGTGCGCTGTGGGGGCCCTACCGCACGATGACCGAGGCCGTGGAGCGGCAGCTGGCGGACCCGGCCGCGCTCCCGCTGCTGTCCCGGGTCGAGCAGCAGGGCGTGGGGCCGATGGTCGGCGCCCGCTTCCCCGTGCGCGGCATCGACCGGCTCCCGGCCGAGCGGCCCGCCCCCGGGCTGGGAGCGCACACCGCCGAGGTGCTCGCCGACGTGCTCGGCCTCGCCGACGTGCTCGGCCTCGCCGACCACGAGATCGGCAACCTGATCGAGCGGGGCGTGGTCGAGGAAGCCGATGCCCCGGCGTACTCCTGATGTCCCCGACGAGAAGGAGGCCCGCATGCGCGAGGTCGTGATCTGCGAACCGCTCCGGACCCCGGTCGGTCGGTTCGGGGGCGTCTTCCGGGACGTCCCCGCCCAGGACCTGGGCGCCACGGTGGTCCGAGCGCTCCTGGACCGGACCGGCCTGGACCCCGCCGTCGTCGACGAGGTGGTGACGGGTCACTGCTATCCCACCAGCGACGCGCCCGCCCTCGGCCGGGTCGTGGCCCTGGACGCCGGGCTGCCGGTGACAGTGACCGGCACCCAGGTCGACCGCCGGTGCGGCTCGGGGCTCTGGGCGGTGCTCACCGGCGCGATGCAGGTGGGGACCGGCGGCGCCGACGTCGTCATCGCCGGTGGCGCGGAGTCGATGAGCCGGGCGCCGGTCTACAGCCATCGGGCCCGCTGGGGGACGCATGAGGGGCTGGTGCTGCACGACGCACTCGCCGCGGGCCGCACCAGTGCCGGTGGCCGACACCACCCGGTCCCGGGCGGCATGCTCGAGACCGCCGAGAACCTGCGCAGGGAGTATGCCGTCTCGCGCGAGGCCCAGGACGCCTTCGCCGCGGAGTCGCACCGCCGCGCTGTCGCGGCGCAGGAGGCGGGCGTCTTCGCCGAGGAGATCGTGCCGGTCACCGTGCCCGGCCGCCGCGGCGACGTCGTCGTCGCGGTCGACGAGCATCCCCGCGCGGACACCACGGCGGCCTCCCTTGCCGGGCTCCGGCCGGTGCTGGGGGGCGCCGACCCCGAGGCCACGGTGACCGCCGGCAACGCCTCCGGCCAGAACGACGGCGCGTCGGCGTGCCTGGTCACCACTCCCGAGCTGGCGGCGCGGCACGGGCTGCGTCCGCTCGCCCGCCTCGTGTCGTGGGGCCTGGCCGGGGTGGAGCCGGCCCGGATGGGGATCGGGCCGGTGCCCGCGGTCGCGCTCGCCCTCGAGCGGGCCGGGCTCACGCTCGCGGACCTGAGTTTGGTCGAGCTCAACGAGGCCTTCGCCAGCCAGGTGCTCGCGTGCCTGACGGAGTGGGGGATGAGCCCCGACGACGACCGGCTCAACCCGCACGGGTCGGGCATCTCGCTGGGCCACCCGGTCGGCGCCACGGGAGGCCGGATCCTCGCGACCATGCTCCGCGAGCTCGAGCGGCGCGAAGGTGACTACGCGCTGGAGACCATGTGCATCGGGGGCGGCCAGGGTCTCGCGGCCGTCTTCGGGCGGTGGGAGCGATGACCGTGCGCAGCGCGCTCTACGTCGCGGCGCACCGCGCCGAGCACCTCGCGAAGGCCCTGTCCACCGAGGCCGACGCGCTCGTCGTCGAGCTCGAGGACGGCGTGCCGGCCGACGCCAAGCGGCAGGCCCGCGCCGCCGGCGCGGAGTTCCTGGCGACCACCGCGACCCGGCGTACCGAGGTGCGCGTCAACGGCTTCGGCACCGGCCTGCTGCTCGACGACCTGCGCGCGGTCGCGCCCACGGGGGTGGCCGCCGTGCGGGTGCCGAAGGTGCAGTCCGTCGATGACGTGCGGTTCGTCGCGCGGCTGCTGGAGGAGCTTGGCTCCGACGCCGGGGTAGTGCCCATCCTGGAGAGTGCGGTGGGCATCGCCGGAGCGGTGGAGATCGCCCGCGCGCACGAGCGGGTCGTCGGGATCCTGATGGGCGAGGAGGATCTCAAGGCCGACCTCGGGTACGGCGACCGGGGGCTGGTGGCCGCGCGCAGCGCGGTCGTGCTGGCCGCGAGGGCCGCCGGCCTGCCGGCGCCGCTGCAGAGCGTGTGGACCCGGCTCGGCGACGAGGCGGGGCTGCGCGCCGACTGCGAGGACGGGCGGGAGCTGGGATTCGGAGGGCGGTCGGTCATCCATCCCAGCCAGGTCGCCGTCGTGCACGAGGTCTACACCCCGACCGACTCCGAGGTGGCCGAGGCGCGCGCGGTCCTGGCGCTCGCTGGTCGCGGCGGCACCGTGCTCGCCGACGGCCAGTTCGTCGACGACGCCAGCGTGGCCCGGGCCCGGCGCGTCCTGGACGCGGTCGCGGGTCGGTGAGCGTCGGCGCCGGGTCAGCCGATGTACTTGCGGCGCAGCATCCGGGCGTTGAGCACGTGCTCCCGCATCCGGGCGCCGGCGAGCTCGGCGTCGCCCTTGCGCACGGCCTTGATGATCTGTCGGTGATCGGCGTTGAGCCGTTCGGCGATCTGGGGGACCCCCCACACGGTGACCGCGGGCGTGAAGGCCTCCCACAGGCTGGCGACCTGCTGGGAGACCACCTGGGAGCCGGCGTCGAAGATGAGGAAGTGCAGATCGCGGTTGAGCTGGTACCTCTGCGCCGGGCCGGTCGCCGGGTCCTCGGCCTCGAGCCGGTCGGCGAGCTCCTCGAGCCGGGTGGCGAGCGTGCCGTCCTGGCGCTCCACGCCGAGCCGGCAGGCGAAGCCCTCGATCTCGGCGCGCAGGGAGTAGAGGTCGTCCCCGTCCACCGGATCCATCTCGCGCACGGTGGCGCCCCGGTTGGGCGCGTAGGAGATGGTGCCCGCGGCCTCGAGGATCCGCAGCGCCTCGCGCACGGGGGTGGGGCTGACGCCGTAGCGCATCGCGATCTGGGTCTGGCGCAGCGCCCCGCCCGGCACGATGATGCCGGCGGCGATCTCCTCGCGGAGCCGGTCGACGACGTACGCCGTCTTGCTCTGGGGAGGCCCGGACCTCATCTCCTGCTGTCGAGCGTCAACCATCGGGTCCTCTCTCTCCCCTCCTGGTGCCGGCGGAGAGTACCGCCGCACATTGCACACAATATAGCGTTGATCGGACCGGCATGAGGCGCGAAGCGGGTTGGCTGTACCTGCTGCTGGGCGGCACGGTCCTGGTCCAGGCGGCGGTCTTCGCCGGTCGTCCGATGACGACGTACCGGGCCCTCGAGCTCGGGGCGTCGACGACCGTGGTCGGCCTGATCGTCGCGAGCTTCGCGGTCGTGCCCCTGGTCCTCGCCGTGCCTGCGGGCCGGGGGGTGGATGGCAACCGGGCCCGCGCGTTCCTGAGGTACGGCGCCGGCCTGTCGCTGCTCGGCGCGGTGGCCCTGGCCGCGGCGCCGTCCCTCCTCCTGCTGGCGCTCGGCAACGCCGTCGCGGGTGTGGGCCTGCTGCTCTCGGCGATCGCGGCGCAGGGGATCATCGCGCGGCGGGCGCCGTCGGAGGACCACGACCGGGCCTTCGGCCTGTTCACCGTGGCGGCCTCGGTGGGACAGCTGATCGGGCCGGTGCTGTCCGGCGCCGCCGCCTCCCACCTGCCCGGAGGCCCGCGCGCCGGCCTGGCCGCCGCCTCGCTGCTCGCGGTGCTGCTGCTCGTGGTCTCGCTGGCCTACCGGCAGTCGGAGAGGGCCGCGTCCCGCGAACCCGGCACCGACCCCGCCCCGGGGACGGACGGGAACCCCGCCCGGCTGCTCGGGATGATCCGGACCCGAGGCATGTCGCCTGCGATGCTCGCCAGCCTCTCCCTGCTGACGTGCGTCGACCTGATCACGGCCTTCCTGCCGGTGCTGGCCCAGGAGCGGGGGATCTCGCCCGCCACGGTGGGGTGGCTGCTGGCGCTGCGTGCCTTCGCCTCCATCGTCTCCCGGTTGATGGTCGCCCGGCTGGCCGCCCGCTGGGGGAGGCGGTGGGTGCTCGTGGGCAGCATGGTCGTGGCCGCGGTGGCCCTGGTCCTGTTCACGCTCGGGTCGGCCACCGCCGTGCTGGTCGCGCTGATGCTGGTCGCCGGGTTCGCCCTCGGGCTCGGCCAGCCGCTGACGATGTCCTGGGTGGTGGGCCTGGTGCCGGAGCGGTCCAGGGCGACGGCCCTGGCACTCCGGCTCGGGGCCAACCGTGCCGGCCAGGTCGCCGTGCCGGCGGCGGCGGGCGTGGTCGCGGGGCTCGGCGGCGCCGCGGGAGTGTTCGTGCTGACGGGAGTGATGCTGACCGGCGCGGCCACGGGTGTGCTGCTCAGCCGGGCCGGTTCGGGGTCGCCGGGCGGAGGGTGAAGCGGCCGGTGAGGACCGGTCGCCCGGAGGCGGCCATCTCGACGTCGGTGAAGACGACGCGACGCCCACGGCGCAGCGCCCGCGCACGCACCTCGACCTCCGGCGCGGAGACGGGTCGCAGGAACTGGACGTGGCCCGACCCTACCTCCCACTCCGGCCCGGCCAGGGCCTCGGCGGCCGAGGCGGCCGCGCCGTACAGGGCACCACCCTGCGCCTGGCGCACCCGGTTGCCCAGCGCCGGCCCGGTGGGAAGCACGTAGGCGACGGCGCCCTCGTCGGGGTGGCGGAGGTCGCTCTCGCGCGGGGCAGTGAGGGCAGCGACCGCGGAGAGCCCGCAGCGGTCGCCGCGTGCGGCCGCGGTGACGAGCGCGTCGTGCACCTCCCGCTCCTGGGCGTCGAGGTCGTCGACCGCGAGATCCGGGACGCTCGTCTCGTTGCTCTCCCAGGGAACCG
The DNA here is from genome assembly GCA_009377795.1 of Propionibacteriales bacterium. Lineage (GTDB taxonomy): Bacteria > Actinomycetota > Actinomycetes > Propionibacteriales > Nocardioidaceae > WHTJ01. Next base: position 2,854 of record WHTJ01000070.1, on the reverse strand, counting down.
GAGGCAGCGGCCGTCCCTCGGGGGGCGGCAGCGCCACGAACCAGCCCGTGGAGGTCGCCACCGCGACGCCATGCGCGTCGACGACGTCGGCGCGGCCCTGGCCCGCGAGATCGGCCTCCACGACCCGGTCGGTGCGTCCGGAGGCGGTCAGCGGGCCGGGCGAGGGAGCGCTGAGGTGGTCGACCGTGAGGCTGATCGTGCCCAGCCTCAGGCCCGGACCCAGCGCGCTCCGGATGGCCGAGCCCAGGGTCAGGTCGATGAGCACGGCGAGCTCCGTGGCGGAGCCGGCTCGGCCCCCGGCGGACCACCGCGGCGGCGTCAGCTCGAGGACGCTGCGACCCGGCCCGGCGGAGCGACCGGTCACGCCCGCGAAGTGGCCCAAAGTGTGCAGCCCGAGCGAGCGCGTCCGCGCCAGGGCCCCGAGAGACCTCTCGACGACGTCCATGTCTGGGTCGAGTGGAGCAGGCATCAGCGCAATGCTCGCACGGCGAACCGCTCGTCCGGGCGGGCGGTCGCGCCCTGGGCCCCGACCAGCTGCAGCTCCCGGGTCCCGGCCGCGAGGGTGGCCTCCAGGATCGCGAACACCGACGAGGTGGTGCGCGCCAGCGCCGCGGCCGGCGAGCCGGTCTCGAAGAGGTGGGCCAGGTAGAGCGCCGCGGTCACGTCCCCGCCGCCGTTCGGGCTGATCGGCAGCAGCGGCGTGGTGACCGCCCAGGGGCCCGCGTCGGAGACCGCCACGACGTCGATAGTCCGATGCTGGTGTCACCGCCAGCCGGGACCGTTGGCCATGGTCTCATTCGTGGGTTGGAGACTGCCGGTGCCCGAGTTCGCGGGCGATGCAGTCAGTCAGCGCGGGCGCGTAGGCGTCGCGGCGGTGCGCCACGGCTAGCACCGAGTTGGTGCGGTTTGTGCGATGTCCGCCAGGTTGCTATGTTTGTGCGCTTAGCTCTCGCCGCGTGGTCGTCGAGGGGGAGACGCATGAGCCTACGTATCGTTCACATCGCTCGCATTCCGGTGCTGGTCGCTGTTTTTGCCGCCGTCGGGCCACCGACTGGCGAGCTGCTGGAGGCCCAGCACCGGCTTGACTCGGGCGCGTACTGGGGGCCAGGGGCGCAGATGGTGATCCTCGGCGCGGTGTTTGTCGCGGTGTCGCTGTTCGACCGACAGCGACGGCACTCCTGGGCCGTGCTCGTGACTGAAGCTGTCGTGGCCGCAGTTTGGGTGCTCCCGCCGTTTCTGTTGATCACGTGGTTTGGAGTGTCGTTTACCGGGTGGACGACGTTCAACGACTTCTCCCGAGCACTAGCGATCACGTGGCTTGTCATCGCGGTCACCACGCTGGCTCGTCAGGTGCGCAGGGTTCCAGCATCTCTCGATGCTGGAACCGGTCCAACGCCTGGTAGCCACGCGGGGTGACGATGCCCGGTGCGATTGCAGCCCTGGGCGCCTGCTCACCGCAGTACCTCTTTCGCGATGCCGTTCTTCTGGATCTCCGATGAGCCGGTGAGGATGCGGAACATTCGCAGCCGCCGGAACAGCCACTCGATCTCCGATCCGCGTACCATTCCCGCCTTGCCGTGGATCTGCATGGCCTCGTCGGCGATCCGGAAGGCGTTCTCGGCGACGAAGAGCTTGCACATGAACGCCTCGGTCTTCGGGTTGTCCCCGCGGTCGAGGGCCGCCAGGGCGTCGTACGTCATGCTCCGAGCCGCGTAGAAAGCCGTGGTCATGTCGGCGATCTTGTGTTGGATCGCCTGGATGTCGGCCAGCGTCCCGCCGAAGATCTTCCGCTGCTTGGCGTAGGCGACCGTCAGCTCGATGACCCTTCTGGCATGGCCGAGGACGGTCGGGCAGTGCAGGAGGCGGTTAGTGGTGACGCGCCCTAGTCCGATGCGCAGGCCGTCGCCCACCTTCCCGAGCAGTTGGCCCGGCCCTACGTAGCAGTCGTCCAGGACGATGTCGGCCTCGATCTGCTGACCGGAGATCGGCACTTCCCCTGGCTCCACCCGGCATCCTGGTGAGTCGAGGTCGCCCAGGAACGCGGAGTACGCCTCATCGGGCCCGGCCATCCGTGCGATGAGCACGGAGAAGTCGGCGAACGGGCCGGCCGAGCTGAAGACCTTGTGGCCGGTGATGCGCCATCCGTCGCCGTCGGGGGTGGCAACCGTTCGCATCGAGCGTACGTCGGAGCCGGCGTCGGGCTCGGTGAGCGAAAAGCAACACGCGCGATCACCCTCGACGACCGGAACGAGATAGCGCTGGAGCTGATCCGGCGTGGCATAGTCGAAGATCGCGCCGGCGCGCAGCGGGCCACCCATGTCGCCCAGGACGCAGTGGTAGAGGACGCGCCCAGAGGCACCCACCTCTTCCTTGAGCGCCGCGAGTTCGGTGCTGCTGAGCCCGAGGCCGCCGTACTCCGGCGAGAGGTGGACGCCGTAGAAACCCAGCTCCCGGCTGCGTTTCCAGACCTTCTGGAGGGTGGCCCGGTCGAACACGGACTCGGATCCGAGGCCGAGCCGGTGCTCGAAGTCGGCGAGTTCGCCGGAGAGGTAGTCGCGCAGCTTCGAGACGAGGGGCTGAACGGATGAGGCTTCGCGGTAGGTGGGGACGAGCTCGAAGGACATCGAAACCTCGATTCAGTTGACAGCGCGGGCGGATCCGGCCCAGTAGCGCTGCTTGATCTGGTGGCGGTCGATCTTGCCGTTGCGGTTGACCGGAAGGCCGTCCACGAAGTCGACCGACCGGGGCTTCTTGAACCGGTCGAGACGACTGGCACAGAAGTCGATGAGTTCGGTCTTCTGGGCGAGGTGGCCGCCCTTGAGTACGACGACGGCCTTGACCGTTTCGCCCCACG
>WHTJ01000171.1 GCA_009377795.1 Propionibacteriales bacterium | reverse complement strand
GGGCAGATCGAGAGCTCCGCCGCTTCGCCGCACCAGCGCCTCCATCACGGCGTACCCGTGCAGCGGCTCGTGCTCGATCACGGAGAGGATCAGGGCGTCCAGGTGTCCCCGTAAGGCGTCCGGTGTCATGTAGACAGGCTACACCTCGCGTGCTAACGTAGCGAGCCTACATATAGGGCAGCTACACCTCCGTGCGGGTCGGGTGACCAATAGCACGGACGCACTCACGAAAGGGCATGATGGAGATGGCCTCGAGCCTCCTGGAACGGCTGGCCGGATGGTCGCAGAGGCGGCACTGGTTGGCGCTCGCGCTGTGGGTCGCCGTCCTCGGCGGTATCACGTTCGGCTCGCAGGCGATCGGCACGGACTACCACGACGACTCCTCCCTTCCTGGCACGGAGTCCCAGGCCGCCGCCGACTCGCTCTCGGAGCACGCGCCGGACCAGGCCGGCGACTCCATCCAGATCGTCGTACACGACGAGAACGGTCGGCAGGCGGCGGCGACCCGGCAACGAGTCGAGGCGATGCTCGACGAGATCAGCGGGTTGCCGCACGTGGCGGCGGTGAACAGTCCGTACGCCGGTCCGGAAGCCATGTCGCAGGACGGGACGATCGCCTACGCGACCGTGGTGCTCGACGGCAAGTCCGCCGACGTACCGATCGACGATGTCGAGACCCTCATCGACACCGCGCAAGAGGCCGCCGGCGACGGCCTGCAGGTCGAGCTCGGCGGCGATGCGATCCGGAACGCCGAGGAAGGCGAGGGCGGCGGAGCCGCCGAAGGTGTCGGAATTCTCGCTGCCCTGGTGATCCTGGTGCTGATGTTCGGGTCGTTCCTCGCGGCCAGCCTGCCGCTGATCACCGCGATCTTCGCGGTCGGCAGCACGGTCGGTGTCATCGCACTGCTGTCGAACACCGTCACCATCGCCAGCTACACCACGCCGCTGATGTTCCTCGTCGGCATCGGTGTAGGCATCGACTACGCGTTGCTGATCTTCTCCCGCTACCGCAGCGAAATTCTGCGTGGATCAGAACGCGATGAGGCCGCGCGTACGGCGCTCGACACCGCGGGCCGCTCGGTGTTGTTCGCCGGCATCACGGTGATCATCGCCCTGATGGGCCTGTACGCGTTGGGTCTCGGATCGCTTCAGGGCGTGGCCCTCGCCGTCGCACTCACGGTGCTGGTGACCGTAATCGCCGCGATCGCCTTGCTCCCCGCCCTCCTGACGCTGTTCGGACGGCGGATCGAACGCAGGATCAAGAAGCACGCCGAGAAGGCGCGTCATCAGCACGGTGACCGCTGGCGGCGCTGGGGCGGAGTCGTGCAGCGCAACCCGTGGCCGCCGCTCGTGATCGCCGTACTCGCGCTGGTCGCCCTGACCGTGCCCGCACTGAGCATGCGGCTGGGCTTCGCCGACGCCGGGACGGAGGATCCCGGCCTCAGCAGCCGGCAGGCGTACGACCTGCTCGCGGAGGGGTTCGGACCCGGCTTCAACGGGCCGCTGATCCTGGTGTCGGAGGGCGATCAACAGGCCGCCGAGGCCGTTCACCAGGAGCTGCTGGACACGCCCGGTGTGGCGACCGCGTCGCCGCCGCAGACGCTGCCCGATGAAGCGGCCGCGATGCTGATCGTGATCCCCGACAGCTCGCCGCAGGACGAGGAGACCAGTGAGCTGGTCTCGCAGCTTCGCGACGACGTACTTCCCTCGCTGGAGGTGGAGACCGGTGCCACCTACCTGCTCGGCGGGTCGACGGCGGCCGCGGATGACTTCGCGACCTCCGTGACCGAGCGGATGCCGCTGTTCCTGCTCGTGGTGGTGGGGCTGTCGGCCCTGCTGTTGATGGTGGTGTTCCGCTCGGTGTTGGTGCCGCTGAAGGCGGCGGTGCTCAACGTCCTGAGCATCGGAGCATCTCTGGGCGTCGTCACGCTGGTCTTCCAGGAGGGCCTGCTCGGCGCGCAGCCGGGCCCGATCGAGGCGTTCGTGCCGGTGATGATCTTCGCGATCGTGTTCGGGCTGTCGATGGACTACGAGGTGTTCCTGGTCTCCCGGATGCATGAGGAGTGGCGGCGTACGAGGGATGCGGCGCACGCCGTACGCGAGGGCCTCGCGATGACCGGTGGGGTGATCACGGCGGCTGCCGCCATCATGATCGTGGTATTCGGGGCCTTCGTGCTCAGCCCGACCCGGATGCTGCAGCAGTTCGGGCTCGGCCTCGCGGTCGCCGTACTGCTGGATGCGCTGGTCATCCGCTGCCTGATCGTGCCCGCGGTCATGCGAATCTTCGGCACCAGCGCATGGTGGCTGCCCGGCGGGCTCGGTCGGTTCGTACCGAAGGTCGCGCTCGGGCGCTCGGAGTACGCGGAGGACGTCGCGGCCGGCTCCGCCCGACGAGGTTCCGGCCGGGCGAACCTGAGACGTCCCGGCCGCCGTACGACGGCAGCAGCGGACCCGGCAAGGACCCGGGCGCGGGGACCGGCCAGTGGGCTCGGCGGTCAGCCCATCTCGTCCAGGACGGCCTGGAACGCGCGGCCGATCACGACCATGTCGTCTGGGTCGACGACGTCGATGAGTTGCGTGCGTACGCCCGCGACATGGGTCGGCGCCGCCTCGACCAGCTTCGCGTTCCCCGCCTTGGTCATCTCCGCGAACACTCCGCGCCGATCTTCCGGGCAGGAGGTGCGGACGACGAGCCCGGCCTTCTCCATCCGGGCGACGGTGTGGGTGAGCCGGCTCGGCGAGTGGTGGACGAAGTGCGCCAGGTCGGCCATGCGCAGCCGGTTCCCGTCGGAATCGGAGAGTCGGACCAGGATCTCGTACTCACCCATCGAGATGGCGTGCTGCTGGCGGAGGTCGCGATCGAGCTGCTCGGCCAGCCGGGTCGACCCGCCGATATAGGCGCGCCAGGCCCTTTCCTGCTGCGCACTCAGCCATCGCGGTTCGCTCACGAGCACAGCTTACGGGGATCTATTTGACTTTTCAAATACATTCCCCTACTCTCGCTGGAGAGCTTGTTTGAAGCGTCAACTATTGAAATGTGGAGGTAACACACTCATGGACAGCACCACTCTGCAGCAGACCGGACTCAAGACCGGCACCTGGGCGATCGACCCGTCGCACTCCGAGGTCGCGTTCTCGGTCCGTCACCTGATGAGCAAGGTGCGCGGCACCTTCGGCACGTTCGAGGGCCAGATCGAGGTCGCCGAGAACGTCGCCGAGTCCAAGGCGACCGCGAGCATCGACCTGTCGTCCATCAACACCCAGAACGAGGACCGGGACAACCACGTGCGTTCCTCGGACTTCTTCGACATCGAGAACCACCCGGCGATGACCTTCACCTCGACGAGTGTGCAGGAGGACACCGACGGCTACCGGGTCACCGGCGACCTCACCATCAGGGGCGTCACCAAGCCGGTCACACTCGCGGCCGAGTTCCTCGGCATCGACCAGGACCCGTGGGGCAACACCCGCGTCGGCTTCGAGGCCACCGCGGAGATCAGCCGCAAGGAGTTCGGCGTCGACTTCAACATCCCGCTCGAGGGCGGCAAGCTGCTGATCGGTGACAAGGTCACCATCCACCTGGCTCTGGAGGCCGTCCTCCAGTCCTGACGCTGCCCACGGCATACCCGCCGTCCCCGGTCTGTATTGTTCACAGCAGGCCGAGGGACGGCGGGTTATGCAGTTGCAGAAGGAAGAAGTACGCCTGATGGCGCTCGCCGAGCGGCGCCGGATGGCGGACACGCTTGCCGGGCTGACATCAGTGCAATGGGACCGTCAGTCCTTGTGCAAGAACTGGTCGGTGCGCGCCGTCGCGGCTCATGTGGCCTCGTA
>WHTJ01000069.1 GCA_009377795.1 Propionibacteriales bacterium | reverse complement strand
CGTGAGCAGCAGCACAAGACAAGGATATTAGTGTCTACAGTCCGGCGTGTCGCGAAACCCATTTCGCCTGCTCAGACAAGGAATCAGACCTCAAACCCGACGAAACTTCGGCTTAGCCCTCCGTCGCGCCGAGATTGCAGAAGTGGTCGGCCTTGGATCGACCAGATGTGGAATCTCGGCGCGAAAGTGGGGACTACTCCGAGGGCTCCAGGGTGACACTGACCGAGTTGATGCAGTACCGCTGGTCGGTCGGTACGTCGTACCCCTCGCCCTCGAAGACATGGCCGAGATGGGATCCGCACCGCGCACATCGCACTTCGGTGCGCACCATGCCCAGGCTGCGGTCCTCGACGTACTCCACCCGGTCCCCGGCCAGGGGCGCGAAGAACGACGGCCACCCGCAATGGCTGTCGAATTTCTCGGTCGAGCGGAACAGCTCCGCATCGCAGGCACGGCAGCGGTAGACGCCCTCGGTCTTCGTGTCGACGTATTTGCCCGACCACGGGGGCTCGGTGCCGGCCTCGCGGAGTACGTGGTACTCGTCGGGGCTCAGTCGCTCGCGCCACTCGTCGTCGGTTTGCACCACGTCGTACGGCATGAGCCCAGCCTACGTCGGCGTGATCGCCTACCGGGGGCCCGGAGCCGCGGTCGTCGACGGCACGGCCACCGTGGCCACCTGTGGCTCGTGGTCGCTCAGCTGGTCGGCGAACTCCGAGTTCACGTGCACCACGTCGTAGCTGTAGCCGTCGGCGATCATCCGCCTCGACAGCAGGATGTGGTCGAGGACCTGCGAGTTGCCCTCGAACACGTACGTGTACCGCTCGCCGTCGGGCAGCGTGCGCGGAAGGTCGACGAGGGCGGTCCCGCCGGACCCGGTGAGGATGTCGGTGGTCGTGGAGAACTCGAAGTCGTTGATGTCTCCGAGCACGGCGACCCGGGCGTTGCGATCGACCGTGAGCAGCCGGTCCACGAAGTCGCGGACCACCTGGGCCTGCTGGTGGCGTTGCTCCTCGCTGGACCGTTCCGGCGGCTGGTTCACGCCGAACAGTGGCTGGTCGCCGCCCTTGCTGGCGAAGTGGTTGGCGATGGCGAAGAACCTCGTGCCGTTCCAGCGGAACTCACCCACCAGCGGTTTCCGGCTGTCGTCCCAGGCCGGGTCGGCCGGTTCGATCCGGCCTGGCGAGACGGACAGCGCGGCCTCGCGGCCGTCGTCCACGACCTCGGTGGGTGTCGTCGCGTCTCCGCCCGGGCGGTCGACGAACTCCAGGCCGCGGTCCGTGCGGTACATGAACGCCACCCGGATGTTGCCGCCGGGCTGGCCGCCGTCCCGGTTGTTCTCCGGGTCGATCTGGCGCCATTCGTACGCCGGGCCGCCCGCGGCGGCCACCGCCTCCGTGAGCATGTCGAGGGTCTGGTCGGCGGCGGTGCCGCCGGAGTTCACGGGCCCGTCATTGTCCTGAATTTCCTCCAGGGCAAGCAGATCCGGGGATTGTAGATTGTCCACGATCTGACTGGCGAGCGCGTCGAAATGGCTCTGGGCGTCGGTCGGGTCGAGGTTCTCGACGTTGAAGCTGGCCATCGAGAGCCGGTTGGGGCCCGCCGGCTCGGCGACCTCGCGGGCGAGCCCGCCGGAGCTGACCGTGGGTTGCTCGGTGATGAGGAGCTTGAACATGCCGAAGCTGTAGTCCAGGACGCCGCTGGTCGTCCCGGTGAGGGAGTCGCCGACGTGGGCGGCGGGCACGGAGACCAGCGCGTCGTCCAGCAGGATCCGCTCCGGGTTGGCGTCGCTCGATCGCAGCAGGATGCCGCCCCGGTTGGTGCGTACCTTCGATCCGGACGGTACGAGGGGGAGTTCGCCGAAGTTGTTCGTCGGTCCGACCACCTCGGCGTCCTGTATTCCGACCCGCATGCCCTCCATCGACTCCCAGAAGTCGATGCCGTCCCTCGTGGCGTCGAAGGTTCCGCCGGTCTCGACGCTGCCGTCGGCGTCGTCGTCGATCACCTTGCCGGGGGGCACTCGGCCCCCTTCGCCGACCAGCTGCACCGGCGGGGGCTCGGCGTTCGCCTGAAGCACGGTGACCGACGGCGCGGTGATCTCGGTGGTGCTCAGGTTGTCCGCGTCCCCGCCCGGACGGAACTCGGAGACCACGCCGTCGACCGTGACCAGGTTGTCCACAACGGCGGTCGGCTCGTCGCGGGTGAAGACGAAGACTCCGTCGCTGGTGCCGAGGTCGCCGTCCGGCTGCGGGTCCTGCATCCAGAAGCCGTTGCCGCGGACCGCCGTGACCACGCCCTCGACGCCGGTCACCTGGCTTCCGTCGAGCGGTGACCGGTGCGCCGCGCCCTGGATCTCGCTGATCGTCGCCTCCACGGGGACGCATTCCTCTGGCCCGGTGCCGGGTTCGGAGCCGGAGTTCTGCGGGTCCGGAGCGTCCGCACGGAAGTCGGCCGCGTTGTCGTCGCTGTCCGCGCAGTGTCGTATGGCGGCCGTCGTATTGCTGGTGCCGGGTGCGGCTGCGGACTCGAAGTCGTTGGCGGACCCGTAGCCGATGAGGTCACGCACCCGAGGGTCGTCCGCGCAGGAGGTCGAGCACGCGATCGACTCGCTGGCGGTGACCAGGGCGAATTTTCCGCTGGAGGCGCTGGCGTTGATGGAGCCCGTGGCGTCCGGGGCGGGGAGGGGGGCACCGCTGCCCGTCGTACCGGCCGCTCCCTGCACGAGGTAGTGGTGGCTGGGCTCGATGGTGCCGGCCAGGGTCGTGCGGTTGTTGCCCATGGTCCCGCTGGCGGAGCCGTACTGGACGCTCCAGCCGGTCACGTCGACGGCTTCCGGTCCGGCGTTGTAGATCTCCACGTAGTCGTGCGTGTACGGAGCCCCGGTGTTGCCACCGCCGCCGTACACCTCGGTGATGATCACGTCGGGCGAGATCGCCTGGGCGCCGGTGGGAATGAGCAGCAGGCCGGCGGTGGCCAGCCCGCCGGCGAGTGCGGCGGCGAGAGGTCTGCGGATCACGGCTGCCTCCAAGCCGGCCGCTGTCGGTGGACGCGCGGCCGTGAATGTGTGCTCCCCGGTGTTCTATCGCGCTTTGTCCGGTGGCGACAGACCCTCACAGCGTGCCACAGCCGAACAGTCCGTGAACGACGTTTCGGAGATATTCGGCCTGATGTGCAATCTCGGCGCGAGACGGGTAAGCGTCACCGCCTGCGGCTAGGTTGTGGGCATGGCGTCAGATGCGATCGAGATCGAAGTGGGGGGCCGCGACGTACGGATCTCCAGCCCCGACCGGGTGATCTTCCCCGCAATCGACGGCGGCCATGCGGCGACGAAGGGGGATGTGGCTCGCTATTACGCCAGCGTGGGGGAGGCCATGCTGCGCGCGATGTGGCTGCGGCCCACCACGCTGGAGCGGTGGCCGAAGGGCGTGTTCGAGGGCGCCGTCATCGCGACCCGGCAGGACAACCGCGGCGACGCGTTCTACCAGAAGCGGGTGCCCAAGGGCGCACCCGGCTGGGTGGAGACCGCGCACATCACGTTCCCGTCCGGCCGTACGGCGGACGAGGTGTGCCCGACCGAACCGGCCGTACTCGTATGGGCGGCGCAGATGGGCACGATCACGTTCCACCCGTGGCCGGTACGCCGCGAGGACGTGGAGCATCCGGACGAGCTGCGTATCGACCTCGATCCCCAGCCGGGCACCGACTTCGCCGACGCGCTCCGGGTGGCCGCCGAGGCCCGGGTACTGCTGCACGACCTCGGGTACGTCGGATTCCCCAAGACGTCGGGCGGCCGGGGAGTCCACATCTACGTGCGGATCGAGCCACGCTGGACGTTCACCGATGTACGCCACGCCGCGATCGCCTTCGGCCGGGAGCTGGAGCGCCGTCTGCCCGGCGAGGTGACCACCAAGTGGTGGAAGGAGGAGCGCGGCGAGACCGTCTTCGTCGACTACAACCAGAACGCGCGCGACCGCACGATCGCGAGCGCCTACAGCCTGCGGTCGCGGCCGGGCGCGCCGGTCTCGGCGCCGCTGACGTGGGACGAGCTGCTCGCCGGCTCGATCCAGCCGGGCGACTTCACGTTGTTCACCGTCCCCGACCGGCTCGCCGACATCGGGGACCCGCACGCGGCCATCGACGACGTGGCGCACTCGCTGGACCCGTTGCTGCAGATGTACGAGCGGGACGAGTCCGAGGGGCTCGACGACATGCCCTACCCGCCGGACTATCCCAAGATGCCCGGCGAACCCATGCGGGTGCAGCCCAGCCGGGCCAGGAAGCCGGAAACCGACGCCGACCCGAGCTGAATGGCCACCGACGCCGACCCGAGCTGAATGGCGGCCGGAGCTCTCGCGTGGCGCGATATGGCTGTCTCCGCCGACGTACGGCGACCAAAACCCGCCACGCAGCGGGTGGATTGGTAACGTCGGCAGGGTGGGAGTACGAGTGGAGAAGGCCGACCTGCCGGGCATCGGCGTACGACACGACGTGGTCACTGCGTCCGGACGGCGGATCAGCGTCGTCTCGCATCGTTCCGGCGAGCGCGAGCTCGCCTTCTTCGACCGGGACGACCCCGACGCCTGTAGCGACTCGACCTTCCTGACCGATGACGAGGCCGAGGCGCTGGCCGACGTACTCGGTGCCTCGCTGATGCTGGGCGAGCTGGTGGGCCTGCGCGAGCGGGCCGCCGGACTGCTCACCGAGCAGGTGGCCGTGCGGGCGGACTCGCCGTACGTCAACCGGCGACTGGGTGACACGGAGGCGCGGAGCCGCACCGGTGTCTCGATCGTCGCGGTCCTTCGCGAGGGTGACGCGATTCCCTCGCCCGGACCCGAGATCGTCTTCTCTGCCGGAGACACCCTCGTGGCCGTCGGGACCCGCTCGGGGATGGATGCCTTCATCCGGCTCATCGCCGGTGACTCGGGCTGAGTCCCTGACCCCGCATGAACGACACCACCATGCTGCTCATCGAGGTGGGCGGACTGCTCCTGGGCATGGGCATGCTGGGCCGGATGGCGAGTCGGATCGGCATGTCCCCGATCCCGCTCTACCTGCTCGCCGGGCTGGCATTCGGCCACGGTGGTCTGGTCCCGCTCTCCGCGGGTGAGGACTTCTTCGAGGTCGGCGCCGAGATCGGCGTCATCCTGCTGCTGGTCATGCTCGGCCTCGAGTACTCGGCCGACGAGCTGGTCGGCAACCTCCGCAAGTCGGCCCTGGCGGGTGTGGTCGACGGGTTGCTCAACGCCCTGCCGGGTGCGGCGTTCGCGCTGCTTCTCGGCTGGGGTCCGGTCGCGGCGGTGGCGCTCGCCGGTGTCACCTGGGTCTCCTCGTCCGGTGTCATCGCCAAGATCCTGCGCGACCTCCGCCGGATGGGTAACCGCGAGACTCCGGTCATGCTCTCGATCCTCGTGATCGAGGACCTCGCGATGGCGTTCTACCTCCCGCTGTTGACCGCCCTGGTCATCGGCGCGGGTCTCGTCGAGGGCGCCCGGACGCTCCTCATCGCGGTCGCGGCGGTGCTGGTGATTCTGTACGCCGCGCTCCGGCACGGCCACGCGATCTCGACGCTGTTCTCCCCGAGAGAGCCCGAGGCCCTGCTACTGGGTGTGCTCGGGTTGACCATGCTCGTGGCCGGTCTCGCGGACCGGGTCAACGTGTCCGCGGCCGTCGGCGCCTTCCTCGTCGGCATCGCCATCTCCGGACCCGTCGCGCACCATGCCTCCGAACTGCTCATGCCGTTGCGCGACCTGTTCGCGGCCGTGTTCTTCGTCTTCTTCGGGCTCGCGACGGATCCGGGCGAGATGGTGCCCGTGTTCCTCCCCGCGCTCGGGTTGGCGGTGGTGACGATGGCCACGAAGACCCTGACCGGCTACCTCGCGGCCCGGCGGGCCGGCATCGCGGTCTCCGGACGGTGGCGTACGGGGCTGGGGCTGACCCCGCGCGGCGAGTTCTCCATCGTGATCGCCGGGATCGCGGTGGGCGCGGGCGTGGAGTCTCAGCTGGCACCGCTGGCGACGGCGTACGTCCTCATCACCGTGGTGAGCGGACCCCTGCTGTCCCGCGTACCGGACACCGCGTGGTTCAAGGCGAGGGTACGGCGGCGCGCGGCGACGGCGTGACCCGGTGTGCGGGCCGCGCGACCGCGCTCACATGCCGTAGACGCCCTCGCCGCCGCCGGACTGCTCGTCGAAGTTCTCGTGCTCGAGCAGGTGAAGGCACGGTACGCCGATCTTGCGGCGGGCCTTGGACGTCCAGTCCAGGTGGAAGAACTCCGCCACGATGTGTGGCCGGGTGAGGATGATCGCCTCCTGGCCGTTATGCGCCTCGACGGCGGCCGCCAGCGCGGAGATCGGATCCTCGCACGTCACTTCGCCGGTCACCTCGTGTCCGGTCTCGTCGATGAAGCTCATGCTCGCGTTGAGCGACTGCTGCGCCTCGGACTGGATCTCCTGCTGGAGCTGGTCGAGATCCATCTCGGAGTACGCCATCGCCGAAGTCGCGAGCACCTCGCTCGCGGCGATCGACCCCAGGGCGGTCTCGATCCGGGTCGCGGCGTCCTCGCACGGAAGGATCATGTGGTAATGGACGGTCTCCTCGAGGGAGTCGTGCAGACCGACGACCTGACGGGCATCGGCCTTGCTCAGCTGCTGCTCGATCAGCAACACCACGTCGTACATTGGCGACACCTCCCGCAGGATCGGTGCTCTGACGCTATCGTCTCGCGTTTCGCGCCCATCAACAAATACCTGCCGACCCCTGATGACGCGATGGACGACCCCGTCATGTGGAACCGGACCGGGGCCGGGTGCGTCGAAGGGACGTGAGAGGGGGCACGACGCGTTCCGGCGGCTCTCGGGGGGCTGTCGCGTGTGCCCCCTCTCCCTCCTCGCTGCTCCGGTCCGGACGGGCGGAGCTGATCGCGGACGGCGGTCAACCGCTTGAGGTCCGCGTCGCGCGTACCCAGGACTGACGGGCCCGGCTCGCTGGGGTCGGCTGCCTATCCTGGGGCATGGCCCTCATCCGCCTGCTGGTGGTGGGTGCCGTGGCATTGCTGGTCCTCGCGGTTGCCGGATGCTCGGCCACGCTCACCACCTCGGACGCCGCCGAACGCCCGCCGTCGGCCGGTTCGACGACCGCGCCCTCCAAGGTACGAGCCACGACACCGGGCCCGACCGCATCACCCACCCCGACTGCGACCGAGAGCGCACGCACTCCGGCGCGTAAGCCGTCGGTGTCGCCGAGCACGGCCGCACCACACCGTTCTCGGGCCGGGAAGCCCCGTCGCGCGTGGGTGAGCATCCCGTCGATCGGGATCGACTCGCTCCTCGTCGTCCCGTACGTCGGCCGTCCCGACGACCTGCCGGGAACCCGCATCCAGAACCGCGGTATCGCTGCGAGCCCACACGGCCCGGGTGGCGGCGTCGGCCCCGGCGGGATCGGAAACCTGATCATCACCGCACACCGCACCTCGGCGGGCGCACCGTTCGGCGAGCTCCCGGCCCTGGAGCACGGCCAACACATCCTGGTCCGCGCGGGTGGAAAGGTCTACGACTACGTGATGACCAGGACCAGGTGGACGTCGTTCCGCTCGAAGCTGTCCCTGGCCCGTCAGTCCGCGCCGGTACCCGGGCATCCGGGCAGGCGTCCGACGCGCGCCATGATCACCCTCTCGACCTGCGCGACGCCCGAGGACCACGCGCGCGGCAACTACTGGACGGATGCGCTGGGCAACCCCGAGCACCGGATCGACAATATCGGCGTGCTCAAGGCAGTACGGCCGAGCCGCTGAGCTGAACGGGCGGGCGCGGCTTACGTGAGCACCTCGTCGAGGTCGTACTTCGCGACCTCTTCCAGCTGCTCGTACGTGCACGAGCGCGGATCGCGGTCCGGACGCCAGTGCTTGAACTGTGCGGTGTGCCGGAACCGCGTCCCCTCCATGTGGTCGTAGCCGACCTCGCACACCAGCACCGGGTCGAGCGGCGTCCAGGAGAGATCCTTGCCGGCGTTCCACCGGGACACGGCTCCGGGACGGCGGTCACCTTCGGCTCCCTCCGCCCAGGCGCCCCAGGGATGGTCGGCGGCCTCGATCTCGAGCGGGCGCAGCTCGTCGAGCAGCTCCGCCCGGCGCGCGGCGGCGAACGCCGCGGAGACGCCGATGTGCTGCAGGGTCCCGGCGTCGTCGTACAGGCCGAGCAGCAGCGAACCCAGGAGGGGCTTCGCCGGGGTCGACTTCTTGTGCAGCCGGTAGCCCGCGACGACGACGTCGGCGGTCCGGTCGTGCTTGATCTTGTACCACGACCCGCGTGCGGCCGGCTCGTAGATCGACGTCATCGGCTTCGCGATCACGCCGTCCAGGCCTGCCCCCTCGAACTGTCCCAGCCACTCCTGCGCGGTCGCGTGGTCCCGGGTCGCCTGCGTGAGGTGGATCGGGGGTGCGGCGGCCGACATCGCCGACTCCAGCGCCTCGCGGCGGCGTTCCAGCGGCTGGTCGATCAGGGACTCGTCGTCCAGGGCCAGGATGTCGAAGGCCACGAGCAGGGCCGGTGTCTTCTCGGCCAGCATGTCGACCCGCGACTTGGCCGGATGAATCCGCTCCAGGAGCCGCTCGAACTCCAGCCGGCCGTTCTGTGCGACGACGATCTCGCCGTCGATCACGCAGCGATGCGGGAGCGACCTCCCGACGGCGGCGACGACCTCCGGGAAGTAGCGGTTCAGCGGCCGCTCGTTGCGGCTGCCGAGCTCGACCTCGTCGCCGTCCCGGAACGCGATGCAGCGGAAGCCGTCCCACTTCGGCTCGTAGAGGAAGCCGCCCTCGGTCTTCTCCGGCGGGGGAACGGCCTTGACCGAACGGGCGAGCATCGGGGACACGGGTGGGTTGACGGGTAGATCCATGGCTCTAGTGTCCGCCATCCGGCCGGGTGAGGGTGTAGCGGCCGAACAGCGTGCCGTCCCGTTCGAGCAGGTGGGCGAGCCGGAACTCCGCGGGCGGGTCCAGCGCGGGGCCGCGAAGCATCCGGTAGGCGTCCCCGCCGACCAGCATCGACCGGGTGGTCAGGCACAGATCGTCGCAGGGTTCGGCGTCCATCATGGACGACAGCAGCCGCGGCCCACCTTCGGTCAGGATCCGCCGATGGCCGCGCCGGACGAGTTCGTCGAGTGCCCGCGCGATGTCGACGTCGTCCTCGCCGGTCACGACCACGTCGGCCCTGCTGTGGAGGGCGTCCCTCCGGTCGGGGGGCGCGGATTCGCAGGTCAGTACCAGGGTGCGCGCGGCGCCTCCGGCCAGCAGGCCCGGTGGGATCGCGAGCGAGCGCGAGACGACGGCAATCGACGGTACGTCGGCCAGGCCGAGCTCCCGGCGTACCCCCTGGTGCAGCTCGTCGACCCGCACCTGTGCGTAGTGCTCGGCGCGTGCCGTCCCGGCGCCCACCAGGATCACGTCGGACAGCGAGCGCAGCAGCCGCATCATCTCCCGGTCACCGGCGTCGCCCAGGCTCCCCGACCTGCGGTCGGGGCCTTGTACGGCGCCGTCCAGGCTGGCCACGAAGTTCGCCCGAACCCACCTCCGGCCGGCTGGGTACGCGTACAGCTCGACCAGATCGTCGAGGGTCAGCCCGCCACGAGCCGTCGGATAAAGCAGCCGCATCCCGCCGATCCTAAGCGCTCCATCTCGGCGCGAGAACGGGCGGCGTGACGCCGCGCGAACCACGGTGGGACCGGAGCGAAGCCGGTGGGTGTCGGCTCGGGCGTGGCCGGGCGTAAAAGCGGCGACGCAGTCGCCGCCGGGCGGAGCCGACACCCGCCGGCGCAGCGGCCTGGGGCTGCCCTCGCGAGGTGTCAGGCGGGGAGCGGGACCAGCTCGACGGCGCCGACCGTGTAGCGGGTCAGCACCTGCCACGCCACCTCCGAATCGTCACCCAACGGGTCCGCGACGGCGATCGCACCCGCCTCCAGGGCCAGCTCCTCGGCCCGGTTGGGCAGGAACCCGGGTGCGATGAAGTACGAGCCGACCGCGATGTGCCGGCGCCCCTCGCGGCGGAACGCGCGCACGGCCTCGCCGGTCGCCGGCGGAGCGGCGGACGCGTACGCGGCGATCGCCGGGAGCTTGTGCCGAGCGCCCCACAACCTGGCCAGCCGCACGATCGAGGCGTTGGCCCGGGAGTCGCTGGACCCCGCGGCCGCGAGCACGAGCGCGTCGACCTCGCGTGCCCGGGTCCGCCTGAGCACCGCCCGCAGCCTGCGGTCGAGCACGTCGAGGAGCACGTCGTCACCGAGCACCTCGGTGACCTGAATTCTCAACTGGGCATGCTGATTCGCCGCCTCTTGCACCACTGCGGGTACGTCGATGCGGGCGTGGTACGCGGCGGTCAGGAGCAGCGGCACGATGACGATCTCGTCGTAGCCGTCGGCGACCAGCCGGTCGATGGTCTGGGCGGGGCTCGGCTCGCAGTGGTCGAGGAAGGCGGCCTCGATCCGCAGGTCCGGGCGCATGTCGCGGACCTGGTTGCAGAGAGCGTGGACGGTGGCGGCCGAGCGTGGGTCCTGGCTGCCATGCGCCAGGGCCACCAGAGCGGGGGCGGTCATGAGGTCGTCCTCCCTTCGGAACTGTCGTGTCGGGTCATGAGTGGATTCCGCATTCGGTCTTGCCGGTGCCGGCCCAGCGACCACTGCGCGGGTCCTCGCCGGCGGCCACCCGCCGGGTGCACGGCCAGCAGCCGATCGAGGGATATCCGTCGTACTGCATCGGGTTGACCAGCACGTTGTGCTTCGCGATGTAGCCCTCGACGTCGTCGTCGGTCCAGCGAGCCAGCGGCGACACCTTGACCTTGCGCTTCGCCGCGTCCCAACCCACGACCGGGGTGATCACCCGGTCCCGGGTCTCCTCGCGGCGCAGGCCGGTCGCCCAGGCGTCGTACGCCGTCATGGACTGCTCCAGCGGCTTGACCTTGCGCAGCGCGCAGCACAGATCGGGGTCGCGGGCGAACAGGTCCTTGCCGTATTCGGCGTCCTGCTCGGCGACCGTCTGGTCGGGCTTCAGCGAGACGACGTTGACCGGCAGGGTGGCCGCGACGGCGTCTCGGGTGCCGATCGTCTCCGCAAAGTGGTAGCCGGTGTCGAGGAAGAGTACGTCGATTCCGGGGGCGACCCGCGACGCCAGATGCGCGAGCACGCCGTCGGCCATCGACGAGGTGATGCAGAAGCGCTCGCCGAACGTCTCGACCGCCCACTCGAGGATCTGCTCGGCGGACGCGAGCTCGAGCTCGGGACCGGCGACCAGAGCCAGCTCGCGGAGCTCGTCGGCGTCGCGCTCGGGCGGGGTGCGCCGGAACGTCGGTGTCTCCAGATCGGTGATGGAGGTCATTGCTGCACCTGTCCAGAAGCCGAGGGTGGGGTGAGGAGTCCGATGAATTTGAGGCCGAAGGCCCGCAGACACGAGCGACACTCCCACGCGCCGTGAGTGTCTTCGTGCGGCCGGAGGTCCTCGTCCCCGCAGTACGGGCAGTGGAACGGGACGGTGAAGGAACTCATTTCAGTGACTCCTCGTCGGCTCGCGCGGCCCACTCGGGGAACCGCTCGCCGTCCTTGCGGTCGGCGAGGTAGTTCCGCACCACCCGCTCGACGTAGTCGTCCAGGCCGGCCGAGGTCACCTTGTGGCCGCGCAGCTTGCGACCGAACCCGGCGTCGAGGCCGAGCCCGCCGCCGAGGTGCACCTGGTAGCCCTCGACCTGGTTGCCGTGCTCGTCCATGACCAGCTGGCCCTTGAGCCCGATGTCCGCGACCTGGATGCGCGCGCACGAGTTGGGGCATCCGTTGAGGTTCACCGTGATCGGCGTGTCGAGCTCCGGGATCCGGCGCTCGAGCTCGTCGATCAGGTCGTGCGCGCGCCGCTTGGTCTCGACGATGGCCAGCTTGCAGTACTCGATCCCGGTGCACGCCATCGTGGCCCGCCGCCACTGGGACGGGCGGGCGTGCAGCCCGATGCCGGCCAGGGCGGTGACGAGCGACTCGACGCGGTCCTCGTCGACGTCGAGGACGAGGAGCTTCTGCAGTGGCGTCGTACGCACCCGCTGCGAGCCGTGGTCCTCGACCACGTCGGCGAGCTTGGCGAGCATTGTGCCGGACACCCGGCCGGCGGTCGGTGCGGCGCCGATGTAGAACCGCCCGTCCTTCTGCGGGTGTACGCCGATGTGGTCGCGGGGGAGCGTGGTCGCCGGCGGCGCGGGGCCGTCGTGCAGCCTGCGCTCGAGGTACTCCGTCTCCAGCACCTCGCGGAACTTCTCCGGACCCCAGTCCGCGATGAGGAACTTGATCCGAGCCCGGGTCCGGAGCCGCCGGTAGCCGTAGTCGCGGAAGACGCTGGTGACGCCCCACCACACGTCGGGAACCTCTTCGAGCGGTACCCAGGCGCCGAGCCGCTTCGCCAGCATCGGGTTGGTCGACAGGCCGCCGCCGACCCAGACGTCGAACCCCGGGCCGTGCTCGGGGTGGACCACCCCGACGAACGCGATGTCGTTGATCTCGGGTTCGACGTCCAGCGCCGGGTGACCGGTGACCGCGGTCTTGTACTTGCGCGGCAGGTTGGAGAACTCCGGGCTCCCGATGTAGCGGCGCTTGATCTCCTGCATCGCGGGTGTCCCGTCGAGAATCTCCTCGGCGGAGATCCCGGCGACCGGGCTGCCGAGCACGACCCGCGGGCTGTCGCCGCAGGCCTCCGTGGTGGACAGGCCGACGGCCTCCAGCCGGTTCCAGATCTCCGGCACGTCCTCGATGCGCACCCAGTGCAGCTGGATGTTCTGCCGGTCCGTGATGTCGGCGGTGTCCCGCGCGTACGTGGTCGAGATGTCCGCGATCGTGCGCAGCTGCTCGATGCTCAGCTGTCCGCCGTCGATCCGGATGCGGAGCATGAAGTACTCGTCGTCGAGCTCGTGCGGCTCGAGGGTGGCGGTCCGCCCGCCGTCGATGCCCGGCTTGCGCTGGGTGTACAGCCCGTACCAGCGGAACCGGCCGCGCAGATCTGCCGGGTCGATGGAGGAGAAGCCGCGGTGTGCGTAGATGTTCTCGATCCGCGCGCGCACGTTCAGCGGGTCGTCGTCCTTCTTGGACTGCTCGTTGGGGTTGAGCGGCTCGAGGTAGCCGAGGGCCCACTGGCCCTCCCCGCGCTTCTGCCGGCTACGCCTGCCGGTCGGCTGGCGTAGCCGCTCCGCGGGTGGCGCCTCGGCCGTGGTGGGGGGTGTCATGTGCGCTCCCTCTGGTCTGGAGGAGACGCACGTTCGCTCGTACGGCGATCTCAACGACGACGATGTCGGAGTTGCCAGCCGGGCGACCGTGCGCCCGGCTGGCTCGAACGAGCTGGGCGGGGTCTTAGACCGGCGGACACATCATGGTGTGCATGCGGCAGAAGTCCACGTGACGGCGAGTCACGAGGTACTTATGCGTCGCACCAGATGTCATGACGAAGATTGTCCTCAGTGAGTTGTCAAGCGAGCAAGCGGGCTTCTCGCTATTTGGTCACCAGTCTCGCATAGAGAGATCGAATCCCGGTTTCCGGCGTACGGGGTGAGCCACGTCACGGCTCTTGGTGAGCGTAACCCGGTCGTGGCCTGAGTCATTCCCGGTGCGGGACCTCGTGGGGATGCCGTGAGCCGTGGCCCGCGACATCCCCGTACCGTCGACCGTGGCCGGGACGGACTCCGGGAGATCAGCCGCGAACCAGCTCGCCGTCCTCCACGTGAAACGCGCGCCTCTGGTCGTCGCAGCCGATGCTCGCGCTGATCATCAACCGCACCCAGATCCGCCGTTGGCCGATGTCCGAGATCTTGAAGCCGCATACCGCGTCCGGACCCGACAGGACGTGCCAGAACCAACCCCCGGGACTGCCGACGACCCGCGTGCCGGCGTTCTGCCAGCCGTCGCCGTCCGCGTCGCGGATTCGGACCCTGAGACGTACGGTCGCGCTGATGTCGCCGGTCCGTTTCGCGGTCAGCACCGCCTTCGTCCCGTAGGCCTGGCTCGTGGCCAGCCTGACCATCTCGGTGTGCGGCGATTCGGCGTCCGTCGACCGCCCGTCTCCACCCGCCGCGCTGGTCGCCGAGGCGGCCACCAGCCCGACCCCGGCCAGCGCCACGGCGACCCGTGTGATCATCGCGTGCATACGACACCCCTCCTTGATCGCATCGGAGGCTCGGAGGCGTCACAAGAACCCCGAGCTCTGCCCTCCTGTTAGGTAGGACGCCGCGGAGCTCGAGAAGGTTGCCGGTCGTCGAGGTCGAACGCGTCGGGGCCGGCCGAGTCTCAGGGCGTCGGCCACCCCGGGATCGGGAACGGCGCGACGAACTCCCGCACCTCGCCGCGGACCCGTGCGATGGTGGACTCGTCCTCATTGCCGGCGGCGGTCACCACGTCGTCCATCCAGGCCGCGATCTGCGCCATGTGCTCCTCTGTGAGCCCACGAGTCGTGACCGACGGTGTACCAAGCCGGATGCCCGACGGGTCGAACGGCTTGCGCGGGTCGAACGGCACGGTGTTGTAGTTCAGCTCGATGCCGGCCCGGTCGAGCGCCTGCGCGGCCGGCTTGCCGCCGATGGCCTTGCTGGTGAGGTCGGCGAGGATCAGGTGGTTGTCCGTGCCGCCCGAGACCAGGTCGAAGCCGCGCTCCAGCAACGCGTCCGCGAGCGCCTTCGCGTTGGCGACGATCTGCGCGGCGTACCGCTTGAAGTCGTCCTCCGCCGCCTCCCGCAGCGCCACCGCGATCGCGGCCGTGGTGTGGTTGTGCGGACCGCCCTGCAGGCCGGGGAACACCGCCCGGTCCAGCGCCTTGGCGTGCTCCTCGGTCGACATCAGCATGGCGCCTCGCGGTCCGCGCAGCGTCTTGTGCGTCGTCGTCGAGATCACCGGCGCGTGCCCGACCGGCGTGGGGTGCGCGCCGCCCGCGACAAGGCCGGCGATGTGCGCGATGTCGGCCACGAGTACGGCGTCGACCTCGCGGGCGATCTCGGCGAACTTGTCGAACTCGATGGTGCGCGGAATCGCCGTACCCCCACAGAAGATCACCTTCGGCCGGTGCCGGAGGGCGAGCTCGCGCACCTCGTCGAAGTCGATCCGGGCGTCCTCCTTGCGTACGCCGTACTGCACGGCGTTGAACCACCTACCCGTGGCCGAGACGTTCCAGCCGTGCGTGAGATGGCCGCCCATCGGCAGCGACATGCCCATCACGGTGTCGCCGGGCTTCAGGAACGCGAGATAGACCGCCAGGTTGGCGGGCGATCCGGAGTAGGGCTGCACATTGGCGTGCTCGACGCCGAACAGCGACTGGGCGCGTTCGATCGCGAGGGTCTCGACCTGGTCGATGAACTGCTGACCCTCGTAGTACCGCCGGCCGGCGTAGCCCTCGGAGTACTTGTTCGTGAGTACGGTGCCGGTGGCGTCGAGCACGGCCTGTGACACGTAGTTCTCGCTCGGGATCAACCGGATGCACTCGGACTGCCTGCGGCCCTCGTCCTCGACTAGGCGTGCCAGTTCGGAGTCGGCGTCGGCGAGCCTGCGAGTGACCGCGGATAGGGATTCCGGCATGGGGATTCCTCCTGATTTGCGGTGTGGGACGGCACCCAGGCGCGCGGTGCCGGCCGGTTCTGCTCCCCGGTGGTGCACTCCACCTCTTGTGCGCCAGTCGCTGTCGTCGGGGACAGCCTAGCGATCCGCTCGGCGGTGGCATTGGTCTAGGGGTCGTCGGGGTTGGCGAACTTGAAGGCGTACGCCGCGAGTGTGCCTCCCGCCAGGCCGGCGAGCAGGTAGACCCAGATCGTCGGCCAGTCGAACAGCCCGCTCACGTTGAGCCCGAACGCCACGGCCGGGTTGAGGGCGGCGCCCGAGATGTCGCCGACCGACACCACACCGACGAGCATGGTGAAGCCGACGGCGAGTCCGTAGAAGCCGTTGTCCGAATGATGCCTGGAGGTCGTCGTGTTCAGCGTCACCCACACCAGTGCGAAGGTGAGGAGGAACTCCGTGACCAGCGCCTCGAGCAACAGGTCGTTGTCCCCGACGTTGAGCGGGACGGCGCTGTCGCTGTCGAACAACCAGATGCCGAGAGCGCCGGCCACCAGGGCTCCGAGGAGCTGGGCCGCCCAGTACGGCAGCAGCTCCGCGGTCGCGAGCCGGCCGCGGAGCATGACGGCGAGCGAGACGGCCGGGTTGTAATGACCGCCCGAGATATGCCCGCCCGCATAGACCATGACCATGAGGGCCCCGCCGATCGCCAGCGGCGTGGCGGGATGGTCCGCGACCACGGCACCGATGAAGGTCAGGATGAACAGGGTGGTGCCGACGAACTCGACGAAGTACTCGCGCATCTGCGGACCCTTCCGGGCGGGGTCTGGCGGGGACGGCCGAGGACGCACCCGGTCACGAATGGTCCCACCCGGGCGTACGACGAGTCACGCATCGTCGCGGGCGAGTCTCCGGTCACCGCGAAGGCATGCGGACGACCGGTCGGGTAGATGCATGGCTCGGCGCCGATGCATCGCTACGGTATCCGTATGGCGAAACAGGCAGTGGGTACGGCGGCTGACGACCCCGTACACCTGTGGACTCGGGCGGCGCACCAAACCTGGAGGCTGGTCGGGGCCACGGTGGGCGGCGCGCTTCGCTATCGGGTCACCGGCCTGGCGGCCGAGGCGGCGTTCTTCGCCATCCTCTCGCTGCCGCCGCTGGTCGTCGCGCTGGCGGCCAGCATCGGTTTCTTCGCCGCTCAGTTCCCCGAAACGAGGGTGAACTCGCTCCGAGACGAGATCATCGCTCGTGCCGGCCAGGTGCTTACCGACGACAGCGTGAACACCGTGATCGCGCCGACTCTGAGCGACGTGCTCAAGGGAGGGCGGGTCGACGTGCTCTCGATCGGGTTCGTACTCGCACTCTGGTCCGGCTCGCGTGCGCTGAACGTCTTCGTCGACACCATCACGATCATGTACGGCCTGGGCGGCCAGCGCGGCATCATCAAGACCCGCGTCCTGTCGTTCACCCTGTATCTCATCGGCCTCGTGCTCGGCGCGGTAGTGCTGCCGCTGGTGGTGATCGGCCCGGAGATCGTGGACGAGCTGATGCCGGAACAGGTCAGCTTCCTGAGCTCCCTCTACTGGCCGGTCGTGAGCGTGCTGAGCATCGCCTTCCTCACCTCGCTGTACCATCTCTCGGTTCCGGTGCGCACCTCCTGGTGGCGCGACATCCCCGGCGCGGCGTTCGCATTGGGGATGTGGATTCTCAGCAGCTATCTGCTGCGGTGGACTCTGCAGAGCTTTGTCGACCCCGGCCAGTCGATGTCGATCTACGGTCCGCTCGCGGCGCCGATCGTCGTCCTGCTGTGGCTCTATCTCACGGCCCTGGCGGTGCTGATCGGCGCATCCCTCAACGCAGGGTTCGACCGGGTGTGGCCGGCGTCCGAGACCGCCAGCGCGCGGTTGGAGCTGGTGCGCCGGCTCCGCCGGGCGGCCAGGCTCGACCGCCTGCGCGGGGCGTCGACCGACGAGGAGCTGGTGGATCTCGAGCGGCTCGAGAAGAGCGGCGATGCCGCGACGAACGGCGAGAACGGCAACGACCAGGAGACCGTGGTCCGTCCGATCCGGGAGCGCTGAGATCGCACCGAATCCGCCCGCCCGTAAACCAGGTGCGACGCGCAGACCCCCGACGTAGAGTCCTGCTCACCATGGCGGGACGGAGCCGGCCCCCGGCCCAGAAGGTGCGACGTGAAACAAGCTCGATCTCTGCTCCCGCTGGGTTGGGACGAGGAATGGGCCGAGGCGTTCCCGGTTGATGCCCCGGACGCCGAACCCGGCCGGGTCGTACGCGTCGACCGTGGGCTCTGCACAGTGCATGCCGCATCGGGTGTCGTACGCGCGACGTACGGCGGGATCCTCCTGGAGTCCATCGCGGAGGACCCGTCGTCAACACCGTGCACCGGAGACTGGGTGGTCGTCCGGCATTGGCCGGACGACGTCCGGACCATCGAAGCCGTCCTGCCCCGCCGGACTTCGGTGACTCGTGCGGAGGTGACCGGTTCGTCGCGGGTGCAGGTCCTCGCCGCGAACCTCGACGTCGTGGCGGTGGTCGCCGCACTCGTGCCGGAGCCGGTGATCGGCAAGCTGGAACGCCTGGTCGCGCTCGCGTGGTCGAGTCGCGCCCGCCCCGCGGTCCTGCTCACGAAGACCGATCTAGTCAACGACGCAAGGGAAATCGCGGAAGATGTCGCCGCGGCGGCGCCCGGTACAGACGTGATCTGCTGCAGCGTGGTGACCGGCCAGGGTCTCGACGAGCTGCGTGCGCTGATCGGCCCGCAGGGCACCCTGGGCCTGTTGGGGCCGAGCGGTGCGGGCAAGTCGAGCCTGGTCAACGCCCTGGTGGGCGCGGACACACTGCCGACCCGGGAGATCCGTGCGGACGGCCGGGGGCGCCACACGTCCGTTGCCCGGGAGCTGGTGATGCTGCCGGGTGGCGGCGCCATCGTGGACACCCCCGGCCTGCGCGGTGTCGGGTTGATCGACGCGGAGCAGGGGCTCGCGTCGACGTTCGGCGACATCGAGGAGCTGGCCGGTGCGTGCCGGTTCAACGACTGCAGCCACACCACCGAGCCGGGATGCGCCGTACTCGCCGCCGTCGAGGAGGGAACGCTACCGGTACGCCGGCTGGAGAGCTGGCGCAAGCTGCGCCGCGAGATGGCCCGGATGGCCGCACGCACCGACGCCCGGCTGCGCCGCGAGCAGACCAGGCTGTCCAAGCAGCGCACGAAGGACGCCCGCCAGGAACGCCGCCGGCGTACGGAGTGACCGATCAGGCCGCGGCATGGGTCCGGCTCCGGGTGAACGACCACGCCAGCCTGGTCCAGGCGAGCGCGCCGAGCGCGAACCACGGCAGCCAGAAGAACATGAACCAGCGGGCCATGGAGAGGTAGTCGTCGCGATCCACGTCGGGAACGTCCCAGACCTCGGTCAGGGCGAGCTGGAACTCGACGTAGATGTCCAGGCTGCGCAGAGTCAGGACGGCAGCGCCGAACCACAACAGGCCGACGAGGACTCGCCGCGAGATCCGGGCCAGTTGCTGCGGCCAGTGCCGCAGCGTGGCGAGAGCCGTGGCGGCTCCGGCCGTCACGAACAGGCCGATCCCCAGGTTGAGCAGTTGGAAACCGCCGCCGGCCTCGCTGACGATCTCGTCGCTCAGCGCCGTACGCAGACCGGCCTCGGCGCCGGTCGCCCAGTAGAAGTGCGGTGCGGCGAAGACGAGGGCCCAGGCCGCGGCGAGGTACGCCCAAAGGCGGTGCGAGGGGTTCATCGGTGCTGCTCCTTGCGGTCGAGGGTGCGGTGGGCGAAGAGGGCGAGCGCGAATCCGGCCGCCGTGAGCACAACGCCCGGCAGCAGGTAGGTGAGGACGTCGAAGGTGAAGACTCCCCACACCGCGACGAAGATGCCGACGATCAGCAGGGTGTACGCCGTGCCGCGCAGGACCCGTCCGTCCCGCGGCACGTCGCGGCTGTGGCGCCGGACCGATTGCGAGCCGACGATCAGGAGGATCCCCATGATCGTGAACCAGGGCTCGAAATACAGCAGGTTGGCCCAGTCCAGGTTGCGCAGCTGGTCGGACGTGAAGTCCGGATCCGTTCGATAGTCCAGGACGCCCGCGAGACGCAGGGCGGAGGGTACGGCGAACGCGATGCCGTGGACGATGGCGACGATGCCCCCGACCCATGCCAGGCCGTGCCGGACGGCCGAGGGTACGAGCCTTCCCCACGACTGGACGAGCGACAGGCTCACCAGTCCGGCCCCGGCGATGACCACGGAGGCGGCCCAGTTCGCGGTCTGGAAGTCCTCACCGAGATCCTCGATGCCGAGGAACCCCGTCGTCCCGCCCATTGCCCAGTAGACGTGGATGGGGATGTACTGCAGGGCCCAGAGCGCGCCGGCCCAGGTGAGCAGGCGAGACCGTCGATCGGGTGCGGGGGCCCGCCGCGGTTGTTCTGTGGTGATCGTCATGACCACCAGGCTGCCGACGCGGCCCGGCCCGTACATCGGAGCGCGGTTTGAACCCCCTCCACCGAAAGGATGAGATCCGGTCAACGTGGCTGGACCAGGCCGTGGTCGTAGGCGAAGATCACCGCCTGGACGCGGTCGCGCACCTCGAGCTTGGTGAGCAGGTTCCCGATGTGCGTCTTGACTGTGGCCTCGGACAGGTACAGCCGCTCGGCGATCTCGGCGTTCGAGAAGCCACCGGCGATCTCCAGCAGCACCTCGCGCTCGCGTTCGGTCAGCCGCTTGAGCTGTGGTGAGTCGTCGGGCGTACGGCGTACGGCGGCCAGTTGGTCGAGCAGGCGCCGGGTCGTGGACGGCGCGATTACCGCATCGCCGGACCGCACGGTACGGATCGCCGCCAGCACCTCCTCCGCGGACGCGTCCTTCAGCAGGAAGCCGCTCGCACCCGCGCGGAGCACCGCGAACACGTACTCGTCCACGTCGAACGTCGTCAGCGCGATCACCTTCAGCTGCGGACTCCTGGCGACGAGCCGCCGGGTTGCCTCGATGCCGTCCATGTGCGGCATCTGGATGTCCATCAGCACGACGTCGGCGGGCGTCCTCGACAGCGTGGCCACCGCCGCGTGGCCGTCGCCCGCCTGGGCCACGACCTGCATGTCCCCGGACGCGTCGACCACCATCGCCAGCCCGGTGCGGAGCAGCTCCTGGTCGTCGACGAGGGCGACTCGGATGGTCATCGCTCGCCCCCCGGCTCGTGGACCGGGAACTCTGCCCGGACCCGGAACCCGCCGTCCTCGGTCGGCCCGGCGCAGAACGTGCCGCCCGCCGCGTGCGCCCGCTCGCGTACGCCGTTCAGCCCGACGCCGGTCCCCGGAACCGGTTCGTTGCGCCCGTCGGCGTCCGGCCGGGACCGCCCGCCGTCGTCCTCGACGGTCACCGTGGTCGCCTCGGCCCGATGCTCGATGCGCACCTGGATCCGCGGCTCCGGCCCGGCGTGCTTGACGGTGTTCGTGAGGGCCTCCTGGATCAGCCGGTACGCCGCCACCGTGCCACCGGGGCTCATCGCGTGGTCCGAGCCGTGCTGATCGAGGTCGACGTGCACCCCGGTACGGCGTACGCGTTCGACCAGGGCGGGCACCTCGGCGAGCGCGGGCCGGGCGGTGCCGGTCGCGTCCTCCGTCTCCCCTGCGCGGTGGCGTCCGGGGAACGGGCAGCGACGTACGCTCCGCCCTCGGCCTGACGCACGATCACCGCGAGCGAGTGCGCCACGATGTCGTGCATGTCGCGGGCGATGCGCTCCCGCTCCTCGCTCACCGCCTGCCGCGTCGCCGCTTCGTGTTCGGCGAGGGCGTTCCGCCGGCGCTGGTACTGGAACCGGCCCAGGCTCCACGTCGCCACGACCAGCGCGAGCATGCCGAGCAGCGAGAGCCAGCCGGCCGGGAGGTCGACCAGCGCCTCCGAGGTGGCGAGCCGGGCGGTGACCATCAGGGCACCGGCCGCGCTGACGGCCAGTGCGACGAGTCCGAGCATTGCGATGCTGGCAAGGGAAAACGCCACTGCGGTGGCCTGGCGGCGTAATGCGACGCTGGCATGCAGTACGACGCAACACACCGCGGAGACGCCCATCACCCACTCGGGTGCGTCGGCGACCTGCATTACGCCCAAGGACGCCGACCCGACGACGGCCGCGACCGCGAGTGCGAGCAGCGAGTCCGGAAGCACCGGGTGGGTTCGCGACCAGCGGTCCACGCGGTCGAACCAGCCCGCGACCGTGGCCGCGGTGGCGGGTCCTGACGGCGTCACAGGTTCGATCGTATGCGTGCGGGCCGCCCTCCTTCGCATCGAGATTGCACATCTGGCCGTCCGGCCAGATGTGCAATCTCGGCGGGAGTTGGCGAGGGGCGGCGCATCGACGGAATCGAAACCGACGAAGCTGCACTCAGACCTCGGCCAGCACAGCAGCTACGTCGGTTTCGCCGCCGGGGGACGGCCAGATCTGCAATCTCGGCGCGAGGGTGGGTGTGCTGCGCGTCCGGCCGGCTCGGCATCGTCACGCTCAGTGGTCGAGGGAGTGCTTGGAGAGCTGGGATGCCCTACGCTGCGAGCATCGGATCGGCCATGGTCTCGTGGAGGCAGAGATGCGCGTTCCACTCACCGTCAACGACTTCCTGTACCGCGCCGAGGTCGCCTTCGGCGACAGTCCGGCGATCATCGACGAGCCGAACCAACCGGCGAGTCCGGTGCCCGCGTCCACCTACGCCGAGCTCGGTGCGCGAGTTCGCGCCTGGCAGGCCGGCCTTGACGAGCTCGGTCTCGCCGAGGGCGAGCGGGTGGCCGTGGTGAGCCACAATGCCGCTCGGCTGCTGGAGCTGCTGTACGCCGTACCGGCCAGCGGGCGGATCTGCGTACCAGTGAACTTCCGGCTCCGTCCGGAGGAGGTCCGGTTCATCGTCGAGCACTCCGACGCCTCGGTACTGCTCGTGGACCCAGATCTCGACGAACCGCTGCGCGATGTCACCGCGAAGCACCGGTTCGTCCTGGGCGAGCAGGCCGAGAACGAGCTGATGAGGTTCGGCGTCGAGCCGCGCCCGTGGTCCGAGCCGGACGAGGACGCCACGGCCACCATCAACTACACGTCGGGTACGACGGCCGACCCGAAGGGGGTGGAGCTCACCCATCGCAACATCTGGACCAACGCGGTGACGTTCGGGCTGCATGTGCGGGCATGGGAGCAGGACGTCTACATGCACACGCTGCCGATGTTCCACTGCAACGGCTGGGGGATGCCGTACATCGTCGCGGGGCTCGGCATCAAGCAGGTCGTACTGCGCGCCGTCGACGGCACGGAGATCCTGCGCCGGGTCGACGAGCACGGCGTGACCCTGATGTGCGGCGCGCCCACGGTCTGGAACATGGTGCTCGACTCGGCCAAGGACTGGCCGGGCGAGATACCGGGACGGGACCGGCTGCGCATCGTCACCGCCGGCGCGCCGCCGCCCAGCCGGACGATCGCCCGGATCCGCGACGAGCTCGGCTGGGAGTTCCTGCAGATCTACGGGCTCACGGAGACCACGCCCCTCCTCACGTTCAACCGGGCCCAGCCGCGAGACGCCGGTCTCCCGGGCGAGGAGGCGGCCGCGCGGCTGTCCCGTGCGGGCGCCCCGGCTCTCGGCGCACAGCTGGACGTGTCGGACAGCGGAGAGGTGCTGGCCCGGTCGAACGTCGTACTGAAGGGTTACTGGCGCAACCCGACGGCCACCGAGAAGGCGATCGAGGACGGGATGTTCCACACCGGTGACGGCGGAGTCATCGACGACGAGGGCTACCTGACCATCCGGGACCGGAAGAAGGACGTCATCATCACCGGCGGGGAGAACGTCTCCTCCATCGAGGTCGAGGACACCCTCTTCAGCCACCCCGCGGTGGCCGAGGTAGCGGTGATCGGGGTGCCGAGCGAGAAGTGGGGCGAGACGATCAAGGCGCTGGTGGTGACCGCGGACGGCGCCGAGGTGAGCGAGGACGAGATCATCGCGCACTGCAAGCAGCGCCTGGCCGGCTACAAGTCGCCGACGTCGGTCGAGTTCCGGGAGTCGATCCCGCGTACGGCGACCGGGAAGGTCCAGAAGTACCGGCTTCGGGAGCCGTACTGGGAGGGCCACGAACGCCAGGTCCACTAGG
>WHTJ01000068.1 GCA_009377795.1 Propionibacteriales bacterium | reverse complement strand
CGCCAGCACCGCCCGGAAATCACCCTCACCACTCTGATCCGGCGCAGGCCACTGATGCGACAAATTCAACGTCACCTGCTCACCGGACTCACCACCCTCATCCGCCAAACCACAAGCGGCCAGCGCGAAAACCGCAAGCGGAGATACTGCCACTAGAACACGCCGTCGTGTCATGTTGTCCTCCTTCTCGGTTGGTCAGTCTAGAGCCAGAGCACCTAGAAATTGCACGCCCCCGAAAGCCAAATAGCCGGACAAAGCGGCGTCCCGCCGCGGATTTATCCGCCCGGCAT
The DNA here is from genome assembly GCA_009377795.1 of Propionibacteriales bacterium. Lineage (GTDB taxonomy): Bacteria > Actinomycetota > Actinomycetes > Propionibacteriales > Nocardioidaceae > WHTJ01. The sequence goes on along the minus strand of WHTJ01000068.1, from coordinate 23,606 downwards.
CACCAGAACACCGCGACGCCGACGGTCAGAATAGTGCCGCCGAGCAACCCGTAGAAGAGCCCGTCCGGCAGGACCGGCTTCCTCCGGTGCGCGAAGTCCATCGGGCGTTCCTCTGTTCACGTCGATCGGCGGCAACAGTGGAAGATTCAACCATGCCCGGCGGAATGACGATGCCACGGTGTCCTTGACGGCTTCTCGCCCACCCTCGAAGGCGAGGAGAGCGGCCCTAGATCAATCGGCGGTCGGACGCCCATCTGGTCAGCTCGTGTCGGGACGACAGCTGCAGCTTACGCAGCACGCTCGACACGTGGGTCTCGACGGTCTTGATGGAGATGAACAGCTCCTTGGCGACCTCCTTGTACGCGTAGCCGCGCGCGATCAGCCGCATCACCTCGCGCTCGCGCTCTGTGAGCCGGTCGAGGTCCTCGTCCACGTCCGCGATGTCGATGCCGCCCGCGAACGCGTCGAGCACGAACCCGGCGAGCCGCGGAGAGAACACCGCGTCGCCCTCCGAGACCCGGCGGATCGCCTCGACCAGCTCCGGTCCGGTGATGGTCTTGGTGACGTAGCCGCGGGCGCCGGCACGGATCGAGCCGATGACGTCCTCCGCGGCGTCGGAGACACTGAGCGCAAGGAACTTCGTGTCCGGGACCTGCGGCTGCACCCGGCGTACGACCTCGCTGCCTCCGCCACCGGGCAGGTGCACGTCGAGCAGCACCACGTCCGGCCGGTTCGCGGAGATCACGGCCACGGCCTCGTCGACGTCCGCGGCCTCGCCGACGATCTCGACCTGGTCACCGAGCTCGGCCCGGACCCCGCTCCGGAACATCGCGTGATCGTCGACGAGCACCACGGTGCGGCGGTTGCTGTTCATGATCGGTCCTCGTTTCCTTCGCGACGGTTGAGCTTGAGCCGGATCTCGGTGCCTTCGCCTGGGCTCGACCGTACGTCGGCCTCACCCCGGTGCCGTTCCATCCGGGAGATGATGCTTCCGCGTACGCCGTACCGGTCCTCCGGCACCATGGCCGGATCGAAGCCGACCCCGCGGTCCCGGACGAAGACCTCGACGGCGTTCTCGCCGATCTCGGCGAACACGTCGACCTTGTCCGCACCCGAGTGCTTGGCGGCGTTGAGCATCGCCTCTCGGGCCGCCCTTCCCATGGCCGCCAGGTCGTCGTCGAGTGGACGGTCCCCGACGGTCACCACCTCGACGGGTAAGTCGTGGGTGTCCTCTACCTCGGCGGCCGCGATCCGCAGCACGGTGGCCAGCGAGTCGCCCGCGTCGGGCACCTCGTCGTACAACCAGCGCCGCAGGTCGCGCTCCTGCGCGCGGGCCAGCTTCGCGACCCGGCGGGGATCGCCGGACTGGGTCTGGATCATCGCCAGGGTCTGCAGCACCGAGTCGTGCAGGTGGGCGGCCATGTCGGCGCGCTCCTGCGAGCGGATGCGCTCGCGGCGCTCGGTGGACAGGTCGCTGGTCAGCCGGTAGATCCAGGGCCACACGATCAGCCCGATTCCGACGACTCCCACCACGGTCGCGAGCAGTAGGTCGTCCAGCAACGCCACGTTGCCGGACTGCGCGATCAGGGCGGCGAGGGCGGTCACCAGCAGGGCCGCGCCGACGATCAGCCGCGCGCCCGCGGCCAGTCCTCCGCCGCCGAATATCGCCCGGGCCGGGTTCAGCCGGGACGACGTGTCGGCCCAGCGTGCCCGTTGCGCCTCGTCGGCCTGCCGCCACAGCACGGCCAGGCCGACGGCGGCCAGGACGAACGGCCAGAACACCAGGTCGCCCCCGAATCCGGTCTGGCCGACGACGATGACCGCGCCGAGGCCGACCGCCGCGAGCGCGACGAGCGAGCCGGCGTCCTGCCATCTCCGCGAGCCCTGCGGCGTGCGCAGGCCGCGCCGTTCGGCCGCGGCGAGGCCGGCCGGCGCGTCCTCGAACTTCCGGTCCAGCGGCAGCAACACCCAGAGGACGGCGTACACGAGCGCGCCGAACCCGCTGATCGTGGCGGCCGCGATGAAGCCGAGCCGTACCCACAGCACGGGCAGGCCGAGATGGCCGGCCAACCCGGAGGCGACCCCGCCGAGGAGGCGATCCTCGGTGGAGCGGGTGGCCCGGCGCAGTGGTATGCCGGTGAGCTCGCTGGTCATCTGGTATCAATCGTCACACGTGGGACGGCCGGCTGCCATGAGACGCTACCCTGAACCCACCCTGACCTGGTTTCGTCCGGAATCGACGAAGATCAGGGGTCTCCCCGATGGTGTAACCCGGTGCGGTGGCAGACGATCGAGATATGACCGAGACGCAACCCGGGCCGACGTCGCCCGGCCCCCATGATTCGCCGGGCGCATCCGGCCCGCGCGTGTCCTCCGAGCAGATGCGCGACGTGCGGCGCTTGCGCCGCACCCGCGCCGACCGGCACGTCAGCGGTGTCGCCGGTGGCCTCGCCCGGCACTTCGACGTCGACCCGATCTTGGTACGCGTGCTGCTCGCCGTCTCGGTCCTGTTCAGCCTCGCCGGAGTGCTGTTCTACCTGGTCTGCTGGCTGGTGATCCCCGAGGAGGAGACCGAGCAGGCCAAGATCCGCACCAGCGACGACGCACGCAACGTCGTGCTGATCACCGCCGCCGCGCTTGCAGGGTTGTGGTTCCTCGGCGACGGCTGGTGGTTCGACTTCGGCGCCTGGACCGTTCCCTGGCTGCCGTTGCCGCTTCTGATCATCGGCCTCATCGTGTTCTTGGTTATGTACAACCAAAATCGTGGGGACAAACCACCATCCGGCTCCGGCGGCGGTACGCCGTACCCTCCATGGCAGCCTCAGCCGGGCCAACCTCAGCCGGGCCACGCCCCGACCGGTTACCCGCCGCCGAGCGCCGGCGCGCCCACCCTCCCCAAGGCGGGCCACGATCCCGCGAGCACCCCCTACACGTACGCCGGGACGTCCTACGCGACGCAGACCTCGCCCACCGGAGCTCCGCCCGCGGGCACCGGGTGGCCGGGACCGGCCGCGCCGCCGCCGCGGCCGCCGAAACGCCCGAAGCCGGACAAGGGAGCTCCGCTCTTCGGCATCACGATGGCGGCCGTCCTGCTGGCCCTCGGGGGCCTCGGAGTCCTCGAGCTCGCCGGGGCCGAGCTCCCCTGGGCCGCCTACCCGGCCGCCGCGCTCGGGGTGATCGGCATCGCCCTGGTGGTCGGCGCGTTCGTGGGCAGCAGCACCGGGCTGGGCATCACCGGGATCCTGGTGTCGCTGGTGCTGGCAGTGACCGCCGTACTGCCCGGGCTGAACTTCGGCGCGATCGAACGCCGCCCGATCCAGGCAGCGAGCCTCGAGGACGGCTACCGCCTCACGGCCGGCCGGATGTACCTCGACCTCGCCGACCTCCGCGATCTCCAGGCGCTGGATGGCCGCCGGCTCGACCTCACGATGTGGGCCGGCGAGGTGATCGTCGTACTCCCGGACGAGCTCGACGTCGCGGTCACCAGCTACGCCGAGGCCGGCGAGCTGAACATCCTCGACCACCAGGTAGGCGGTAACGAGATCTCCAACAACCGCAGGACCGGCGACGACCCGGAGCGTCCGGACCTGTCCATCGACATCGACGTGACGTTCGGCCGGGCGGAGGTGAGGACATCGTGAAGACCCATCCACTCGACGTGTCGTCTCTGGTCTTCGGCCTGGTCTTCCTGGGACTGGTCGCCGGCTGGTCCCTGTACGAGTACGACGTCGTCACCGAGTCCGACCTCCTGTGGTACCTGCCGCTCGTACTGATCGGGGTCGGCGTCATCGGGGTCGTGTTGTCCGCGACGAGGGGACGCCGGGCGCGTACCCGCGCGGCGTACGTCGACAGCCCGCACACCGCGGACCACGAGCCGGGGACGGACGCCGCCCCACGGACCGAGGACACGGAACCGGCCGTCGACGCCGGGCAGCCCGCCGAGACCACCCAACCGGCCGAGACCACCCAACCGGCCGGAGACGAGGTGCCGGATCCCGGCGACGGCGACGACACCCGGCCCATCCCGGACGAACCAACCCGCACCCTGGAGAGGAACGATGACTGACCAGCCGCAGGACACGGCCCAACAGCCGCCCACCTACACCGGATACGAGCATCCGGCCGCCCGCCGGCGGCATCGCAGCCGCGAAGACAAGATGATCGCCGGGGTCTGCGGCGGCATCGCCCGCCACTTCGGGATCGACCCGACGCTCGTCCGGCTGATCGCCGTCGGCGGCGCGGTCCTCGGGTTCGGGTCCTTGATCGTCGCCTACCTCGTCTGCTGGGTGGTCATCCCGCAGGAGTGACCCCGGTCCACCGACCTGGCAGCCCCCGGAAGGGCGATGTTCGGACGTTTGGGGCGACTATGGTGTCCGCTCGATTCCGAACATCGGCGGGGCCGCGCCGCAACCTGAAGGCAAATGCCTCGTGAACGTCGGACGGACAGACCCCCATCCGCAAGAATTCGCGCCGAGATTGCACCTCGGGTCGACCAGAAGTGCAATCTCGGCGCGAAGGTGGGGGCCGGTTAATTCGATGGCAGCTGCCCGGGCGCGTCATTAGCGTTGGTCTGCTATGCGTTCTCTCCCTCTCGCCGACCCCGGAGTAGCCGACATCGCCTCGCCGAGCCGGTTCCTCTGGTGGACCGCGCGCATGCAGGCGAGAACGCTCATCGGCGCGATGGTGTTCGGCATCGTCTGGATGGTGGCGCAGGCGTTGATCCCCACGGTGATCGGTCGCGGGATCGACGAGGGGGTCGCGAACCAGGACGCCGGCCGACTCGGACTGTGGGTAGGCGCGCTCGCCGGGCTCGGCCTGGTCCAGGCCGCCGCGGGCGTCTTCCGGCACCGGTACTCCGTGGTGAACTGGCTCACTGCCGCGTACCGCACGATCCAGCTCGTGACCCGCAAGAGCACCGACCTCGGCGCCACGTTGCCCAAGCGGGTGGCCACCGGCGAGGTGGTCAGCATCGGCGTCAACGACCTCGCCCACATCGGCGGGACGATGGACGTCATCGGCCGGCTGGCCGGTGCCGTCGTGTCGTTCCTGGTGGTGTCGGTCATCCTGCTGACGACGTCGATCCCCCTGGGACTCGTGGTGCTGGTCGGCGTACCCCTCCTGATGCTCGCCATCGGACCTCTGCTCAAGCCGCTCCAGCAGCGCAACCACACCCAGCGCGAGCTGACCGGTGAGCTCAACACGCTGGCGAGCGACATCGTCGCCGGGCTGCGGGTGCTGCGGGGCATCGGGGGCGAGGAGGTCTTCCTCCGGCGCTACGCCGGCGAGTCGAGGAGGGTCCGCGAGGCCGGTGTACACGTCGGCCGGCTGCAGTCGGTCCTCGACGCGCTGCAGGTCTTCCTGCCCGGACTGTTCGTCGTGGCCGTGGTGTGGCTCGGTGCACGGTTCGCGGTGCGGGGCGAGATCACCACGGGCGAACTGGTGGCGTTCTACGGGTACGCGGCGTTCCTCGTCATGCCGCTGCGTACGGTGACCGAGTTCGCCAACAAGTACATCCGGGCGTTGGTCGCCGCCGCCCGGACCTGCCGGATTCTGTCTCTGGAAAGCGAGATCGACGATCCGGCCGAGCGCTCGCCCGAGCCGGGCAGCGGCGCGCTCGTCGATCATGCCACGGGCGTCGTCGTACGTCCGGGCCGGGTGACCGCCGTGGTGTCCGACGGGCCCGACGTGGCGGCGGCCATCGCGGACCGGCTGGGGCGGTACGCCGACGCGGACGTCACGCTGGCCGCGGTGCCACTCCGGTCGTTGCCGCGGCGCGACGTACGCCGGCGGATCCTGGTGAGCGACGCCGGCGCGACCCTGTTCTCCGGACGGCTCCGGGAGCAGCTCGCCGCCGGGCGCTCCGTTGACGATGCAGCGCTGTGGAGAGCGATCCACACCGCGTCGGGCGAGGACGTGATCGAGGCGCTCCCGGACGGCCTCGACTCCCGGATCGAGGAGCGCGGGCGGTCCCTGTCCGGCGGCCAGCGACAGCGCCTGGTTCTGGCCCGGGCCTTGACGGCCGACCCCGACGTACTCGTCCTGGTCGAGCCCACGTCCGCCGTCGACGCGCACACCGAGGCACGGATCGCCGAGCGGCTCGCCGAGCACCGAGCCGGACGCACCACCGCCGTCCTCACCGCCAGCCCGCTGCTTCTGGACCGGGTCGACCACGTGGTGTTCGTCCGCGAGGGCCGGCTGGCCGCGGAGGGGACGCACCGGGAGCTTCTGCGCACGGAGCCGATGTACGCCCGGGTCGTGACCCGCGGCGAGGACACCACATGAGCACGCGGGAGATACTGCCGGTGGCGGACACGCGGACGGTACGCCGCTACGCGCGGGGGCTGGCCGGCCGCCACCCCGGGCTGCTCGGTGGTGCGGTCGTATTGCACGCCCTGGCGGCGGCCGCCGGCCTGGTCACGCCGCGGCTGATCGGCGACCTGGTCGAGGACGTCGATCAGGGCACTACCGCGGCGGTGGTCGACACCACCATTGCCACTGTCGCGTTCTTCCTTGTTTTACAGACAATTCTGACGCGGTACGCCCGCTACTCCTCGGCCGTGCTCGGTGAGACCGTACTCGCGGAGCTGCGCGAGGACTTCGTGGAGGAGTCCCTCGACCTTCCGGTCGGCGTGGTCGAACGCGCGGGCACCGGGGACCTGCTGACCCGCTCGTCCCGCGACGTCGACGCGCTCGGCTGGTCGGTCCGGTTCGCCATTCCGGAGACCATCATCGCGTTGGTCACCACGGTCTTCACCGTTGGCGCGTGCCTGCTGGTCGGTGCGTGGGTCGCGGTGCCGTTGGTTCTCGGCGTGCCGCTGCTGTTCGCCGGCTCCCGGTGGTACCTGCGCCGGGCGAAGGCGGGTTACCTGCGAGAGAACGCGACGTACGCCGAGATCAACGCGTCGCTGGCGGAGACCGCCGAGGGTTCGCGCACCGTCGAGGCGCTCGGTCTGGAGCAGAGCCGGATCGACCGGGTCGACGACGACATCCGCGAGTCGTACGCCGCCGAGCGCTACACGCTGTTCCTGCGCACGGTGTGGTTCCCGATGATGGAGACCGGCTACCTGATCCCCACGGCGGCGACGCTGCTGATCGGCGGCCTGCTGCACGCGAACGGCCAAGTGTCGCTGGGCGACGTCACCGCGGCGACCCTGTATACCCAAGCGCTGATCGACCCGCTCGACCGGTTGCTGTCCTGGCTGGACGAGCTGCAGGTGGGCGGCGCCTCGCTCGCCCGGCTTCTGGGCGTGGCGCAGGTTCCGGACGACCGCACGCCGAGCGGGCGTACGCCGGCGGACGAGGAGATGCTCGCGCGCGACGTGCGCTTCGCCTACCTCGAGGGGAGGGACGTGCTCCACGGCATCGACCTCGGAGTGGACGTCGGCGAGCGGCTGGCGATGGTGGGGCCGTCCGGAGCCGGCAAGTCGACGCTGGGACGGCTGCTGGCCGGCATCCATCCGCCGCGCTCCGGTGACGTCACGGTCGGCGGGGTCGGGCTGACCGAGCTGCCGCTGGGTGACCTTCGCGGCCATGTCGCACTGATCACCCAGGAGCATCACGTGTTCGTCGGTACGGTTCGAGACAACCTGGCGCTGGCCGTCGACCAGGCCGCCGGGGACGACAAGCTCCGGTCCGCCCTGGAGGCCGTGGACGCGTGGTCGTGGGTACGCTCCCTACCGGGCGGACTCGACACCAGGGTGGGCTCCGGTGGTCATGACCTGTCCCCGGCGCAGGCCCAGCAGCTCGCGCTGGCCCGGCTCGTACTGGCCGATCCGCACACGCTGGTGCTCGACGAGGCGACGTCGCTGATCGATCCGTGGGCCGCCCGGCATCTCGAACGTTCGCTGGCCGGGGTGCTCCATGGACGTACGGTCATCGCGATCGCGCACCGCCTGCACACCGCGCACGACGCCGACCGGGTCGCCGTCGTGGAGGACGGACGGGTGAGCGAAATCGGCAGCCACGACGAGCTGGTGAGCGCCGGTGGCTCGTACGCCGCGCTCTGGGAGTCATGGCACGGCGACGGCACCTCGCGTACGTGACCCGACTTTCGCGCCGAGATTGCAGAAGTGGGGCTACTCCCACTCGATGGTGCCGGGCGGCTTGCTGGTGACATCGACGACGACCCGGTTGACCTCCCGGACCTCGTTCGTGATCCGGGTCGACATCCGCTCGACGACGTCGTACGGCAGGCGCGCCCAGTCGGCGGTCATCGCGTCCTCCGAGGTGACCGGCCGCAACACCACCGGGTAGCCGTACGTCCGCTCGTCGCCCTGGACGCCGACGGACCGTACGCCGGCCAGCAGCACCACCGGGAACTGCCAGATGTCGCGGTCCAGCCCGGCCGCGGTGAGCTCCTCGCGGGCGATCGCGTCGGCGTCGCGCAGGATGTCGAGGCGTTCCTGCGTGATCTCGCCCACGATCCGGATCGCCAGACCGGGCCCGGGGAACGGATGTCGCCACACCATCGCGGGCGGCAGCCCGAGTTGTTCGCCGACCTGCCGGACCTCGTCCTTGAACAACGTGCGCAGCGGCTCGATCAGGGTGAACTGAAGGTCCTCGGGGAGCCCGCCCACGTTGTGGTGCGACTTGATGTTCGACGCGCCCGCGCCGCCGCCGCTCTCGACCACGTCGGGATAGAGCGTGCCCTGCACCAGGAACCGCACCGACTCGCCGTGCGCGTCGGCCTCGGCGACGACCTCCCGCTCGGCGGCCTCGAACACCCGGATGAACTCCCGGCCGATGATCTTGCGCTTCTCCTCGGGATCCTGCACGCCTTCCAGGGCGTCGAGGAACTGCTTGGCCGCGTCGACCACCTTGAGCGACACCCCGGTGGCCGCGACGTAGTCCCGCTCGACCTGCTCGGCCTCGCCCTTGCGCAGCAGGCCGTGGTCGACGAACACACACGTCAGCCGGTCGCCGACCGCGCGCTGCACCAGGGCGGCCGCGACCGCGGAGTCCACTCCGCCCGACAGCGCACACAGCACGCGCGCGTCACCCACGGTCTGCTGGATGCGCTCGACGGTCTCGTCGACGATGTTCACCATCGTCCAGGTCGGGCGGCAGCCAGCCACGTCGTACAAGAAGTGCTCCAGGACCGCCTGCCCGTGCTCGGTGTGCATCACCTCCGGGTGCCACTGCACACCCGCCAGCGACCGGTCGAGGTCCTCGAACGCCGCCACCGGCGTGCTTGGCGTGCTCGCGAGCGTGACGAAGCCCTCCGGGCCGGACTCGACCGTGTCGCCGTGGCTCATCCAGACCCGGTGCTCGGTGGGGAGCCCGCTCAGCAGCGTGCCGTTGCGTACGACGGCCACCTGGGTACGGCCGAACTCCGACTTGCCGGTACGCCGTACCTCGCCGCCGAGGCCGAGCGCCATCGCCTGGAATCCGTAGCAGATCCCGAACACCGGGATCCCGGCGGCGAACAGCGCGGAGTCGACCTGCGGCGCTCCGGGCGCATAGACGGACTCCGGTCCGCCGGACAGCACGATGGCCCGCGGCTTGCGGGCCAGCATCTCGGCCACCGGGGTCGTGTGCGGGACGATCTCGGAGAAGACCCGCGCCTCCCGGATCCGGCGGGCGATGAGCTGCGCGTACTGCGCTCCGAAATCGACTACAAGCACCAAATCGTGTGATTCCGCACTCACCAGAGACCTTCCCGACTGCCGGACGGCGATATGTACCGGAGTCTAGCCGCGCCCCGTGGTCCCGATTCGGCGCACACAGCGCGCCGAATCGGCGAAAAAGACCTCGCCGCCCCGTAACTCGACTCTGGGCGGTTCGTTGAGCGATCTGGGTTCAGCCACCCGCTCCCTCCCCGAGGTTGGACCCGTTACCCGCGGGACGTGCGTCTCGGGGGAAAACCGGGGCCCGGTCACCTCCCTCCCGATCGGGCCCCGGCCTTCTTCACCCTCGAGGCGCCTCCCGTTCCCGGGCTCCTCCGCGGCCAAGCACCCGAATCGGCTCCAGGACTCGGAATCCCCAGCTAGCCGACGTCGACGATGGGCAGCCGCAGCGCGGCCGGTGCATGATCCGGGACGAGCGGGCTCCGCGGGGTCACCGGCGGCAGCGGGACGTATCCGGAGCCCAGCGCCGGCCGCGGATCGGGCTCGCCCTGGTTCGGCCAGTGCGCCATCGCCCGCTCGGCCTGTGCGGTGATCGTGAGCGACGGGTTCACCCCCAGGTTCGCCGAGATCGCCGAACCGTCGACCACGTGCAGCCCCGGATGGCCGTACACCCGGTGCCAGGGATCGATCACCCCGGTCTCGCCGGAGTCGCCGATCACGCACCCGCCGATGAAGTGCGCGGTCAGCGGGATGTTGAACGGCTCGCCGATCGACCCGCCCGCCGTACCACCGCCCATCACCGCCGCCATCCGCCGGACGGCCTCGTGGCCCGCCGGGATGTACGTCGGGTTCGGCGCCCCGTGGCCCTGCTTCGAGGTCAGCCGCCATCGCCCGGTCAGCCGCCCGCGCCCGCCGTAGGTCGTGATCGAGTTGTCCAGCGACTGCATCACCAGCGCGATGACCGCACGCTCCGACCAGTGCTTGAGGTCGTACAGCTGGCGTGCCTCACGCCGATGCGCCCACATCTCGCGCAGCCAGCGCAGCTGCCGGTTCGTCTCGGCGTCGTCACCGACGAGCACGGTCTGCAGGAACGCCATCGCGTTGCTGCCCCGGCCGTAGCGCACCGGCTCGACGTGGGTGTCCTGGTCGGGGTGGAACGAGGACGTGATCGCCACCCCCTGGCTGTAGTCGACGCTCCGGTCCGGCGCAATGGCACCCAGGATGGCCTCGGAGTTCGTCCGGGTGAGCACGCCCAGCCGGTCGGAGATTCGGGGCAGCTGCCCGGTGTCCCGCATCCTGTGCAGCAGCTTCTGGGTGCCGAGGGCCGCGGCGGCGAAGACCACCTGCCCGGCGGTGATCCGCCCCCGGCGCCACCAGGCGTCCGTACGCCGGGTCTCGACCGCGTATCCCCCACCGGGCATCGGCCGGACCGCGGTCGCGGTGGTCAGCGGATGCACGGTCGCGCCGGCCTGCTCGGCGAGGTAGAGGTAGTTCTTCGTCAGGGTGTTCTTCGCGTGGTGCCGGCATCCGGTCATGCACTCGCCGCACTGCAGGCAGCCGCGGCGCTTCGGCCCGGCGCCGCCGAAGTACGGGTCGTCCACCTCCACGCCCGGCGATCCGAAGAACACGCCGACCGGCGTCGGGTGGTACGTGTCGCCGACCCCCATCTCCTCGGCGACCTTCTGCACCACGTCGTCGGACGGCGTACGCAGCGGGTTCTCCACCACGCCGAGCATCCGCTTTGCCTGGTCGTAGTACGGCGCGAGCTCCGCGCGCCAGTCCGTGATGTGGCTCCACGACGGGTCGCGGTAGAACGCGTCCAGCGGCTCGTACAGCGTGTTCGCGTAGACCAGCGACCCCCCGCCCACGCCGGCGCCGGCGAGGATCAGGCAGTCCTTGAGCAGGCTGATCCGCTGGATCCCGTAGCAGCCGAGCGCCGGCGCGAAGAGGAACCGTCTCAGGTCCCAGGAGGTCTTGGGGTACGTCGTCTCGTCGAACCGCGCGCCGGCCTCGAGCACACCGACCCGGTAGCCCTTCTCGGTCAGCCGGAGCGCCGAGACGCTGCCGCCGAACCCGGAGCCGATGACCAGGACGTCGTAGTCGAGGCTCCGGTTGTCCGGTTCGCTCGCACGCTCGCTCACGGGCGGCGGATCCTCTTCAGCAGGCGCAGCGAGCCGGTCATGAGCCGGGCGTACGCGGCGTCGCCGATCCCGTACGCCGGCGCGATCGGCAGCCCGCGCTGGGTGGCCACCGTCTGAGACTCGGTGTAACGGTGCACCCCCTCGGCGCCCTGTCGCCGACCGAGCCCGGACTCGCGCATCCCGCCCATCGGGCCGTCCACGCTGCCGAACGCGGCGGCGTACCCCTCGTTGACGTTGACCGTGCCGCACCGGATCCGGCGGGCGAGCGCCCGCCCGCGTGCGCCGTCCCGGGTGTAGATGCTGGCGTTCAGCCCGTACGCTCCCTCGTTGGCCCGGGCCACCGCGTCCGCCTCGTCGCCGAACCGGTAGAGCGAGACCACCGGGCCGAAGGTCTCGTCGGCGAAGCAGGTCATGTCCGGCGTGACCCCCTCCAGCACGGTCGGCTCGTAGAACAGCGGGCCGACATCCGGACGCGGCCGGCCGCCGGTGAGCACCCTGGCGCCCTTGGCGTCCGCGTCGTCGACGTGCCGGACAACGGTGTCCAGCTGGGCCTGCGAGACCAGCGACCCCATGTCGCCGGTGAAGTCCAGCGCGGTGGAGAGCCGGAGCGCCTCGATCCGGCGAAGGAACCGCTCGACGAACCGGTCGTAGATCTGGTCGGCGACGTACAGCCGCTCCATGGAGACGCAGAGCTGACCCGCCGAGGAGAAGCACGCGCGTACCGCCCCCTCCGCGGCCCTGTCCACGCTGGCGTCACGCAGCACGAGCATCGGGTTCTTGCCGCCGAGCTCCAACGAACACCCGATCAGCCGCCGGGCGGCCCGCTCGGCTACCAGCCGTCCGGTCGCGGTCGACCCGGTGAAGCAGACGTGGTCGGCGTGGTCGATGATCGCCGTACCGACCACCGAGCCGGCGCCGTACACCGGCTGCCACAGGTCGGCCGGGAACCCGGCCTCCTCCAGCAACTCGGTCCCGAGCAGCGCGGCCAGCGGGGTCTGGGAGTCCGGCTTGTGTACGACGGCGTTGCCCGCGAGCAGGGCTGGCAGGCCGTCGCACAACGCCAGCGTGAACGGGTAGTTCCACGGCGAGATGATCCCGACGACACCCTTCGGGACCCGGTTGACGTCCGCCCTGGTCAATCCGGGGAACAACCCGAGCGACCGGGCCGGCGCCAGGTGGCGTGCGGCCGTCCGCGCGTAGTAGCGGCAGGTCATCGCGACGTGCGCGACCTCCTCGAACGCGTGCTTGCGGACCTTGCCGGACTCCCACTGGACGAGGTCGAGGATGTCGTCCTGCCGGTCGAGCACCAGGTCGTGCAGGCGGAGCAGGGCATCCGCGCGATGCTCCAGCGGAGTGGACGCCCACCGCCGCTGCGCAGCCCGCGCGCGCTCGAACGCGGTGACCACGTCGTCCGGGCCGGACAGCGGCAGGGTGGCGATCGGCTGCCCGGTGAACGGCGCGTGCGTCTGCGCGGTCTCCCCGGACGTCGCGATGAGCCGGGAGGTCAGTCTGCGGGCGAGCGCGGGATCGACGGCGTACGTCGCGGTCGGGTCAACCGCCGGGTCGGCCGGGCCGGTCGTGGAGGAGCCGAGGGGAGCAGTCATATACCGAGGGTACGTAGGTTGTCATCCGCTGGCTACCCGTGGGTAACGCAAGGCGGCCGGGAGCAGGGTCCGGCCACCTTGCGCGGTTCGCGGGATCGGGTCGCGGGATGCGGGCGTCATCGATCGGGAACGGTGGCGTCCACCGAGAAAAGCTCGCGAGTACGGCGACCGGCTCCACGGCCCTCAGGGCCGATAACGCTTCGCCTACAACCCGACCACGCATAGCAAACACCCATCCCGATGCTGAACCCGGGAGGGGCGGGCGTCGGTTAAGACCCGGCGGTCACTGAACGACGACCTCGACCCGCTGGAACTCCTTGAGCTCGGTGTAGCCGGTCGTCGCCATCGCCCGCCGCAGCGCGCCGATGATGTTCATCGTGCCGTCGGAGACCCTCGACGGCCCGAACAGGATCTCCGACAACGAACCGACCGTGCCGACATTCACCCGCTCGCCGCGCGGGAGATCCGGATGCCAGGACTCCGCGCCCCAGTGGTAACCGCCACCGGGTGCCTCCGCGGCGCGGGCCAGCGGCGAGCCCACCATGACCGCGTCGGCGCCGCACGCGATCGCCTTGGCGATGTCGCCGGACCGGCCGACGGACCCGTCCGCGATCACGTGCACATACCGCCCGCCGGACTCGTCGAGGTAGTCTCGCCGGGCCGCCGCGACGTCCCCGACCGCGGTCGCCATCGGGACCGATACGCCGAGCACCTTGCGGGTCGTGTGCGCGGAGCCGCCGCCGAACCCGACCAGCACGCCGGCCGCACCGGTGCGCATGAGGTGCAGGGCCGCCTGGTACGTCGCGCACCCGCCCACGATCACGGGCACGTCGAGCTCGTAGATGAATTCCTTCAGGTTCAGCGGCTCGGCCTGACTCGACACGTGCTCGGCGGAGACCGTCGTACCCCGGATCACGAACAGGTCGACGCCCGCGTCGACCACGATCTTGGCGAACTGCTTGGTGCGCTGCGGGGACAACGCCCCGGCGACCGTCACGCCCGCGTCCCGCATCTCCTGAAGCCGTTCGGCGATCAGCTCGGGCTTGATCGGCTCGGCGTAGATCTCCTGCAGCCGCGCGGTGGCCTGATCGTCCTCCAGCCCACGGACCTCCTCGAGCAGGGACGCCGGGTCGGAGTAGCGGGTCCACAGACCCTCGAGGTCCAGCACCCCGAGGCCGCCGTGACGGCCGAACTCGATCGCCGTGTGCGGAGACATCACGCTGTCCATCGGCGCGGCCATCACCGGGATCTCGAACCGGTAGGCGTCGATCTGCCAGGCCACCGAGACCTCCTCGGGGTCTCGCGTACGCCGGCTGGGTACCACCGCGATGTCGTCGAACCAGAAGGCTCGTCGGCTGCGCTTGGCGCGCCCGATCTCGATCTCCACCAGAGCAGACTACCGGCGAGAGTAGTTCGGGGCCTCGACGGTCATCTGGATGTCGTGCGGATGGCTCTCCTTGAGCCCCGCGGCAGTGATCCGGATGAACCGGCCGCGCTCCATCAACTGCGCGATCGTGCTAGCGCCGCAGTAGAACATCGACTGCCGCAGCCCGCCCACGAGCTGCTGTGCGACCGCGGCCAGCGGGCCCCGATACGGCACCTGGCCCTCGACGCCCTCGGGCACGAGCTGGTCGTCCTGGTTGACGTCGCCCTGGAAGTAGCGGTCCTTGGAGTACGACTCCTGGCCGCCGCGCGACCTCATCGCGCCGAGCGAGCCCATGCCGCGATAGGACTTGAACTGCTTGCCGTTGATGAACACCAGGTCGCCCGGGCTCTCCTCGCAGCCGGCCAACAGGGACCCGAGCATCACGGTGTCGGCGCCGGCCACGATCGCCTTGGCGATGTCGCCGGAGTACTGCAGGCCGCCGTCGCCGATCACCGGCACTCCGGCCTGCCGGCACGCCTGCGCCGCATCCTGGATCGCGGTCACCTGCGGTACGCCGATGCCGGCCACGACCCGGGTCGTACAGATCGAACCGGGACCGACACCCACCTTGACGCCGTCCGCACCCGCGTCCACCAGCGCCTGCGCACCCTCCCGGGTGGCGACGTTCCCGGCGACGACGTCGACGTGCGCCACGGCGGGCTCCTTCTTGAGCCGCCGAACCATCTCGATCACGCCGCTGGTGTGCCCATGCGCCGTGTCGACCACGAGCACGTCCACCCCGGCGTCGACCAGGGCCATCGAGCGGTCCCACGCCTCACCGAAGAACCCGACCGCGGCGCCGACGACCAGCCGGCCGCTGGCGTCCTTCGTGGCGTTAGGGAACTGGTCCCGCTTGACGTAGTCCTTGAGCGTGATGAGGCCGGTGAGCACGCCCTGGTCGTCGACCAGCGGCAGCTTCTCGATCTTGTGCCGGCGCAGCAACGCCATCGCGTCGTCCGAGCGGATGCCCTCGGTGCCGGTCACCAGCGGCATCGGGGTCATGACCTCGCGGACGGGCGTCGACCGGTCGGTCTCAAACCGCATGTCGCGGTTGGTGACGATGCCCAGCAACCGGCCCGCCTCGTCGACCACCGGAACGCCGGAGATGCGGTACCGCGCGCACAGCGTGTCGGCGTCGCTCACGGTCGCGTCCGGACCGATGGTGAACGGCCGCGCGACCATTCCCGCCTCGGAGCGCTTCACCAGGTCGACCTGCTGGACCTGGTCCTCGATCGAGAGGTTGCGATGCAACACCCCGAGGCCGCCCTGGCGGGCCATGGCGATCGCCAGCCGGGCCTCGGTGACGGTGTCCATGGCGCTCGACAGCAGTGGGGTCAGGACGAAGATCCGGCGAGACACCCGGCTCGAGGTGTCGATCTCGCTGGGAACCACGTCGGATTCACCAGGCAGCAGAAGTACGTCGTCGAAGGTCAGCCCCTCGGCAATGTGGGGAGTCGTGTCCATTGCTCCTTCTCAAGATCCCGCGCGCGGCCGGTCAGGGTGTCCGTCCAGCGTACCGGCCCGCGGTGATGCGGAGCCTCATCGGCGCACCGCCGGGCCGAGCCGGATCGATGCGCGACGCGCGTTCCTGCGGATCTCGGAGCGGTCGTGCCGTGGCGGTCACCCGCCGGTCGTGGCGTCGGTTCCGTTATCCGCCGCTCGCGGTATCCGTCGGGTAGACCAGCACGGGGGTCGTGCCGCCGGGCATCTCCGGCGGCATGTAGTACGGCGTGGACATGGCCGCACTCTCGGTGCCGTCGGTCTCGGCCGCGGCGGCGTCGCCGCTCGTGCTCTCGGTGCCGTCGGTGCTCTCGGTGTCGTCGGTGGTCACGTTGGCGTCGGTCTCGGCGTCCTCGAGCCCGTCGCTCGTCGAGTCGCCCTCGCTGGTCTCGCCCGTGGTCTCGCCGTCGGTCGTCTCGCCGTCGGTCGTCTCACCGTCGTTCTCCGAGGTCTCGCCGGAGCCCTCCGTCTCCTCCGAGCCCGTGGTGTCGCCGGAACCAGAGCCCATGTCTTCGGAGCCGGACTCGGTCATCTCGGGACGACCGGCCGTCTCCTGATCCTGCCGTCCGGTGGCGCTCGTGTCGGGATCGCCCTTCTCTCCGGCCCGGTCGTCCGCCCGGCCTGACCGCGGAGCGCCCTCGGCCGGTCCGGCCCGGCCGGCGGGCTCGAGCTGGTCCGAACCCGGGTCGCGCGCGGGCCCCGGGTCGGTCGCCGAATCGTCGGATACCACGATGCCCTCGGCCGATTCGGGCGGGTACGTCTCATAGGGCGTCGGAAGCGGCACTCCTTCGGTCACCTCGTCCCCGGTCACCGGCACCTCGCCGTCGGTCGAGTCACCGGAGTCGGGCCGGGTGTTCTGCAGGTCCTTGAGCTGCTCGAAGACCGCCTTCGCGGGCAACCACGGATCTCCGGTCGCCACCGCGGAGACGCCGCCCATGGACAGGGTCGCGGCCGCCGTGACCGCCACGGCCAGGGAGCGTACGGCGTACCGCCGCTCCCGGTTGTCATCCACGACCAACGGCGCCACGGGCGTGACCGGCGGCACCGGCTGCGGTTCGAGCAGCGTGTCCGGAAGCGGGGTCTCGTCGACGAAGTCGGCCAGCGCGGCCAGCGCCATGACCGCGGGATCCTCGCTGACCACATCGAGCCGGTTCGCCATCGCCTCGATCAGCTGGTCGTCGCGCAGGACGTCGTGCATGTCAGCCATGACGACCCCCCTTCGAGCGGGCGAGCTCCCGCAATCGGTTCAGTGCCCGATGCTGGGCCACGCGTACGGCGCCGGCCGACATCCCCAGGGACCGCCCGGTCTCCTCTGCGGACATGCCCGCGGCCACCCGCAGCACGACCACCTCGCGCAACCGCTCGGGCAGCTCGTCGAGCAGCGTCATGGCGTGCTGCACGTCGGCGGAGTCGAGAGCGCGCTCCTCGGGCGTGGGGGTCGAGTCGACGCCGTCGGGCAGCTCCTCGGTGGGGCGGGGAGCTCGCGCCAGGTGGCGCTGCGCGTCGGCCACCTTGTGCGCCGCGATGCCGTACACGAACGCCTCGAACGGCTTACCCCGGGCGTCGTACCCGGGCAACGCGGACAAAACCGCCAAGCAGACCTCCTGAGCGACGTCGTCGGCGTTGTGCAGGCCGTCGGCGTAGCTCGCGAGCCGGGCGCGGCAGTAACGATGAGCCTGCGTGCGCACCCGCTCCAGCAGATCGGCGGCCGCATCCGCGTCGCCGGCCTGAGCCTGCGCCGCAAGATCGCCGAGGGCGACGTCTCCCTCGATCCGTGCCGCGCCTGCGACCATGCGTTACCCCCTGGCTTGGGTCATCGAGACAACGGGAGCCATTGTTGCCTATGAGGCCAGCGAGCGAAAGTCTCGCGCGCCAGCTCAGCTCCCCGTGAGCGCCGCCGGCCACGGGCGGCGCCCCACGGTCGGGCGGAGCCGGGAGGTGTCGTCTCGGGCGTGGTCGGGCGTGGTCGGGCGTAGAAGGCGCGACGTAGGAGCGCCCGGGCGGAGACGACACCTCCCGGGCGTAGCGACCAGAGGAACTCAGTGGCCGTGCCCGTGGCCGGCGGCCTCGGGCACGTCCTCTTCCTCCGGCTTGTCCACCACGAGCGTCTCGGTGGTGAGCAACATGGCCGCGATCGACGCGGCGTTCGCGACCGCGGAGCGGGTGACCTTCACCGGGTCGAGGATTCCGGCCTCGACCAGGTCCGTGTACTGCCCGGTCAGGGCGTCGTACCCACGACCGGGACCAGCCTCGCGAACCTTGGCCGTGACGACGTAGCCCTGCTCGCCGCCGTTCTCGGCGATCCAGCGCAACGGCTCGTCGAGCGCATACCGGACGACGCGGACGCCCGCGGCCTCGTCACCGCTGAGCCCCAGGTCGTCCTTCAGCACCGCGGCGGCGTGCACGAGTGCGGACCCGCCACCGGCGATGATGCCCTCCTCGATCGCCGCCCGCGTCGCGGACACGGCGTCCTCGATGCGGTGTTTCTTCTCCTTCAGCTCCACCTCGGTGGCCGCCCCGACCTGGATCACGCAGACGCCACCGGCCAGCTTGGCCAGCCGCTCCTGAAGCTTCTCCCGGTCCCAGTCGGAGTCGGTGGACTCGATCTCCGCCTTGATCTGCGCCACCCGGGCCTGGACCTCGTCCTCCTTGCCGTGACCCTCGACGATCGTGGTGTCGTCCTTCGTGACGACGACCCGGCGGGCCTGCCCGAGCACCTCGAGACCGACCTGGTCGAGCTTGAGGCCCACGTCGGGAGACACCACCTGGGCACCGGTCAGGGTGGCGATGTCCTGCAGCATGGCCTTACGCCGGTCGCCGAACGCCGGGGCCTTGACCGCGACCGAGGTGAACGTGCCGCGGATCTTGTTCACCACCAGCGTGGACAGCGCCTCGCCCTCGACGTCCTCGGCGACGATGAACAGCGGCTTGCCGGCCTGCACGACCTTCTCCATCAGCGGCAGCAGCTCGTTGATGGCCGAGATCTTGCCCTGCACCAGCAGGATGTGGGCGTCCTCGAGTACGGCCTCCATGCGCTCGGCGTCGGTGACCATGTACGGCGAGATGTAGCCCTTGTCGAACTGCATGCCTTCGGTGAACTCGAGCTGCGTACCGAGGGTCTGGGACTCCTCGACGGTGATCACGCCGTCCTTGCCGACCTTGTCGAACGCCTGGGCGATCAGCTCGCCGATCCGCGAGTCCCGGGCCGAGATCGTGGCGACGTGCGCCATGTCCTCTGTCGACTCGACCTCGCGGGCGCTCTTGCTCAAGAAGTCGACGACCGCCTCGACGGCGGCGTCGATGCCGCGCTTGAGGCCCATCGGGTTGGCGTCGGCGGCGACGGCGCGCAGGCCCCGGTGGACCATCGCCTGCGCCAGGACCGTCGCGGTGGTGGTGCCGTCACCGGCGATGTCGTTGGTCTTGGTGGCGACCTCCTTGGCCAGCTGTGCGCCGAGGTTCTCGAACGGGTCGTCCAGCTCGACGTCACGAGCCACGGTGACGCCGTCGTTCGTGATGGTCGGAGCTCCCCACTTCTTGTCGAGGACGACGTATCGCCCCTTGGGGCCGAGCGTCACCTTGACGGTGTTGGCGAGGGCGTCCACGCCGCGCTCCAGCGCGCGCCGGGCGTTCTCGTCGAACTCCAGGATCTTGGGCATAGGGGTTGCTTCCCTTCAGGACATCGCCCCGAGGGCCCCAGAGGGCCGCCCGGGGCGGTGTTGATGTGCGTCGTATGGGTGGCTACTGGGTCACTTGTCGATGACCGCGAGGACGTCGCGGGCGGACAGGATGAGGTAATCCTCACCGGCGTACTTCACCTCGGTACCGCCGTACTTGCTGTAGATGACCTTGTCACCGACGGCGACGTCGAGCGGCACCCGGTTGCCGTTGTCGTCGACGCGACCTGGGCCGACCGCCAGAACCTCGCCCTCCTGTGGCTTCTCCTTGGCGGTGTCCGGGATGACGAGACCGGAGGCGGTGGTCTCCTCGGCCTCGAGCGCCGAAACGACGATCCGGTCCTCGAGCGGCTTGATGTTGACCGACACTTGTCGACCTCCCCTTTCCAGGGACGAGAGAATGTTCGTGTTGGGGATGCGATCCGAACTCACGTCGTCGCGGGTGCCGTGAGCGAGATCGCGCTAGCACACTCGGTATGAGAGTGCCAACAGCCAATCTATGCCGTGATTAGCACTCGGTCAACCCGAGTGCCAATCCGCCGCGACGCTGCCACAATGCGGTGTGCGCCCGCAGGACTTCACCGCGCTCCTCACGCCCGCGGGGCAGGGGCTGCTCGACCGGCTGAGCCGAGAGTACGACGAGACCGGCGAGCTCGACGAGCTCGCCGTGGCCGCGCGGCTGCGCCGCGACCACGACCCCGGTCTGGTGTCGGCCGCGCTCACCCAGACCGCGCTGCGCCGGCGCGCGGCCGCGAAGTTCGGTGCGGACGCCGCCGTCATGTACTTCACCCCCGAGGCCCTCGAACAGGCCACCTCCGGTCCGGTGGCCGCCCACCGGGCGGCCCGGTTCCGCGAATCCGGGCTCTCCACGGTCGTCGACCTCGGCTGCGGCATCGGCGGCGACCTGATCGCGCTGGCGCGGACCGGGATCACGGTCACCGGCATGGACCGGGATCCGCTCCGGGTGATGATCGCCCGGGCCAACCTCGCGGCGCTCGGGTTGCCGGGCGAGCTGCGGGCCGGCGACGTGACCGAGACCGATGTCGGAGGCTCCGACGGCTTCTTCCTCGATCCGGCACGGCGCGACGAACGGGGCCGCACCCTCGATCCCTCGGCGTACACACCCCCCTGGTCCTTCGCCGAGGACATCCTCCGGGACGGCGACGGGTGCGTGAAGACCGGCCCGGCCGTGCCCCGCGACGCGGGACCGGACGGCGCCGAGATCGAGTGGGTCAGCCTGGACGGCGACCTGAAGGAGGCCGCCGTGTGGTCGCCCGGGCTCGCCGCGGCCCGGCGGCGCGCGACCCTGCTGCCCGGTGGTCACGCGCTCACCGACGAGGAGGACAGGGTGTCTCCGGCCGGCCCCGTCCGCCCGGTGCTCTACGAGCCGGATGCCGCGGTGATCCGGGCCGGACTGGTCGGCGCGGTGGCGGCGCGGGTCGGCGGGACCCTGCTCGATCCGCACATCGCGTTCGTCTGCGCCGACCACCCGGTGACCACACCGTTCGCCCGCGGGTACCGGGTGATCGAGGAGCTGCCGTACCGGGAGAAGGCGCTGCGGGCCGCCCTGAGGGCGCGCGACGTCGGCCCGCTGACCATCAAGAAGCGCGGTGTCCAGGTCACTCCGGAGCTGCTGCGAAGGCGGCTGGGCCTGCGTGGAAGCCGGGCGGCCACGCTCGTCCTGTCCCGGCACGGGCGGCGCGCGGTCGCCCTGCTGGTGGAGCCGCTCAGCATCCCCGCCGGCTGACGCCGTCGACCGGCACCGGCAACCGTCCGGGTGCGCGGGCCTTCCCGATCAGGACGTCGACCAAGGCCCGCATCGCGCCGGGCGTGTCGCCGTACGTCGCGATTTTCACCGGTGCGTCGCTGTCTCCCAGGGCGTACGGCGCGTCCGTCGTCACCACCACGTCGCCCTCCGCCCGCTTCGCGCCGTACCCCAGCAGCACCACCGACGTACCACCGGACGTCGACAACCCGGCGGCCGCCGCGGAGGCCTTGAACCGGGGCACGACGGCCGGGTCGCCCGACACCACGACGGACTTTCCCACCAGCCGGCCCGAGCACGGGCCCTCGACCACGGTCACGGCCGCCTTGGAGGCGCGATACGACACCGGCCCGTGCGAGCCGATGGTGCCCGGCCGGGGCGTGTCGTCCCGCGCGCCGCCATGCAGCATCAGCGCGACCACCCGGGCGGCGGCCTCGTCGAGCCGCCGCTCGCTGAGCCGGCCGTCCTGGACCGCGTCGACGATGGCGCCGTGCGCGGCGGCCGTGTCGGCGGGCATCAGTACGACGTCGTTTCCGGCCTGCAGCGCGCGTACGGCGGCCGCGCCCGTCCCGTAACCCTCGATGATCGCGCCCATCTCCATCGAGTCGGTGATCGTCAGCCCGTCGAAGCCGAGCCGGTCCCGCAGCAGCCCGGTGACGACCGGGCGGGAGAGCGTGGCCGGGGTGTCGTCGTCGAGAGTGCGAACGGCGAGGTGGCCGATCATCGCGGCGGGCGCTCGGGTCTCGATCGCGGCGGCGAACGGCTCGAGATCACGCCGGCGCAGCTGCGGCAGGGAGGCCCCCTGCACCGGGAGCCCGAGGTGGCTGTCGGTCGTCACGCTGCCGTGTCCGGGGAAGTGCTTGACCACCGGCGCGATCCCCGACTCGCGATAGCCCCGGACCGCGGCCGTGACCACGGCGCTCACCCGGTCCGGATCGCTCCCGGCCGACCGGGATCCGATGGTGGGGTCGCCCGGCCCGATCGTGACGTCGGCGTCCGGGGCGAACACGACCGTGAACCCGGCGGCTCGCAGCTCCGTTCCGCTGGCCCGGGCGGCCTCGCGGGCCAGGTCGCGGCGTCCGGCGGCGCCATACGTCATCAGCGACGGGAACGGCGTTATCGGCGACTCGAGCCGGTCGACGAGCCCGCCCTCCTGGTCGACCCCGATGAACAGTGGCCATTCGCGGTCGTCGGCCGCCTGCAGCGCCTGGTTGGACCGGCGTACGGCCTCGACCGTGGTGACGTTCTCGCTCATCACGATCACGCCGCCGAGGTGGTAGGTGCTCACCAGGTCGACCGGGGCAGACGTGCCGGTGTAGCGGGCGACGATCACCTGGCCGGCCTTCTCCTCAAGGCTCATCCGGCTTACGGCCTCCCGGGCCCGCAGCACCTCCTCGCCGGTCGGTCCCCAGCTCGTGGGCGGCGGCTCGGCGGTCAACCCGTCCGACTCGCCGGAGCCAGACTCCGGCTGCGCGCCGGTACCGTCGGGTTCGGCCTGCTCCGCCCGTCCAGAGCCGGCCTCGTCGGAGTCGCCGGAGTCCTCGGACGGCGAGCACGCGACGAGCGCGGCGGCCATCGCGAGGGCGGCGAGGATTCGCATGAGCAGCGTGTACATCGTGCTCCCACTATGACAAGTCACCGGTGACCAGCAGGGCCGGTTTGTGTCCACCGCTCTGGTACGGCGGCCGGTTATCCACAGCCTGGTGACGGAATTTCCTTCCACAAAACAGAAAAGGCGCTTGTCAACAAACACCTGAACAGGTAATGTTCGAACATGTCTTCGACCAACACGCCGGCGACGGGAGGGCCAGACCGGGCCTGGCTCGGTGGGCTCGCACGCGGTGTCGAGAACCTCGGTCTGCAACCGGATGAGACTCGGATCGCCACCCTGGACGCCGGGATCGCGATGCTGCGGGCCGCCCGCGCGGCC
>WHTJ01000170.1 GCA_009377795.1 Propionibacteriales bacterium | reverse complement strand
CGGGGACACCTGGACGCCCTGATCCTCTCCGTGATCGAGCACGAGCCGCTGCACGGGTACGCCGTGATGGAGGCGCTGGTGCGGCGAAGCGGCGGAGCTCTCGATCTGCCCACCGGCACGCTCTATCCCGCACTGCGCCGGCTGGAGCGGGCCGGCCACGTGCGCAGCAAATGGTCGACTGTGAGTGGCCGGAGGCGGCGTACATACCAGCTCACCGCGGCCGGCCGGCGCATGCTCGCCACCGAGCGCTCGGCGTGGGTCGAGTTCGCGTCCGTGGTCGAGCAAGTGCTCAAGCCCGCCACCGGCTCCTGAACACCCGCCCCCCTCGCACCGAGACTGCACATCTGGCCGCCCCCCTCGCACCGAGACTGCACATCTGGCCGCGGTCGTACGTTGCGTGGCGCGGACTGGTCGCCAAATCTCAGAGACATCAGCCATTTCTCGCCACGCTGGACGGCACTCGCGCCGAGATTGCAGTTGTGGTCGCCCCGGACCGATCACAACTGCAATCTCGGCGTTAAGGGAACCGGATCAGGCGAGCACGAGACATCGCCGCGACGACCGGACGATCCAGGCGACCGGCAACGCGAGGAACACCAGCAGTGGCAAGGCGACCTCGAACGTCGACGCCTGGGCGGTCGTCGGACTCAACACCGTGATCAGTCCACCGCCCACGACAAGCGTCCCACAGATGATCAGCCCGAGTATCCCGGTCGCGCGCACGAACCGATTCCCGAGACGCAAGTAGCGCGAGCCGACCCCGCCGACGACCAGTACGGCCAGCATGGCCACCACGCAGGCAGTGCCCGACCACTCCACGGCCACGTCCACGGTCGCGGCGGGCGAACCCGGCTCAATCGGCAGCGGCTGGCGAGAGAACACCAGCGGCAAGAGGTTGTCCCAGAACACGGCCTGCACGAGGAGCATCGCGAGCACGACGAAGGCGGTACGCCGGCTCTGGGCCAATCCGAGCTCGGCCTGGTAGCCCGGTGCTATCTCGGCGATCTCGCCGAACTCCGCCACTGCCCGATGCTCGGCATCGGGCCGGTCGAGTCCGGATCGCTGGTACGCCTCGGCGGCGTCGATGAGACTGTCCCGGGCCTCAGCGAGCATGTCGCTCTTCACTCGGCGTGGCCCACGCAAGACGGCGCGCAGCTCGGCGACGTACGCCTCGATGTGGCGGCGTTCGGCGACGTACGCCGGACTCACGCTCACGTACAGGTCACCACCCTCGGTCATCAGGCCCCGACACCCCGGTCCCGAGTATGGCCGCGCGCGCAACCGAATTCGTCGGGGAGACCCCTGAGTCGACCCCGAGAATCCGGCTGGCGGCCCACCGACCGGCCAGCCATGCTGTGCACCATGAAGATCAGGGACGCGACCGACGACGACTGGCCCGCGATCTGGGCGTTCATGCGCCGAATCGTGGCCGAGGGCGAGACCTTCAGCTGGGACCGCGACATCGGCGAGCAGGCGGCGCGTGCGATCTGGTACGCCGGACCGCCGGCCCGGACCGTCGTCGCGGTCGACGACGTCGACAGGGTGGTCGGTACGGCGGTGACCGGGCCCAACCACGGCGGCCCGGCCGCCCACGTCGCGACCGCGAGCTTCATGGTCGACCCGTCCCGATCCGGACACGGTGCAGGGCGTGCCCTGGGCGAGCGGGTGCTCGAACTGGCGCGTGCCGACGGCTATCGGGCGATGCAGTTCAATGCGGTCGTCGAGACGAACACCCGGGCCGTCGGACTCTGGCGCTCGCTCGGGTTCGACGTGCTGACCACGGTTCCGGAGGCGTTCCATCACCCGGTTCACGGGTACGTCGGGCTGCACATCATGCACCGCCTGCTCTGAGCCATTCACGTTGGTCACCACGGTCGGCTGGTAGAAATAGCGGCCCACATTCTTCGCGCCGAGAAATGGGGTGACGCGGGCTGCCGCTGACGATTGACTGTTCCCGTGCAGCCACCCATCGTCGCCCCCCGCAAGGCCACCCCAGGGGAGAAGGTCGCGGTGATCTCCCCGTCCTTCGCCGCCCCTGGTTTCGCACCGGAGGTCCACGAGCAGGCCTTGAAACGCCTCGTGGAGGTCACCGGGCTGGTGCCGGTCGAGTACCCCACGACCCGTCGACTTGGCTCGTCCGCGCGGGACCGGGCGGCCGACCTCAACGCCGCATTTGGCGATCCGGAGATCCGAGCGGTGCTGGCGACGATCGGCGGCGAGGACCAGATCACCGTCGTCCCGCACCTCGAGCCCGACACGATCCGGGCCGACCCGAAGCCGTTCCTCGGCTACAGCGACAACACGAACGTGCTCAACTGGCTCTGGAACCTCGGAATCGCCGGGTTCTACGGCGGCTCCACACAGGTCCACCTGGGCCCAGGGCCCGAGGTCGATCAGGTGCACGCGCAGTCGTTGCGTGCGGCCGTGCTGACGGGGGAACGGCTCGAGATCACCGAACCAGGAGCGTCGGAGGACATCGGAAAGGACTGGAAGGACCCGGCGGCGCTGACCGAGTACGGCGACCGCGAGCCGACCGAGCCCTGGACCTGGGCCGGTCCGGCGAAGTCTGCGACCGGTCGAACCTGGGGCGGTTGTGCAGAGGTCCTGCAATGGGTGCTGACGGCTGGGCGTTTCCCGGCCGACCCGTCGGTTCTGCAGGGCGGAGTCCTGCTTATCGAGACCTCGGAGGAGCTCATCCCGGCCCGGGAATTCGGCTGGATCCTGCGGTCACTGGGTGAGCGCGGCGTGCTGCCGGCCGTGGACGCCGTGGTGGTGGCGCGCCCGCCCACGTCGAGCCTCGAGGTGCACCCGAGCGCCCAGGAACGTGCTGAACTCCGGGCGGAGCAGCGCGACATGGCGATCACGACCGTGCAGCGCTACAACTCCGAAGCCGTCGTGGTCGTCGGCGTACCCTTCGGTCACACCCGGCCGCAATGGATCCTGCCGTACGGCGGATACGTCACCGTCGACGGAGCCGAGCGGCGGCTGTGGGCCGACTACTCCTGACGCCCGGCATTCATGCGTCACTGAGCTCGACCGGGAGCAGGTCCCGGTGGGCGGCGACCGCCTGACGGGTCTCCTCCGCGACCAGGTCGAAGTTGATCTGGGCCGCCGCGGCGGCGCCGGCCGATGCGGCGGCACCGACCTGCGCGGCCAGATCGGTGACGTTGCCCGCGGTCCACACCCCAGGGACCTCGGTACGCCCGTCCGCGTCGGCGGGGATATCCTCACCGACCCCACTGGGGTGCTCCGCCGGCCGCAGTCCGAGCGCCGCCAGGAAGGCAGCGCGCGCCGTCATCCGCGGCGAGACCGCCAGCACCTCGCGGCCGACCACCGTGCCGTCGGCCAGCCGTACTCCGACGAGGCGGTCCTCGACGATCTCCAGGGATGCCACCTCGCCGGTCACCACGCTGATGCCGCGGGCGGCCAGCTGCTCGGCCTGCTCGTCGGACGGCGGCGGCATGGTGTGCGAGAAGTACGTGACATCGGCGCTCCATTGACGGAACAGCAACGCCTGGTGCACCGACAGCGGCCCGGTGGCCAGTACGCCGATCGCCTGGTCGCGGACCTCCCAACCGTGGCAGTACGGACAGTGCAGCACGTCCCGACCCCAGCGACCCCGCAGTCCCGGTATGTCCGGAAGCTCGTCGGCCAGCCCCGTGGCCACCAGCAACCGGCGCGTACGGACCGCCCGGCCGTCGGCCAGCGCCACGTCGAACCCCTCGGCGTCCCGGGTCGCCGAGATGACCTCCCCGGCCACCACCTGACCGCCGTACCCGCGGACCTCGGCCCGACCGCGATCCAGCAACTCCGCCGGTGGGATCCCGTCCAGGCCCAGCAGCCCGTGCACCCCCGCGGCCGGGGCGTTGCGCGGAGCGCTCGCGTCGATCACCACCACCGAGCGCCGCGCTCTGGCCAGCATCAGCGCGCCGCTCAGCCCGGCGGCACCACCGCCGACCACCACCACGTCATAGCCGTCGGTCAACTCATCGGTATCCATGACCACCTCCACGACAACCATGCGC
>WHTJ01000067.1 GCA_009377795.1 Propionibacteriales bacterium | reverse complement strand
GTTCGTCCTGGCGAAGTCACGCAGTCCCTTCGCCGCCTCCACCGGGTCGCCCTTGATGAAGGCGATGGCCGAGGGACCGGTGAACATGCCGTCGAACGCGTCGACGCCTGCTTCCTTGGCGGCGAGCATGGTCAGAGTGTTCTTCACCACGGTGTAGTGGACGTCCTCACCGAGGGTCCGCCGCAGTTCCTGCAGCTGCTTCACGGTGAGTCCGCGGTACTCGGTCAGCACGGCGCCTGGTGAGCTGCGGAACTCCTCCGCGAGCTCGGCGACGGCTGCTGCCTTGTCCGGCCGCGCCATGTCTCTCCTTCCGTACATGCACGGTGCGTCCCGACCGCCCGGCCGCATGAAAAAACGCCCTCGCGCAGGCGCACGGGGCGTCGGGACTCGCGCCTGAGGCGCGGATCGTCGTCTCGTCTCACCTGCGCAGGCCGCCCGACGATGCGGGACCTTCGGCCGGCGTCCTGGGACGTCGGCAACCGGCGGTCTTCGGCGCGATACAGGGTACGGGGCCGGCCGGCGTACGCACAAATCGGCCGATGGTCACCCAGCGCCGGCGGTCACCCAGGGCCGACAGTCACCCAGGTCCGGCGGTCACCCGGAGATCAGCGGACGGTCCCTCACCTGGTCGGCGGGCGGCGCGGAGATGTCGACGTCCTTGCCCCAGTCGGTGAATACGACGGTGACGTGCAGTCCCCTGGTGTCGAAGTCGATCTTGCGCACCAGGTCGTCGCCGTCGACCCACACGTCGTACTCGATCGGCTTCTCCGGTCCGGAGCCGAGGTCACGGGCACCGAACCCGAGCGCCCGCGCCGCCTTCCGCGGGTCGATGGTCACGGTGTACTTGCGGGTGTCGACGCCGTCGAGCCGCTCGACACCGCCCCGCTCGACGCTCTCCACCGCCTTGAACATCCGGATCGGGTTGCTCAGATCGACCCGGCTCAGCAGCTCGCCGATGAACTGCCCCGCGGCGTCGTCGGGATCCCGCGGATCCGCCTTCGCATACGTGCCCTGCGGGGTGAGGCCGCGAAGCTGCAGGTAAAGCACTTGGTCCACGATGATCAACCGGCCGCCGGTCACCGGCTCCGCCGAGACCGACAGGTCCGCCGCCTCGTCGCCCTTCACGACCCGGACGTCGCCCTCCAGCTCTGGCTCGAGGCCGCCGGTCCGCGCGGTGACGATGACATGAGCCGTCCCGGCCTTCTCCTGCGCTTCGAGGACCGACGACCCGAAGCTGGTCGCGGTCAGGTCGCTGTCCGCGACGTCCTGAGAGACCCCGCACCCGGCCGTCACCAGTGCTCCCGCCGCCAGTACGACGCCAAGTCGCGTCAGGTTCATCGTCCTCGCCCTCCCTGTCGACGCATACGACTCCCAGCGTACGTCGTCCGCACCGGTGGGCGCCCGCTGGACGGGAGAACGGGTCAGCTGCCGGACGGGAGACGGGTCAGCTGCCGGACGGGAGACGGGTCAGCTGCCGGACGGCTGAGCGCTGATCTCGCGGGTCCGGTTGTGGTCCACCGGGATGCCCGGCCCCATCGTGGTCGACACGCTCACCTTCTTCAGGTAGCGGCCCTTCGCGCTCGCCGGCTTGAGCCGCATGACCTCCTCGAGCGCGGCCGCGTAGTTCTCGGTCAGCTGCTGCTCGGAGAAGGACGCCTTGCCGATGATGAAGTGGAGGTTCGCGTGCCGGTCGACCCGGAACTCGATCTTTCCGCCCTTGATCTCGCTGACCGCCTTGCCGACGTCGGTCGTGACCGTGCCGGTCTTCGGGTTCGGCATCAGGCCGCGCGGGCCGAGCACCCGGCCGAGGCGGCCGACCTTGCCCATCATGTCCGGGGTGGCGACCACCGCGTCGAAGTCCAGCCAGCCGCCGTTGACTTTCTCGATCAGCTCGTCGGCTCCGACGTGGTCGGCACCGGCGGCCCGGGCCGCCTCGGCGTTGTCACCGCTGGCGAAGACCAGGACCTTCGCGGTCTTGCCGGTGCCGTGCGGCAGGTTGACGGTGCCGCGGACCATCTGGTCCGCCTTGCGGGGGTCGACGCCGAGCCGCATCGCGACGTCGACGGTCTGGTCGAACTTCCCCCCGGTGGCGCCGGCCTTGGCCAGCTTGAGGGCCTCGCGCGGTTCGTACAGCGTGGAGGGGTCGATCTTCTCCGAGGTCGTCCGGTATGCCTTGCTGCGCTGCATGACTGGTTCCTTTCGAGGTGTGTACCAGGTGTGGTCTGAACGGGCGCTGCAGCTGCCCTGCCACGTGTTGCGGGTGTTCGGTTCTGCCGGGTTGTCTCGGGTCAGTCGGTGGTGATGCCCATCGAGCGGGCGGTGCCCGCCACGATCTTCATCGCGGCCTCGACGTCGTTGGCGTTGAGATCGGGCATCTTGGTCTGGGCGATCTCGCGCACCTGGTCCTGGGTGAGCTTGCCGACCTTGTCGCGATGCGGCTCCGGCGAGCCTTTCGAGAGCCCGGCCGCCTTCTTGATCAGCTCGGCGGCCGGTGGGGTCTTGGTGATGAAGCTGAACGACCGGTCCTCGTAGATGGTGATCTCGGCCGGTACGACGTTGCCGCGCATGGACTCGGTCTCGGCGTTGTACGCCTTGCAGAACTCCATGATGTTGACGCCGTGCGGTCCGAGCGCGGTACCGACCGGAGGCGCCGGAGTCGCCGCGCCGGCCTGCAGCTGCACCTTCACCAGGGCTGCGATCTTCTTCTTGGGAGGCATAGTCTTTTCTGGTCCTTGTACTGGGTGTCGTGGTCTGTGCTGGTGGACTCGGCTCAGACCCGCTGGATCTGGTTGAAGCTGAGCTCGACCGGCGTCTCCCGGCCGAAGATCTCGACGAGCGCCTTCACCCGCTGGGCGTCGGCATTCATCTCGGTGATCGTGGCGTGCAGGGTGGCGAACGGGCCGTCGACCACCATGACCGAGTCTCCGACCGCGAAGTCGGTGACCTCGACCGGCTTCTTCGCCGCGGGCTTCGCGGCCGCGCCCTCGGGCGCCGCCTCGGCCTGCTGCTGGACGGCCGGTGCGAGCATGTTCTCGACCTCGTCGAAAGTCAACGGCACCGGCTGGTGGCTGTGCCCGACGAACCCGGTCACCGACGGCGTGTGACGTACGGTCGACCAGGACTCGTCGGTGAGATCCATCCGGACCAGCACGTAACCCGGCAGGACGGTACGCCGCACCAGGCGGCGCTGGCCGTTCTTGATCTCGGGGACCTCTTCCTGGGGGACGATCACCTCGAAGATGTAGTCCTCCATGTTGAGCGAGGTGATGCGGTTCTCCAGGTTGGCTTTGACCCGGTTCTCCATCCCGGAGTACGTGTGCACCACGAACCAGTCACCCGGTTGCGAGTGCAGCCGCTCCCGGAACTCCTCGAGCGGATCGGCCGCGGGAGCTTCCACCTCGGCCGCGGCCTCGCCGGCGGGCTCGTCCGCGGGCTCGGACGCTTCGGCGGTCTCGGCGGTCGCTTCGACTGCGGTCTCGGCGGTCTCGGCGGTGTCGTCGACGACGTCGACGGCGTCCTCCGGGGTAGCCGAGGCAGCGGTCTCGGCCGGTTCGGCTGGCACAGCTTCGACCGGAGACTGCTGTGCGAGCTGGTCCTCGTCGGGGACCTCGTCGAACGGCTGCGACACTGTTGGATCCGCCACCTTCACTCGTCTCTGCCTCGGCCTTCGCTTAGCCGAAGATCCTGAACATCAACCTGCCGAGCACGTAGTCCAGCGCCGACACGATCGCGATCATCACCAGCACGAACATCAGCACCACCCAGAAGTAGGTGATGAGCTGCTGCCGGGTGGGCCACACCACCTTGCGCATCTCCGCGACGACCTGGCGGTAGAACGTGGCCGGGCTCGTGCGCCGGCCGCCCCCGCCGTCGCGCGACGAGGCTGCGGAGCGGGTCTCCGTCACAATGCCACCTTCATCTACTCGGATCGGTCGTCGTACCTAGTGTGACTCGGGAGCTGGTCCGCAGACCAGGCCTGCAGGGCAGGAGGGACTCGAACCCCCAGCCTTCGGTTTTGGAGACCGGTGCTCTGCCAGTTGAGCTACTGCCCTATGCGACTTCTCGCACCCGCCGACCGACCCGCCGAAGGGGGATTCGGGCATGACGATCTACGGTGCAGAAGCCACCAAGAGAACGAGTGTACGGGGTCGCCGCCCCGAGGTCGAACCGAGGAACGCCACGCGCCCGATGACCGGACCCGTTCGCCGTACCCCGTCCCGCGGTGAAACGATAGCCACCATGACCGAACGTGCCCGGATATCGCAACGCATCGCCGGCATAGCCGAGTCCGCGACCCTCGCGGTGGACTCGAAGGCCAAGGCGCTCAAGGCGGCCGGAAGGCCGGTGATCGGATTCGGGGCCGGCGAGCCCGACTTCGCGACGCCCGACTACGTCGTGGAGGCCGCCGTGGAGGCGGCCCGCGACCCGCGCAACCACCGCTACACCCCGGCCGGCGGCCTGCCCGAGCTGAAGCAGGCGATCGCCGACAAGACGGCGCGGGACTCGGGATATGCCGTCGATCCGGCGCAGGTACTGGTGACCAACGGTGGGAAGCAGGCGGTGTACGAGGCCTTCGCCACGCTGCTCGATCCCGGCGACGAGGTACTGCTACCGGCGCCGTACTGGACCACGTATCCCGAGGCCGTCCGCCTGGCCGGCGGACGGCCGGTCGAGATCGTCGCGACCGAGTCCCAGGACTACCTGGTGACGGTCGAGCAGCTGGAGGCGGCCCGCACGGACCGGACGAAGGCGCTGCTGTTCTGCTCGCCGTCCAACCCGACCGGCGCGGTCTACCCGCCCGAGCAGGTGCGGGCGATCGGTCAGTGGGCCCTGGAGAACGGCGTCTGGGTGGTCACCGACGAGATCTACGAGCACCTGACGTACGCCGGAGCGACCGCCGCGTCCATGCCGGTCGAGGTTCCCGAGCTGGCCGACACCTGCGTCGTCGTCAACGGGGTCGCCAAGACGTACGCCATGACCGGCTGGCGGGTCGGCTGGATGATCGGACCCCGGGACGTCGTCAAGGCGGCAGCCAACCTCCAGTCGCACGCGACCTCCAACGTCGCGAACGTCTCCCAGCGGGCCGCCATCGCCGCGGTCAGCGGAGACCTGTCCGCGGTCGTGACGATGCGGGAGGCCTTCGACCGCCGCCGCAAGACGATCGTCGTCATGCTGAACGACATCGACGGGTTCGTGTGTCCGGAGCCGAAGGGCGCGTTCTACGCCTACCCGTCGGTCGGCGACGCGCTCGGCCGCGAGATCGGCGGCGCGACCCCCACCACCTCGGCGGAGCTCGCCGAGGTGATCCTCGACCAGGCGGAGGTGGCGGTGGTGCCCGGCGAGGCCTTCGGCACACCGGGTTACCTGCGGCTGTCCTACGCGCTCGGGGACGACGACCTCGCCGAAGGGGTCGCCCGGATCCAGAAGCTGCTCGGCTAGGGCTGGCCTGAGTGGATCGGGCCACTCCCCCGGCGCGCGACGTACGCCGGCTGCCCAAGGCGCATCTCCACCTGCACTTCACCGGGTCGATGCGCCACTCAACGTTGCTCGAGCTCGCGGACCGGGACGGCATCCATCTTCCGGACGCGCTGCGGGAGGACTGGCCGCCCCGGCTGTCCGCGGCCGACGAGAAGGGCTGGTTCCGGTTCCAGCGGTTGTACGACGTCGCCCGCTCGGTACTGCGCACCGAGGACGACGTGCGCCGCCTGCTTCGCGAGGCCGCCGAGGACGACGCGGCTGACGGCTCGGTATGGCTGGAGATCCAGGTCGATCCCTCGGGGTACGCCACGAGGTTCCACGGGATCACCGCGTTCACCGAGCTGGTTCTCGACGCCGCGGCGGACGCCGCGGGACGCACCGGCCTGGGGATGGCCGTGGTGATCGCGGCCAACCGCACGAAGCACCAGCTGGACGCGCGCGCGCTGGCCCGGCTCGCCGCCCAGTACGCCGGACGCGGCGTCGTCGGTTTCGGGCTGTCCAACGACGAACGCCGCGGACGGACCGACGAGTTCGAGCGGGCGTTCCGGATCGCCCACCGTGCCGGACTGTCCAGCGTGCCGCACGGCGGCGAGCTGGGCGGGCCACGGAACGTGTGGTCCTGTCTCGACGTTCTCCATGCCTCGCGCATCGGCCACGGCGTGCGAAGCGTCGAGGATCCGCGCCTGGTCGACCGGCTGGCCGCCGGCGGGGTGACGCTCGAGGTCTGTCCCACGTCCAACGTCTCGCTCGGCGTGTATCCGAGCCTGACGAAGGTACCGCTGCGCACCCTGCTGTCGGCCGGCATACCGGTGGCACTGGGCGCGGACGACCCGCTGCTGTTCGGCTCCCGGCTGGCCGCACAGTACGCCGCCATGCGCGAGGTACAGGGACTCGACGACCGCACCCTGGCCGAGCTGGCCCGGATGTCGGTGAACTCCTCCCACGCTCCGGAGGACCTGAAGAAGACCGCACTCGAACGCATCGACGGCTGGCTGAACTCTCCGCCCTCGTCGGGTTGACCCACCCCGTGGACCGGGAATCTGACATGCTGTTGCCCGGCCAGCCGGCTTCGCATGGCCGGGCGAGGCACAGACGGGAGGAAGAACCAGATGTCGTACCCACAACAACCGGGCTACCCACCCGCTCCACCGCAGAATCACCCACGGGCGACCACGGCGCTGGTGCTCGGGATTCTCAGCCTGGTGGTGTGCGGGCTCCTCGGGCCGTTCGCGTGGAGGATCGGCAAGAACGCGATGAACGACATCGACGCGTCGGGGGGTCAGATCGGTGGCCGGGGTCTCGCGCAGGCGGGCTACATCTGCGGCCTGATCGCCACCATCCTGCTGATCGCCGTCATCGCTCTGGTCGTCGTCCTCGGCGTCGCCGGCGGCCTCGCTGGCCTCGCCGGCGCCTGATCCGTGACCCGGCGTCCTGACCGTAGGATTCGCCCATGAGCTACCCACCGCCGCCGCCGTACGGCGACCCGTCGGATCCCGACCGTGGACCGACGTCCGGCGACCAGACCGGCCCAGAGCCGACCGGCCCGGAGCAGACCGGCCCAGAGCCGACCGGCCCGGAGCAGACCGGCCCAGAGCAGACCGGCCCGGAGCAGACCGGCAACCAGCCGGGAGGTCCACCTCAGGGATACCCGCAGGCTCCCCCGGGTCAGGGTGGCCAGTACGCCGGATACCCACCTCCGTCCGCCCAGTACCCTCCGCCCGGTTATCCCCCGCCCGGCTACTACCCGCCGCCGGCCTACGCGTACAAGGCTCCACCGCCCGACCACCCGGGGGCGAACCAGTCGCTGATCATCGGGGTGATCGCCCTCGCCGGCGGCTTCGTCTGCGGGCTGCCGATCGTGCTGGGCCCGTGGGCCTGGGTCAAGGGCCTGCGGGTGGTCCGGGAGATCGACGCCTCGAACGGCGAGCTCGGCGGTCGCGGGCTGGCGACGGCCGGATGGATCTGCGGCCTCGTCGCCAGCGTCCTGCTCATGTTGGCGGCGGCCGTCCTCGTGGTCGTGATCGGGATCGCGATCGCAACCGAGGCTTGACCCGGAGCCGGTTGGCACGCGAGCCGGGCGTCGGGCGTGCCGATCTGGCAGGGTATTGCCGACCGTCCGCTTTCACCGACGCCGAAACAGACTGCGAGGAGACCTCGATGGCGTACCAGGAGCCCGGCCCCGTCGGGCCACCCCAGAACCACCCGCGGGCGATTCCCGCACTCGTGCTCGGCATCGTCGGCCTGTTCTGTGGGATCGCGGCGCCGTTCGCGTTGTTCATCGGCAAGAAGGCGATGGACGAGATCGACGCCTCCGGCGGTCAGGTCGGCGGCCGCGGGCCTGCGCAGGCCGGGTTCATCCTCGGCATCATCGGCAGCATCCTTCTGGTGATCGGCGTCCTCACCCTGCCGATGCGCATGTAGCTCAGAGCGTGCCGCCGACGATCACGGGTTCGTTGACCAGGGTGACCGCGGTCGACTCGCGTACGCCGGTGCGGATCTCGCGGGCCAGCGCGAGTAACTCCGCGGTCGTACCGCCGCCCCGGTTGGTCAGCGCGAGCGTGTGCTTGCCGGAGAGGGCGACGTTGGCCCGGCGGTAGCCCTTGGAGAATCCGGCGTGTTCGATCAGCCAGGCCGCGCTGGTCTTCACCCGGCCGTCGTCCTGCGGCCACCGGGGTGCGGCGTCGGGCAGTGCGGCGGCGGCCTCGCCCGCGGTCAGTATGGGGTTGGTGAAGAACGACCCGGCGCTCCAGGTGTCGTGGTCGGCGTCGTCGAGGACCATCCCCTTGGACCGGCGTACGTCGAGCACGGCGTCGCGGACCTGAGCCTGCGCTACGCGTTCCCCGATCTCCACCCCGAGATACCGCGCCAGCTCGGAGTATTTGATCGGCGCCCCGAGATCGCCGTATGGGAACCGGAACCGGACGCTCAGCACGACCAGCGCCTGCGGGTTGGCCTTGAATCTGCTGCTGCGGTAGCCGAAACCGCAGTCGTCGGCCGCGATCGTACGCACCGCCCGCGCGTGCCGATCCCACACCCGTACGCTCACGACGGTCTCGGCGACCTCCTGACCATAGGCGCCGACATTCTGGATCGGCGTCGCTCCGACCTGGCCGGGAATCCCCGACAGGGCCTCCACGCCGGCCCAGCCTTGCTCGACCGCCTGAACGACGAAGTCGTCCCAGTTCACCCCGGACGCCACGTCGACCGTCGCGGAACCGGCTCCGGAGTCGTCCACCGTGACCCCCTGGGTCCGGATTGCGATCACCGTGCCGTCGAAGCCCTCGTCGGCGGCCACGACATTGCTGCCCCCGCCCAGGATGAGCAGCCGCTCACCCCGGTCGTCGGCGTCGGCCACCGCGTCGATCAGCTCGCCCTCGGTCTCGGCGTCGACCCAGACGAGCGCGGGCCCGCCGAGCCGCAGGGTCGTGCGCTCGGCCAGGGGTACGTCGTGCGAGGTGCGCATCACGCCTCGCGCCGGACGACCGCTCTGGCCATGCCGAGCACCTTCTCACCCCGACACGTGCACGTGAGACCGACGGTCAGCGCGCCGTCGTCGCGGACACCCTCGACGGTGCCCGAGACCTCGATGTCCACGCCGGTGTCGTCGTCGGGTACCACCACCGGTCTGGTGAACCGCACCCCGTACTCGATGATCCGGTCGAAGCCGCCCGCCCACTCGCCGACCGCGCGGCTCGCGAGCGCCATGGTGTACATCCCGTGCGCGATGACACCGGGCAGGCCGACCGCGGTGGCGACCCGGTCGCTCCAGTGAATGGGGTTGAAGTCGCCGGACGCGCCGGCGTACCGCACCAGGTCCGCGCGCCGGATGGTGAACGTGCGCGCGTGCAGGGCGGTGCCGGGCTCGGCGGAGCTCAGCGGGCTCGGAGCGCGGGTCATTCGGCCGGCTCCGCGCCGCGATGCACCAACGTCGCGTACGAGGTCGCGACGTGTTCCCCGTCGGTCGTACGGATCTCGGTGCGGGTGCCGATGATGTCCGTACCGGCGCCCTGACGCAGCGACTCCACGGTGAGCTCGGCGGTCAGGACGTCGCCCGCGCGTACCGGCCGGGTCTGCACGAACCGCTGGTCTCCGTGCACGACGCGGTGGAGGGAGATGCCGACATCGGGATCGGTCATGAACCGCTGGAGGGCATCGAACCCGACGACAACCGGAAACGTCATCGGGGTCTCGTCGGCCGGCTCCGCGCCGATGGCGGTGGCGAACTCGCGGATCTTGGCCCGGCTCACGTCGTACGGAGGCGTCTCGGGGAAGGTGCGACCCGCGACCTCGGGGCTGACGGACATGGGCCGACGCTATCGGACCGAGCAGTGGAACGAGCCCGCGGCGGGTGCGTTCAGCGGGTCTCGCGGTGGGGGGTGTGCCTGCGGCAACGCCGACAGTACTTCTTCAGCTCGAGCCGGTCCGGGTCGTTGCGGCGGTTCTTCTTCGTGATGTAGTTGCGCTCCTTGCACTCCGTGCAGGCCAAGGTGACCTTGGGGCGGACATCTGAGCTCTTGGTGGCCACGGGGTGCCTCTTCTTCGGTGCGTCGCTGATCGGAACGGTACGCCGGCGGGGAGCGCCAGGCGGCCTCCCAGGATACACAGGCAGGCGGCCCGAGGTCACATGACGGACACGGCGGCAACCTTCCTGCCCGCTGTGGCGTCTAATGTCCATAGACGGTCCGCTGCACGCCGGGCCGCCATACATGCAACCGAGGGGGTTTCTGTGCGGGGACGTCGTTTCGGAATTCTGGTCGGCATACTGGCCGCGGGTGGACTGGTGGCCGGCATGCCGGGGATGGGCCCGGTCGCGGCCCAGCCGGCCCAGCAGCAGGCGGAGGCGGAACCGCCGATCCATCTGATGGGCACGAAGGACTCGGTGACGCTCCGGCGATGGGGCAAGCGGGTCTACCTGCGGCTCGGCGTCCAAGCGGCGACCGGTGACAGCCCGTTCGAGATCTGGTCCCGGCGGGCGTCGTACTCGGACCCGATCGAGGCGGCGCGCGTGGTGAACCGGGGCGGATCGACGCATGAGGAACCGCTGCCCGACGGCCTGCTGGAGAACTTCCGCGGTTTGCCGGACTTCACCAGGGTGATCGTGCGGAACGCCAACGGCCGCAAGGTGGTGGACCGGACGAAGCGGTGGTGCCCGAACGGTGGCGGCGCGAGGACGACGCCCGACGCGCCCGCGAGCTCGCCGTACCCGCGCTCCTGCCCGGGCAACCGGTGGACACTCGGGTCCGTGTGGGGCGTGCCGGAGGGCTGGCGCACCTCCCTGTGGAACGGCTGGGGAATGCGGGCTCGGCTGCCCGTCGGCAGGTACACGGCCGTCGTGTGGATAACCAAGGAGTACCGGGAGATCTTCGACATCCCCAGGAAGCAAGGCAAGGTCACCGTCAAGGTGCGTGTGCGCGACGGCGGCCGTGACGGCGGCGGGTTCGTGGCGTCGCACCGGACCGCGGCGGCGCAGGCCCAGTCTCCGGACCCGCAACCGTCCGCCCGCGAGCCCGGGGGCCGCGAGCGGACGCCGCAGGGACCTCGGCCCGACCTGCGAGCGCTGCCCGCATGGGCCGTGCGCACCGCCTCTCCAGGAGACCGGGACTTCCTGCGCTTCGCCGCGAACGTGTGGAACGCCGGACCGTCGCCGTTGGTCGTCGACGGGTTCCGCCGCGAGGGCGAGGACGTCATGGACGCGTACCAGTTCTTCTACAACGAGGACGGCGAACAGGTCGGCTACGCGAACACCGGGACCATGGAATGGGACGCCCGCGACGGCCACCGCCACTGGCACTTCACCGACTTCGCGCGGTACCGGCTGCTGGATGCGGACGGGGAGCTCGCCGTGCGGAGCCACAAGGAGGCGTTCTGCCTGGCGAACACCGACGCGATCGACTACACCGTGGACAACGCCAACTGGCGGCCGGGCGGGACCGACCTGCACACGGCCTGCGGCGGAAAGGGCGCGCTGTCGGTCCGCGAGGTGCTCGACGTGGGGTCCGGCGACACGTACTACCAGTACACGCCGGGGCAGTCGTTCAACATCACCAACCTACCGAACGGCACCTACTACATCGAGGTCACCGCGAACCCCGACGGCCGCCTGTACGAGACCAGCATGGACAACAACGTGACCCTGCGGAAGGTGGTCCTCAAGGGCCGTCCGGGGGATCGCAAGGTCGTGGTCAAGCCGTACGTCGACCCGTCGTGACCCCGTCTGACCGGCCTACGCCGTTGGCATCGCACAGGCCGCAGCGTAGTCTGGCGACGGTCCGGCACCGACGTCGAGGAGTTCGCATGGCGGTCTTGAGCCCGGAGGCCCGCCGGCTCCTGGAGTCGGACGCGCTCGTCCATCTCGTGACGCTGAACCCGGACGGCAGCCCCCAGGTGACCTGCGTATGGGCGGGTCTCGAGGGCGACGAGATCGTCACCGGGCACCTGCAGCGCCGGCGGAAGGTGCGCAACGTCGAACGCGACCCGCGGGTCGTGCTGTCGGTCGAGGGCACCGGCGCCGGCGAGTTCGGGTTGCGCGAGTACCTCGTCGTCCACGGCTCGGCTCGCGTCCAGGAGGGCGGCGCCGCGGAGCTGCTCCGGAGGCTGGCGGACGACTATCTCGGACCCGACGTGGAGTTCCCGCCGCGGGGGTACTCCGCGCCGGGCTACGTCCTGCGCATCACGCCCGAACGAGTGGGCGGCGTCGGTCCGTGGACCGGGGACGACGCTTAAGCCAGTAGCCGGGGGCGGGACTCGAACCCGCGACACCACGACGTTCGGCGAGTGCTCGCCAAACCTCGCAGCATTTTGCGGAAGTGTGCTCTGACCTGCGGGTCGTCGCGTCACCGCTACGCCCGGCGGGGACCTCGGCACCGGGTGCAGTGTGCTCGCCTCGCGTGCCTGTCAATGGACTTACACGGAATCCTCGCTCAGGTCCGCTCGTAGGTGAGGTCGAAGTCTTTTCGCCAGGTTTGGCCCTGATCCTCGGAGGCCTCCCAGCGGCCGAGGATTCGGTTCGTCTCGACGTCGGCGATGAACCGCTGGTGCATGTCCGGGTCCTCGCGGGTCATGGTCCAGTGGCCACCGTCGAAGGTCATGGCGTACTCCCGGCAGACGCCTCGGTCGTCGTGGTAGAGCGCGATGTAGGCGTTGTTCGGGTCGCTGCGTCCGAGGACGAGGCTCATCTCGGAGTGCGCGTGTTGGCCTCCGGCGAACGCCGAGCGCATGACCAGGAACGACTCCCCGATCCATTCGATGATGGTCGAGCCCGGCACCTGGGCACC
Organism: Propionibacteriales bacterium; assembly: GCA_009377795.1. Lineage (GTDB taxonomy): Bacteria > Actinomycetota > Actinomycetes > Propionibacteriales > Nocardioidaceae > WHTJ01. The sequence goes on along the minus strand of WHTJ01000067.1, from coordinate 11,579 downwards.
GGGCGGTTCGAGGAACCAGGCGTCCGAGATCGTCGTTGTCCACTCGCCGACGAGCCCGTCGAGTTTCTCGAGTTCGGTGTTGCGCATAGCTCCTCCCGAGTTGCCCGACCAACGCGTCTCACGTACGACCACAGTCGCACGGCGCGAAACAAGGTGCCACCCAATAGAGGGCTGCATCGAGCGAACGGAAGCTCCTCCGCGACTGATGGGCCTTCAGTCTGCGTGCGCGTCCGGCGCAGGCTTCATGCCTGTCCGCGGATCCAGCAACCAGCACGAGCAGCACGATGAACAGAGGAGTACAGCGGGAAGGAGTAGAAGTCGGCGTCGGCGACGACGATCATTGCCGATCAAGTCTGGAGGCTGAGGACCCGCTCGACAGCCCGGCAATGCAGCAGCAGGTCATCCCGACCACCATGAACGTGCTCGATGGCCTCATCGCCGTACACGTCGCGGACCAGGGCGGCCAGGCCCTGGAGAGCTGTAGCCGCCGAGCGAGCCGGAGGATGTCGCGCATGTCGCGCTGACCACGAGCGGCGATGATCTTCATCGCCAGCAGGTGTTCATCAGGGGCGGTGTGGAGCTCCAGTCCCGGCTCTGCCGGCGGCTGCTTGGCCTCCTCCGGTAACGGCGGCACGTACGGACGGGCCGACGAGTTCAGCCACGTGGGGCGGATCCCTCGTTCTGCCGCCACCTCACGGGCAGCCTCGAGCACCTCATCCTCGGGCACCATGAGCGCGTCGACGTCACCAGTACGGCGGTCCGATGAGATCCCACGCAACGCGATCGCAGCGCCACCGACGATGTACACACTCGCAGCCACACCCCGGGCGCGAAGCCGCGCCTCCAAGGCATCAAGCAAGCTCTCGATGTCCTCGCGAGTGAACACGTCGGCACTCGTCACGCGGTCGTCAGACCCCGCTCAGCGATGTAGATGTGGGCGCGCGCCAGCCATCTGGGAGTCTGCGCTCGGATCGCCTCAGGACTTCTGAACGGATCCTCGACCACCCAGTCCTCCGCCAACTGCGCGTCCGCCGCCCATGCAGGGACCTGCTCGCCGAACTCGTGGGCAATGATCGCCCGGAACAGGGTGTCGAAGCGATCGTCGTCGATGTGTTTAGCCCGGCGATCCCAAGCAGGACGAACCTCGCTCGACTCGTTGGTGGACGCGCGGAGGTCGTCTCGCGCCTGCAGGATCATGCGGATGGCGAAGTCTTCATCTCCTTCGGCCAGGGCTCGGTTGACGGCGTCGGCTGCGTCGTCAGGTGTCATGAACCCATGCTTCCGAGCGAACTCAAGCGCATTGCCCAGACGGAGGGCGCGCAGGTAGATCGCCGCGGACGGGATCGTCTTCCCGGACAGGTACGTGGATAGCCGGGCGGCCGAGGTGCCCATGTGGCGAGCGAAGTCGGCCTGCGTGAGCGCACTCCGCTCGACGCTGCCGCGCATAGCGGCAGCGATCTCGGTCCGTTCGTCAGTCGCGACGTTCATGGGTCTATATTATCGGATTTGATAATCCTCGCAAGGTGGATGTAAGTGGCCTGGCCGATCCAAGGGTCACGGCATAGAAGCACTCATCCAGTCAATGTGTGGGCAAGCCCCTACACGACGTCATCGGAGGTCAGGCCCGGACCTGCCGCAGATTGCGCTTCTGCCGATTTTCGCTCGGTCAGTCGCATTCCACCGGGACTGTCGGCTCGACGACCAGGAGTGCTCCCCAGTCACCGGTCAACCCCAGGCTTCGCTACCTTCCACTCCGACCAGGGCGTATCCGTTTAACAAACCGTTGAATAGGGCCTAATGGTTCGAGAGATGCAAAATGGCCCCGACCACGTTTCCGCAGGTCAAAGGGCCACTTCTTGGTAGCGGGGGCGGGACTCGAACCCGCGACACCACGATTATGAGCCGTGTGCTCTGACCTCCTGAGCTACCCCGCCACCGGACCCGACGGCTGCGCCCGAACCCGAGCGTAGCCCTCGCATCCAGAGCCCCAATACGGAATCGAACCGTAGACCTTCTCCTTACCATGGAGACGCTCTGCCGACTGAGCTATTGGGGCGAGCGACCTGGAGAGAATACACAAGGGGCGACACGCGGTCGAAACCAGTTCGCCCGGTCAACCGGATCGCGCACCTCCGGCCCGGCCACCGCGGATGACGAACCCGACCGCCGCGACCGCCGTGCCCGTCACCCAGAGCACGCCGGCCACGCCCGCGAAGCCGGCCACGAGACCGGCCAGCGCGGGTACGGTCACCTGGCCCAGCCGGTTGGCCACGATCCGCACCGACATCGCCGTGGCCCTGGTCTCCGGCGTGGTCTCGGCGGCCACCCACGCCATCGTCAGCGGCTGGCACATGCCGAGGGTGAACCCGGCCAGCACCATGGCCAGGACGGCGGCCGGCAGCCAGGTCGCAAACGGCAACACCACGAGCGCCAGGGCCGCGCCGAACACCGCCGGCACCGCCAGGAGCGCCACCACGCCGCCGAGGGCGAGCGCCCAGCGGGTCCGTGCTCCCCGGCCGCGGGTGCGACCAGACCTCCGAGCAGCGGGCCGACCAGCTGTCCGGCCGAACCGGCGAACGTGAAGTACCCGAACCGGCGGTCCAGAGCGTCGGCCGAACTCTGGTGGCTGATCATGGTCTGCATGGCGATCGCGACCAACAGGTGGCCGAGACCACAGATCGCGAACAGCACGACGACGCCGGCGAGCGATCCGACCAGCCCGAGACCCAGGCCGCCGATCCCCAGCAGGACGCTTCCGAGGAACACGTGGAGCTGGCGCGGGCCCTCCCGGTCGACGAGCCGGCCGACCGTGATGCCGACCACGAGCGGCACCACCGCGAACGCGGCCGAGATGAGTCCGAGGTAGCGCGGCGCGACCCCGAGCTCCAGCGCGCGATACGACACCATCGGACGGAAGAGGTTCACCGCGATGTGCAGAAAGAGAGTCACCACGAGGAGACGGATGAACCACGGGGCGGGCCGTCGAGCCCGCCAGCGCCCGGTCACGCCCGTCTTCCTCACCTCTCCCTACGCAGGGCCCGCGCGAATATACGGCCCGCACGGCGCCTGCTCGCGCACGACGCTTCGACCGCCGCGCAGTTCGACCGCCGCGCAGGGGTGACCGTTCGGTCGTCTCAGGTGGAGAAGTCGGGCACCCGGATCAAGGTCTCGTGGAGGTGTTCGCGCATCATGTTCCTCGCCTTGGCCGCGTCGCGCGCCCGGACGGCCTGCAGGATCTCCCGATGCTGGGTGTTGGTCTCGTCCGGCCGGCGAGTACCGGCGACCAGGGACGCGACGACATAGGCCGTACCGGCGTCCTGCAGGTTCTCCACGATGGCGGCCAGCCGCGGGGACTGCGACGCCTCGTTGAACACCCGGTGGAAGGCCTTGTTCAGCTCGACCCATGCCGCCGGGTCCGACTCCTCCTCGGCCTTTTTCTGCAGGCTTTCGGCGAGCTCGACCTGCTCGTCGGTGATGTTGACGACCGCGCGCTCCATCATCTCCGGTTCCAGGATCTCGCGCAGCCAGTAGACCTCTTCGACCTCATCGTGGCTGAGGGTCCGGACGATGGCGCCGCGGTGGGCGTCCAGCTGGATCAGACCCTCGGCCGACAGGTCGCGAAGGGCTTCGCGTACCGGCGTCGTACTGACGTCGAGCTGCTTGGCGAGATCGGCCTGGACGAGCCGCTGACCCCCCGACATCTGCCCGGTCAGGATGGCCCGCCGCAGAGTGTCCCTGACCAGCTGATGCGCGGTACGACGCTCGCCAGGGCTAATGGCAAGACTCATGGTGGCTCTCGTTTCGCCTGGGTCGTGGCGCTGACCGGTTCGGACAATATTCTGACATCGTTCACCTTTCGCCCAGAGTGTGCATGTGCCCCGGAGTGCTGACCGTCGTTATTTGGCGTGATGCCACCCCCCGTCGACGAAGAGCGTATGGCCGGTGACGAAGTCGGACGCCCTGCTCGCGAGGAAGAGCGCGCCTCCGACGAGGTCGTGTGGTTCCGCGAGCCGGCCCAGCGGGATCCGGCTTCGCAACGCGTCCTCGGCGCCGGGTTGGGCGGACCATTGCGCCTCGCGGCTCGGCGTCCGGGTGGCGGTCGGTGCGAGCGCGTTGACCCGGATGCCGAGCGGCGCCCATTCCGTGGCCAGCGCCGCCGTGAGGTGGCTCAACCCGGCCTTGGCCGCGCAGTAGGCGCTCCGCTCGGCTCCGACGGTCGCGGCCCAGGTCGAGCTCAGGTTGATGATCTTGCCGTAACCGCCGTCGGACATGAGGCGGGCGAAGGCCTGGCAGGCAAGGAACGGGCCCCGCAGCTGCACCTCTTGGGTCTCGTCCCACTCGGCGACGGTGAGTTCGAGGGCCGGTCCTCTCGCTCCGGCACCGGCGCTGTTCACCAGGATGGTCGGCGTTCCGTGCCGCTCGGCGACCTCGGCGGCGAGGTCGGTCACGCTCGCCGGGGACCGTACGTCGACCGTACCGACGTACACCTCGCCACCCGCCTCGAGGCAGCGGGCTCTGGTGTCCTCCAGCCGGCTCGCCGCTCGCGAGGCAATCACCAGCCGCGCCCCGGAGCCGGCGAACGCCTCGGCGATCGCGGCGCCGATCCCCTGGCTCGCGCCGACGACGACTGCCAGCGAGCCGGTGAGATCGAAGCTGTTCCGAGTCGAGGTCACCATGGCTTCCCTCACCTTCGGCGTACTCACGATGCTCCCATGGAGTAAATCTTACATCGTGTACGATGTCGAAGCCCCTCTTCGTGGCCGGCAAGGCGGGTCGCCGGCCGTTCAGGGCCGGTCTGATGTACCTGGGGCGCGGGTGGCCGCCCGCGCCGTCAGCCACAGCCCGGCGCCCGCGATCGCCAGCATGCCGGCGATCGCGACCCACCCCCAGCTCGAACCCGCCCAGGCGAGCAGCCCCCCGAGCAGCGGCGGTCCGGCGATGTTGCCGAACCGCATGGCGGTCAGCCCGGCGGCGATGTTCGCGCTCACCTGCGTGACCGGGCCGGCCTCGGCGCACGCCACGAGCATGACGCCGTTCCAGCCGATCACCACGAACGACGTGACCCAGACGAACCCGATCAGCAGACCGGTGTCGACGTCGTGCGGCAGCATCCCGAACATCAGGAGCAGAAGGCTCGCGGCGACCGCGACGAGCGCCAGCAGCGGCAGCCTCGGAGGGCCGCGGCGGTCGCTGAGCATCCCGATCACGGGACGCGCGGCGAGACCGACGAGCTGGGCGACGAAGAAGACCGTCGCCGCGAGCTCGAAAGGCACGTCGAACCGCACGGTCAGCTCGATGACGAGGTACGTGACGAACGCCCACTGCGCGGAGCTCAGCCCGATGCTCAGCGTGCCGATCCGGGCCGCCAGCCACGGGCGACGACGCGGCGAGCCACGAGAACGCGACACGGTCTCCGCCCGCGGCAACACCCGCACCGACAGCAAGGCCAGCACGACGTACGTCATCGCCTCGATGTAGAACACGCTCTGCCAGCCCCAGTGCGACCCGACCGGAGTCAGTCCGGCGGCGACCACCCCGCCGGCCGGCAGTCCCATCTGGTTGAGGCTGCTCCAGAACACCCGGCGGCGGAACGGCGCGCTCAGGATCACCAAGCCTCCACCGCTCACCGTGATGACGCCCCACGCGCCGCCGAACGCCACCATGGCCCACAACGCGGCCGCGAGACCGAAAGGCGTGGTGAGCAAGGCAAAAGCCGACAGGCTCGCGGCCGCGATCACCGCGCTCAGCGCCATCGTGGCCCGGGGCCCCAGTGCGCGGTTGATCCGGGTGGCGAACGTCAGTCCCGGCAGGCAGCCGACGTTGGCCGCACCGACCAGCAGCCCGATGTCGGTGGCGGTCAGGCCGGTCTCGTCGATCAGCGCGGGAGCGAGCACCGCGAGCGACGCAACCCCGACCGCGCCGAGGGTCTGTACCGCCGTACTGACCAGGAGGACCAGCCGCGGCTGAGTTCTTGCTTCGGTCGCGGATGCCGGCTCGACCTCACGGGTCATTCAGATGGCCCTGTCGATCAGGGACCGGCCTGCGGCGTCATCCCATGCCGACGATCGGCTGCGTGTCCCGAGTCCGGCCGGTCGAGACGTCGAGCGGGTGTGCGTCGATGACCAGTCGCTCGTCGAACGGGTAGGTGGTGTAGATCTCGACCCCGTCGGCGGTGACGATGTGGTCGTTCTCGAGCCGGACGCCGCCCACGCCCGGGGTTCCGTGGTACGGCTCGAGGTTGAAGACCATCCCCTCCTTCAGGGTCACGGGCGCGTCCTTCGACGCCGGGCTGAAGAACGGCGCCTCCCACGGATTGGTGCCCGCCCCGTGGCCAAGGTTGTCGAGGACGTACGGGTCGGCCTTGGCGAACACGTCGGCGTTGGTGACTCCGGGACGCACGATGGACGCCGCCTCGAACATCGCGTCGTACACCTTCTGATGCACCTCGCGCTGCTCCTGCGTCGGCTTGACGTTCCCGCACACGTACACCCGGGTGAGGTCGCCGTAGTACCCGTTGAAGCAGGCACCGATGTCGATGATCACCAGGTCGCCGTTGCGCATGATCCGGTCGGAGGTGAACCGGCGGTACGGCGCTGTGTACGGCCCGGAGGTGACGATGTTCTGGCACTGCGACCACTCGCTCCCCAGCGCGGTCATCGTCTGCCACGCCACCGCGAGCACCTCGCACTCCTTGACGCCCGGCTTCATGAACCGCAACGCGGCGTCGAAGGCGGCCTCGGTGATCACGTTCGCGATCCGCAGGCATTCCTTCTCGTCCTCGGTCTTGATCTCCTTGGCGCGCATCAGCACGCTGTCGTAGCCGTCGACGAACTCGGTCTTCGGGAACGCCTCCCGCAGCTCCTTCTCCAAGGTCGGGCTCCAGAGGTCGACGCCCACGACCTTCCCGGCCATCGAGCCGACGAGTGACTCGACCTGTGCCGCCCAGCGCTTCATGCCGATCGGCTCGCGGAAGTTCGCCCGGGGCTGGATCTGCTCCTCGCTCATCCAGGGCATCCGCTCGCGGCAGTGCACGTAGTCCATCGTCCACAACACCGGTTCGCCGCCCTTCGGGAGAACGACGACCGCGTTCCCGAGGATGAACGCCGGACCGAGATGGTGCCGGTAACCGGTCAGATAACGGCAGTCCTCCGGCCGGAAGACGAAGAGCAGATCGAGATCGGATGCCGCCAGGGCATCCTTCCCACGCTGCAACCGCTCACGAAGCATCCGACCAGGATCCAACCGGGCCTCCCAGTCAACCGGCATCACTCCTCTGTCAGTCACTGTTCCTCCTCAAGGTGGCGGATGGTTCGAATCCGGGTGCCGGGCGGCGCAGGGACGGGTTGCGCAGCTGCGGCGACTGCAGGACGGCCGGATTGACGACGGACTCGGGAAGCTCACCCTGGACGAGCCGCGTGGCGGCGGCCGCGGCCGCCGGGGTCACCACGGGATCGGTGGCCAGGACCCGGCCACAGACGCCGCGTGCCTTGCGAGCCAGCGCCCCGCCGATCCGGCCGAGACCGACGACGCCCAAGATGAGCTCCGAGAACCGCCGGACACCACGTCGCAGGGACTCGACCACCTGCGGATCGCGCTCCCACCCGCCCATCCGTACGGCCTGATCGAAATCGGACACTCGCCGCTCGACGGCCAGCAGCAACGTCAGCACGTGGTCGGACACCTCCTCGACCGAGGCGTCCGGGATGTTCGCCACCACGACGCCGAGGCGGCTCGCCGCCTCCATGTCCACGTTGTCGTAACCCACGCCGCGCCGTACGACCGAGTGGCAGCGTGGCATCGCGGCCAGCTCCCGCTCGCCCATCGGCTCGACCGCCCCGAGAAGGAGCACGGTGGCGTCGTCCGCGTGCCGGCGAATGTCGTCGAGGGACCAGACCGGCGCCCCGCGGACCCGGGCGCCGGTGGTCTCGATCGCGCGTTCGGCGGCGGTGACCGGCCCGACGCGCTCGGACACGATGACGATCTGATCTTCGCTCGCCGGCACATGCGATACTTTACAGCATATCTGATCTGCAATGCAGGGCGTTGGGGAGTGCCCTCCCTCGTGATTAAGCCCCGCCGATTCCGGGCAATATCCACGGAGGATGACCTGCGGTGAACCCTTGGCGACGTATGGTCGCGACGCCGACTGCGGGCCCACGGACTCGGGGTCGCCGAGGCACGGAACGCGAAGACCGAGGTCGGACTCGGGGAGTTGGGCGTAGATGGATCTGGAGTTGAGGCATCTTCGGGTGCTCGTCGAGGTCGCCGATGCCGGCAGCATCTCGACCGCCGCCGCCCGGTTGCGGGTGTCCCAGCCCGCACTGACCGCACAGCTGCGCCGCATCGAGAACAGCCTCGGAAGCGCCGTGTTCGAGCGCTCGCGCCGCGGAGTGATGCCCACCGAGTACGGGTGCGACGTCCTCAACCGAAGCCGCATCGTGCTCTCCGAGGTGAGCCAGATCCGCGGACTCGACCCCCGGCGCGTACCTCAGAAGGGCGACCTCATCTCCGCGGACGTCGGGGGGTTCCCGGGCAGCCCGCTGTGGGCGTTCGGCGCCCGCCTCGAGACGCTCGTACCGGCCGAAAACATCCGACTGCAGACTCAGTGGTCGATGCAGATGCTGCTGCAGATGCTCGAGTCCGCCCGGCTGGACTGCGCGATCCTCCGCCAGATGCCGGACTTCGAGATCCGGCTCCCCGACAACGTGACCGGCCAGGTGATGGTCGAGGTCGACCCGGCGTTCGTCGCGCTCCCCTCCGGGCATCCGCTCGCCGCACAGGAGGAGATCGACCTCGCCGACCTGGCTCGCGAGACCTGGGTCGGCGAGCCGCCGGACGACAGCGGAATGCACGCACACTTCACCCGCGCGTGCAGGGCGGCGGGCTTCGCCGCGAGGCTGGAGCACCTGACCATCGACTCGCTGGCCGCCGCGCAGATGATCGAGAACGGCCGGGCCATCGCGCTCACCTCGTCCAGCGCAGCCGAGCCGCAGGGCGTGGCCATCCGACCGCTCCGCGGTACGCCCATCCACCGGCGGCTGCTGCTCACCTGGCGGCTGGACTCGCCCCTGGCGGCACATGCCGACAAGCTGCTTCGCCTCGGCATCGAGGCGTATCTCGAGATCGTGCGCGAGAGCCCGGCGTACGCCGTCTGGAGCCGACGACATCCAACCCCGCTCGCCCCGCCCTGAGATCCACCCCGATCGCCGCGCCCGGCGGATTCACCGCAACCGTCCGCCGGGCGCGGCCCCTCCTCGGCGATCGTGCGTGGACGGCCGGCCGGCCCAGGCGGAACCCCTGCCGTCTTTGGCCTGGGTCGGCTCGACGGACCCCACACGCACCCTCGTCGTCACGACCCGACGCCCGAAGGTTTGCCACACGCTACGCTCGCCGCACACCGATGAGAAGGTCAGACCTCGGCCGACCTGAATCGGGAGGAACTACCCCCACCCTCGCGCCGAGATTGCACATCTGGTCGGCCCTGGGTGCCGTTGGTCACCTCCGGGAATGGATGAGCCGAGCAGTCTCCTTGATCCAGACATGACCGACCTCGGGCACGACCTACGGTTCGGAGCCTTCCTGACCCCATCGGCGAACGGCCACCGTGAGGTGGTTCGCCTGGCGATCCTCGCCGACGAGATGGGGCTCGACCTGCTCGGCATCCAAGACCATCCCTACCAGCCGGCGTACCTCGACACCTGGACGCTGTTGTCGCACCTGGCCGGGAAGACCCAGCGGGTCGGACTGGTACCGGACGTGGCGAACCTGCCGCTGCGCCCCCCGGCGGTGCTGGCGCGCAGCGCGGCGTCGCTCGACATCCTCAGCGGCGGCCGGGTGGAGCTCGGCATCGGGGCGGGTGCGTTCTGGGACGCGATCGCCGCGATGGGTGGAGTACGCCGTTCCCCCGGGGAGTCCATCGAGGCGCTGGAGGAGGCGATCGCGGTCATCCGGGCGTTATGGACTCCCGGCCGTACCCCGCGTCTGGAGGGCAGGCACTACTCCCTCAAGGGCGCGAAACCGGGTCCGTTTCCCGCGCACCGGATCGAGATCTGGGTCGGCGCGTACAAGCCGCGCATGCTCGACCTGACCGGCCGGCTGGGCGACGGCTGGCTGCCGTCGTCGATGTACGCGTCGCCGGCCGAGCTGGCGAGGATGAGCGCGGTGGTCGACCGCGCCGCGATCGAGGCCGGCCGGTCTCCCGCCGACGTGCGACGGGTCTACAACATCGGAGGACGGTTCTCGGATCCCGGCGGCCGGGAGTTCCTCGTGGGTCCGCCCAAACAGTGGGCGGACCAGCTCACCGAGCTTGCGCTCGAGCAGGGGGTCAGCGGCTTCGTGCTCGCCCCCGGCAGCGACGACGTCGAGCGCGAGCTGCGTACGTTCGCCGAGGAGGTCGTCCCCCTGGTGCGCTCGGAGGTGTACGGCGCGCGGGACCTCCCGGCGTCAGGATCCGAGCAGGAGCCGGCGCGGCCGCGCGAGCAAATCCACGCCGCGGCCGACGATCCACTCGGCGAGGTGAGCCGCCCACGAGCGCCGAGGCCCGAAGCGGCCACCCGGATCCCGGGTGGCAACGGCAGCCGGCTGGTGCTCGTGCACAACAGCCTGCGGAACGAGATGCGACAGCTACGGGATGCGGTCGCGGAGGTGGCCGCGGGTACCAGCGAGGCGGGCGCCGTACGCTCGATGATCGACCGGCTCACCCTGCGACAGAACTTCTGGACGCTCGGAAGCTTCTGCGCCTCCTATTGTCGGATCCTGACCACGCACCACACGATCGAGGACGAGGCCATGTTCCCCGCACTGGCCGCACAACAGGAGTCGCTCGCTCCGGTCGTCGAGCGTCTCCAGCACGAGCACGAGGTCATCGCCGAGGTGCTGGTGGATCTCGACGCCGCCCTGGTCGCGCTCATGGAGGACGACACCAAGCTGGCCGATGTCCAGGATCAGGTCGCCCTGCTCGACCTGCTGCTCAACTCCCATCTGGACTACGAGGAGGAAGAGCTCGTCGAGCCGCTGGATCGGCTGAACATCGCGCTCTGAGACCGTCGGCGTGGGCGGCCTCTCGGGACGCCACGTGCCGTCGTCAGTGGTGCACTACGTCGGTGTTCTCCAAGGCGCCCCAGCCGTGCCACCGGTCGACCTCGATCCGGGCGCTCACCCGGTTGCGTTCGCGCCTGGGATACGGCCGGCCCCCGTAGTGCTGGGACAGCCGGTCGATGTCCACCAGCCCGGTGTCGTCGCGCACCTCCACCACCCTGCCCTGCAGGCTCACGTGCGTGTACCAGCTCTCGGAGTCCAGGACGGTGAGGGTGACCCTCGGGTCGTCGCGGATGTACTCCAGCCGCTTGCGTCCCTCGTCGAGGTTCACCAGGATGCGGCCGTCCTCCCAGAGGTACCAGGTGGCCACCGACACCGGCTGGCCGTCCGGTCGCACCGCGGTCATCACGGCGGGGTTCGGCTTGGCGAGCATCTCGTTGACCTTCTCGGGAACTGGCGGCTTCGGCACGTGTCACTCCTCGCTCGTCGGTTGCACAAGCAGAACGGTCGGCGGGTCCGGTCTATTTCGTCGTACGCCCTAG
>WHTJ01000169.1 GCA_009377795.1 Propionibacteriales bacterium | reverse complement strand
TCACAACAGTCGGCGGGCGGCTCCGGAGGGTACGGCGAGCAGGAACCGCGGATCACGATGATCCGCCTCCCGCGACGCCGACCGCACATGCTCAGCCACGCGGTCCGCATCGACGCCTCGGACGAGCGCGATGGCCGAGCCCCCGAACCCACCACCGGTCATGCGCGCACCGAGCGCACCGGCCTCGCGGGCGGCCGCGGTGACGACATCGAGCTCGGCACACGAGACCTCGTAGTCGTCGCGCAGTGAGGCGTGCGAGGCGTCCAGCATCGAGCCGATGGCGGGCAGCGCACCTTCATCGAGCAGCCTTGCGACCTCGCGCACCCGGGCGATCTCGGTGACCACATGGCGCAGCCGGGCCCGAAGCCGCTCGTCGCTCACCGCCGGGATGGCGGACTCGTCGACCTCACGCAGGCTGCCGACACCGAGCAGCGCGGCGATCCGCTCGCAGTCGCGCCGCCGGTCGCCGTACTGCCCATCGGTGAGCCGGTGGTGGGTACGGGTGTCGATGACCAGCAGGGTCAGATCCGGGTCGGTCCAGGGCAGCTGGCGAGTCGACCAGTCCCGGCAGTCCAGCAACAGCAGACGCTCGGGCTCGGCCAGCAGCGCGATGGTCTGGTCCATGCCGCCGGTCGGCGCCCGTGCAACCTCGGACTCCGCGCGCATACAGGCCCGGGCGAGCCGGACCCGGGCGTCACGGCCGTCGTCGACGCCCAGCAGGTCGTGCAGGGCCGCCCCGAGCGAGCACTCCAGCGCGGCCGAGCTGGACAGCCCGGATCCTATCGGCACCCGGCTGTCCACGACGACATCGAGACCGGGCACGTTGAGTCCGGACTGCCGCAGCGCCCAGAGCACCCCGGCCGCGTAGGCCGCCCATCCGGTCGTGCGGCCGGGACCGATGCCGTCCAGGGTGCCGGTCCAGATCTGGTCCTGCTGGGTGCTGAACATGCGTACGGTGTCGTCCGTACGACGGCGTACGGCGGCATACGTCGCGTGTTCCAGCGCCATCGGCATGCAGATCCCGTCGTTGTAGTCGACGTGTTCACCGATCACGTTCACTCGGCCGGGAGCACACCACACGCCGTCGGGCTCGTCGCCGCTCCAGTCCCGGAACGCGGACAAGAGCCGCCGCGCGATCCGTGCGGGATCTCCGGGATCGACGAACTCCGGTCGCCCCTCCAGATCTGTCTCCGCAGACATCCGGCCCTCCGCTCATCCAGGTGGTCGAATGTCGGTCCTGACCCGGTACTCGCGTGGCTGCCAATCGCCGCGGTCGACCTGCGCTTCGCTACGAAGATTCCGTTCCGCCCTTCTCGACGGCGACCCGCCAGGACTCCGGGAGTAGGTCGAGCGCCGCGATGTACTCGGCGACGTCGAACTCGCGCTGCTCCACCAGGACCTTCCGCATCGGTTCGCTCAGCGCAAACATCAGCGCGTGCTGCAGATTGTGGGCGTCGTACCCGCTGGCCAGCAGCCGTCGTCCGGTGTCGAGGGTTTCGGATGGGTCCCCGTCCATGATCTGGCCGGCAATCACCTGGTGGAGTGCCAGATGGAGGCCGGCGCTGGAGCCGTGAACCTCGTCCTGGCCCTGCTCGAGCGCCTGGGCATGCTCCGGGTGGGCGCGTTCGATGAGTACCTGGCGATGGTCCGGGTCGTGTGGATCGAGCAGCTCGGGATCGAGGTCCTCTGCTTCCAGCTGCGCGCGGGCGTCCGGCTCGATGGGCGGCAAAGCCAGGGCCCGGCGCTGCTCATCGTCGTCGAGGCTTTCGATGGCGACCCGTTCATTGTCGGGGAACGCGACTATCTCCGGGTCGTACGGCAGCAGTCGCACCCGAGTCAATGTCAGCGCACGATAGTGGGAGAACTCGTCACTTACCGGTGGGCGGAATGCCGCATCGGTGTTGACCAGAGCGTGCTCTGCGATCGCACGCGCACGCGCGGGCTCGATCTGCGAGAACTCCATCTCCGGATCGTCCTCCGCCCCAGCCCGCCAGCGCTCGACCACCTCGGAGCCCTCTATGGCGGCCCAGGTGTCCTTGGCGATGTCGCCGAGGTTGTGGTCGATGAACACCACGAGCGCATGTGGTTCCTGATCGGCGTACCTGAACGTGAGGATCAGGCTGCTGCCGTCACCGGTGACGTCCTCCGCCAGGAAGCAGGAGTCCGGCTCGACGGTGCCCAGAGAAGCCGCCCACGCCGGTACGGGGACGCCGCCCGCGCGGACCTGCTCGGCAGCGTGTGACGCCTTGACTCGAGCACGATCGGGACCCACCTCTGCGAGGCAAAGCAGAAGCGCGAGCGCGGCCGGCGTGGCCTGCTGCGCCGCGTGATCGATCAGCGCCTCCCCGAAGACCTCGTCGGGATCTGCGTCGACCAGGGACTTGCCCCACCAGGAACCCAGCAGGCTGCTCACCATCGACTCGGCATCGAATACCGTGACGTCCGGCTCGAGCAGCTCGTCCGCGTTCGACATCATGGTCCGCAACAGTTGGTCCGGGAGCAGCCCGCGGGCCTCCCTGGCGGCCGCGCGTCGGCGCTCGATACGGCTGCTGCGTGACTTCGGCTTCCTGCCGCGACTCTCGGGGCTCACTCCCCTACCTAATCAGTCGCTCCAGCTCTCGTGAAGCGGCCGCCCTTCTTCGTAGCCCGCGGTGCTTTGTACGCCGACTACGGCCCGCTCGTGGAACTCCTCCAGCGTGCGCGCTCCGGCGTACGTGCAGGCCGACCGCAGCCCGGCCACGATCTGGTCGATGAGGTCCTCGACTCCCGGCCGGGCGGGGTCGACGTACATCCGCGACGTCGAGATGCCCTCCTCGAACAGCGCCAGCCGGGCCCGGTCGAATCCGGCGGCGTCTCGAGTGCGGTTGCTGACCGCCCGGGCGGACGCCATCCCGAAGGACTCCTTGTACGCCCGGCCGCTCGCGTCCCGCAACAGGTCGCCCGGGCTCTCATGCGTACCGGCGAACCAGGAGCCGATCATCACGTGGGACGCGCCGGCGGCCAGGGCGAGGGCCACGTCGCGCGGGTAACGTACGCCGCCGTCGGCCCACACGTGCGCGCCGAGGTCACGCGCGGCCGCCGAGCACTCGAGTACGGCGGAGAACTGCGGCCTGCCGACGCCGGTCATCATCCGTGTCGTACACATCGCGCCCGGCCCGACGCCCACCTTGACGATGTCGGCTCCGGCCTCGACCATATCGGCCACGCCATGGGCGGAGACCACGTTGCCCGCGACGATCGGGATCTGCCGGCCGCCCGCGGAGGCGGCCTCGTCCCGCGCGTTGCGTACGGCGGGCAGGGAGTCGATCATCTTCTGCTGGTGGCCGTGTGCGGTATCGATGACGAGTACGTCGATGCCTCGCTCCAGCAGCGCCTTGGCCTTCGCGGCCACGTCGCCGTTGATGCCGATCGCGGCTCCGACCAGCAGCCGGCCCTGGGGGTCGACCGCGGGCTGGTACAGCGTCGAGCGCAGCGCCCCCTTGCGGGTGAGCAGGCCGACCAGGCCCCCGGCGTCGACCACCGGGGCCAGATCGAGATGTCGCTCGGCGAGGCGCTCGAACGCCTTGGACAGGTCGGGCTCGGCCTCGATGGTGAAGACGTCGGTGGACATCACTTCGTGCACCTGGGCGAACCGGTCGACCTCTGCGGTGTCGTGCTCGGTGAGCACGCCGACCGGATGGTCGCGCTCGACCACGATGGCCGCGCCATGCGAGCGCTTGCCGAGGAGCGAGAGGGCCTCTCCGACGGTGGTCGTCGGGGTCACGGTGATCGGCGTCTCGTAGACCGGGTGGCTCTGCTTGACCCGGCGTACGGCGTCGCCCACGACATCGGCCGGGATGTCCTGCGGGAGGATCGCGATGCCCCCTCGCCGGGCGATGGTCTCGGCCATCCGCTTGCCCGAGACGGCGGTCATGTTGGCCACCGCGAGCGGCAGGGTGGTGCCGGTGCCGTCGTGGGTCGAGAGATCCACGTCCAGCCGGGACGTCACCGCGGAGCGCTCCGGCACCATGAAGACCTCGCTGTACGTCAGGTCATGGCCCGGATCCCGATCGTTCAGAAATCGCACGTTCATGCACCCTACCGGCCGGAGCCAAGATC
>WHTJ01000168.1 GCA_009377795.1 Propionibacteriales bacterium | reverse complement strand
CACCGTCACGGGACTTCGGTGTCGCCGCAGCATCACCGGCCAGCACCGCGCGAGCGGCAGCGATCGCGTCCACCACATCGCTCTTGCCGTGCCGGCGACGCACCTGCCGGTTGGCACACGACACCTCCACGACCGTGATCTGCTCCGAACGCAGATACCGCGCCAACGCGGCTCCGTAACTGCCGGTGCCTTCCACCCCAATCCGACCGATCGGCCCGTAACGACGTAGCCAGGACATCAGATCCCGGTAACCCGCCGCCGTGGTCGGGAAACTGGCCGTGCCGAGCACTCCGCCGAGATGATCAACCACTGCGGCGACATGAACATCAGCGTGCGTGTCCACACCACCGGTGACAACGCGGTCGGCTACTGGCGTCGTGGTCATGTCCGTCCTTCGATTCGACAACCGGGGCGGGCACGGTGCGACCGCAGGTCGGACAGGACAGGGACGGGCCTGATAGCGCAGGCTCCTACAAAGTCACTTCCCCGATCGGCCGTGCCGAGGGTTCTCCCGACCCGGCCGACGGATCACTTCCAGGACACCCACAGGGCCAGCCTGTACCAGGGTCAGACCGGGCGGGAGAACCTCCACAGTAGACATCCCTGCCTGTACCTTGTCACCCGAAGCCTCGACCCCACCGGGACCGGGGCCGCACGATGGATGGTGCGTTGGAAGCCAGTGATCAACGCCTTCGCCATCACGTTCGGCGATCGCTGGCCGGTCGCCGAGACCTACTGATCGACCACGCCGGAACCACCGTTCGTGCTACGGACCCTAATTCGCGGCGGCTAGAGGCTTGGTTGGTGCTGTGGCCTGGGGAAACGCGTGTGGACACGCCGTGGGGGCGTGTCTCTAGGCGTGGGTGTCGCTGCTGGTCAGCGGTGTTCGGGGGTGAGCTCGATGATCTTCTTGGGGGTGGGGACGTTGAGCCGGGTGAACAGGTCGCGTTGGGGTTTGGTCAGCTCGGTGAGTTGGCGGAAGGTGCCGGCGGGGCCGGTGAAGGTGCCGATGTGGAGGCGGTCGAGCTCGCGGCGGAGGGTGGGCCAGGTGTGGCCGGTGCTGGTCTCGGCGATGCGGATGAGCAGCAGGGCTAGCCAGCACAGCACGACGTGGGCGCGGATGCGTTGTTCGAGCCGGTGGTAGACCGGGCGCAGGTCGAGGATCTGTTTCATGTCGCGCCAGCCGCGTTCGACTTCGAGGAGCTGTTTGTAGCCCAGGGCGATGTCTTCGGCGCTCAGGTGCGGGTCGCTGCAGCGCAGGAGGTACTTGCCGTCCAGGTTGGCCTCGGCCTTGATCTTCGCGGCGTCGATGCGCAGCTTGCCCGCGCCGGTGGCGCGCAGGTAGCGGTTCAGGCCGGGCTTGGCGGCGATCTTGCCGCGCAGCTCGCCGCGCTTGAACTCTGAGAGGGTGTCGCTGCCCTCGATCAGCTCGGTGAGCTGGGTGAGCAGCTCGGCGCGGACGGCCGCGTCGCGGGTGGCGGCGTCGCGGGTGGCAGACTCGGGGTTGAAACAGAGCACGAACCGTTCGGTCTGGCAGACGCGGACCTCCTTGACCCGCATGTTGTGCGCGATGTCCTGGTAGCGGCCCTGCCGGGACAACGCCGCCTGGATCTCCGGTGAGTTGGAGCGCAGTTTCTCCCCGATGATGTAGTGGTGATCGCCGGAGCGCAGGTAGCGGCGGTTGGCCGCGGAGGCGAAACCGCGGTCGGCGACCCACACGATCTTGGACAGGGTCCAGTCCCGCATCTCGTCCTTGACCTGGCGGATCAGCGCCGAGTCGGCGGTGTTGCCCGGCCAGCACCACACCCGCACCGGGATCCCGTCCCTGGTAACGGCCATCCCGATCACGATCTGCGGCAGATCGTCCCGGGAGTCCTTCGACTTCCCCCAGGTCCGAAACCCGGCCATGGTCCCGTCGCCGCCGTCCTCGGACACGGGGTGACCCTGGGCGTCGCGGGCGACGGGCTCATCGGCCTCTTCGAGTTCGAAGTAGGTGCTGGTGGTGTCGAAAAACAGCAGGTCAACCTCAAGGTTGAGCAGGTTGGCCGCGGAGTCGAAGACCTGCTTCTCCAGCCGGTCACGGATCTGGTGCAGCCAGTCCATCACCCGGTAGCAGGTGTCGTCGTCCACCCCCGCGAGGCCGTCGATGTGCACGTCGTGGGTGATCCAGTCCGCGGCGGCCAGCTTCGACGACGGCGCCAGCGCACGGTTGGCGACCAGCGCGAACAGCACCCGCTCGGCCTGCTCGACCTGCCGTGGCCGACCCCGGCCGCGTGTCCCGAGCGAGGCCACGATGGCAGGCATGTTCAGCCGCCGCCACAGCTGGTCCAGCACGAACGCGCCGCCGAAGGGCCGGGACTCCTCGAACACCAACTCCGCGCCCGCCGCCCCGACGGTGGCGGCCAGCGCGTCGGCCGGGTCCAGCAGCTTCGACAGCGACGCGACCAGGCGACGGACCGCCTCGGTGTCCAACTGGTCCTCGCGGCCGAAGCCGTAGAGCAGCTTCGGCACCGACCGGCCGGCCACCGGATCCCACGCGTTGTGCGCCAGATGCAGGTAGCGCACCGTGCCGCCCGTGGTCCTCCGGCTCGTCGTCTTCACATACATCGCTCTAGACCATACACGCCAAACCACAGTTACACAGCAGATATCCACCAAAGCGTTTCTCTAGGCGATTCCGGCTACCGTGACCCAACCCAAGCCGCCGACCAGGAACTTCACACCCGCGGACCCTCTAGAACCGCCGAATTATGCGGAACGCGGGACCTCCTGTGCACCCGAAAGCTGGCAGGTCAACAACCCCACGCCACGGTCAGCGGAAGCCGAGGAATAGCCATGGACAGGACTGCCTACGTTGCACCTGGGACACGGCGACCGACCTGCACGGCACCGACGCCCACTACCCGGCCCACCGAGTCTTCTTCCGAGTCGGCATCGTCACGCCCGAGAGCACGCACGAACCGGTCCTCTCCGTGGCCTTCGACGCCGACGACACGTACGGCATTACAACGCGAACGCTTGGGACGCGTGCTGGGAACTGGACGCCGACGAGCGTAAGCCCGTGTTTGTCGGCGTCCTCACGCGCAACGGCGTACCGCACATCGCGGTCAGAGTGGGCACCACCGGAATACCCGCACTGATCAGTCCCGACGCCGCCCAGACCCTCCGCGAACACATACAGGCGGCGTGCGATCAGGCCGAACTTTCGCGGCAGCTGGCCGACCGGCGCGACCGCAAGCGCAGCGACGCCATACGCCGAATCGGGGCCTGCGCTGATGCCAGCGACACGGCAGGACGCGACGCGGCGATCATCGACGCCATCGACGCAGGCGCGACGTTCGGCGACGCGGCCAACGCTTCCGGGTTGGCCATCGAACATGTGCGGGAGACTTGGCGGGACCATCTCGGGATGGAGCAGGGCAGCGGTCGGTCAGACTGATGCCAGCCAGTCGGCTCCCGTCTGCCTGTCACGAGCGTGAAGGCCAACGCACCGTCACGACGATCGAGTCAACCTCAGCACGCCAGATGTGATCGATGCCAGGACCCCAAACCGCATAGTCGCCCGGTTTGATCAGCTCGTAGGCTCCGGTCGACAGAGTGATGTGAAAGTGCCCTTTGACGAGCAGGAGCAGCGTTGTCCGCGTTTCGCCGGTGACCCATCCGTCGCGGTGGTCACCAGCAGGGTGCTCGCTCCACTTGACCTCGACATCCTTGGTGTGCCTGACATCGGACTCGTCGGCCACGAAGTGCCCCAGGATCCATCCGCGAGCACCGGCGCTGTTGGCGGCGTTGCCCACGTGGAAGCTCCCTGCGGACAGTTCGGGTGGTGTCATGTGAGGCTCCAGGTGATGTTGGGGAGGTCGGTGCGGGGGTTGTTGGTGGTGGTGAGGCGGCGGAGTCCTTGGGTCAGCGTGTCGCGCGTCAGGATTCCTGGCAGGGCTGTTGTGTCAGTCCTGAAGGAGAATCCACGACATGGGAAGACCACCAGCGATCCCGGCTGAGAAGAAGGCCAGGATCGTGTTGAGCGTGTTGGCCGGCGAGATGACGATCGCCGAGGCGGCGCGCAAGGAGAAGGTCAGCGAGCAGTCGATCGGCCGGTGGAAGGCCG
>WHTJ01000066.1 GCA_009377795.1 Propionibacteriales bacterium | reverse complement strand
AGCCGAACTCGGCGAGATTGACGACGCCGCAGTGAACGAGCGCGCCGACCTGCTGTTCGGGATGGTCCTCGCCCTCAACATGGCTGTGCGGGGCGGGGCGTTGTCGAGCGAGATCACGGACCTGATCGCAGCCGTACGGCACCAGGCGGAGCAGTGGCGCCTGGTGAGACATTGACCCGCGCAGGTGGACTCAGCCTGACCCTGCGACCGCTATGAGTCCAGTGGCGGCAGCGGAGCACTTGTCAGGGAGGACAGCCCGATCTCGCTGCTCAGTTGGTGCCGTGTTTCCTCCACTCGCCTTCTCACCAGGGGATCGTCGGGGTCAAGATCGGCGTCGAGGAAGACGGTCCACACGACCACGTCATCCTTCGGCCGCCGACGCGCCACCAGCGTCGCATGCCGCTCACCGTCGATGCGCACCCGCCGGTGGAACAGCGAGCTGGCGGCGCTCCGTTCCGCGGCGAGGTCCGGGAAGCTTCCTGCGCCGGCCAACGGAACAAATCCGTTGCGGCCCATCGGGCGGCACGATGATGAGCAAACCCAGTTCGTGTGTCTCCTCGTTCGACACGACGTCAAGGACCTGCTCCCAGCCGATACGGGTCCACCGGATCGAGCCGCGTTGCCGGTAGAGGGCTCGATCGGTCGCCACGTGCGGATCACACTCTCGCCGATGCGATGCCGGATGAGTGATGATCGTTGCGGTCGACAACCCGTTCGAGGGAGGATGGAATGCCGTATCTGAGCTCTCTGCCGGATAACGCAGTGCTGTTGGACGTGTTCCGGGCCCATCCGGGGACTGCGGCGCCGCTGCTTGACTACCATGAGGCGCTGCTACGCGGTCCCTCTCCGCTGAGCGTGGCCGAACGTGAGCTGATCGCCGCGTACGTCTCGGGTCTTAATGCCTGCGGCTACTGCCACGGCGTGCACTCCGCAGTGGCGGAGGCCTTCGGCGTCGGTGAGGGCACCTTGACTGCCCTCCTTGACGATGTCGACAGCGGCCCAGTCGACGAGCGACTCAAGCCGGTGTTGCGTTACGTCAGCAAGCTGACCTCACACCGAGCCGGATGACCGAGGCCGACGCCGTCGCGGTCTTCGAGGCGGGCTGGAACGAGCAAGCGCTGTACGACGCGGTCTCGGTGTGTGCATTGTTCAACTTCATGAATCGCCTCGTGGACGGCCTTGGCATCGCGGCCGGTCCGGACTACTTTGCGCTCTCCGGTCGTCGGCTTGTCGAGGGAGGCTATGCCGGTCTGAAGAACCGCCTGGACGAGGCCCACTGACCAACTGCGGACCGCGCACGGGCCTTTCCTATGCACGGTGAACCGTCACGAGCAGCGGCCGCGACGGCGCGGACATGCTGTGCCTGCCTGACGATCCCGGGGGAGTCAGTTGAGCGGTAGTTCACCTGATGTTCGTTTGACTCATCAGTTGGTGCTGATGTGTGCTGATGGGGTGGCATCGGCTTCGACTGGTACGACGCGGGCGGCGTCGGCGGTTCTTCGTGTGGTCTCGGACCCGTTGCGGGCTCGGATCCTGGAGCTGCTCGCGGTCGAGCAGCAGTGCACATGTCATCTGCAGGAGGCGTTGGGAGCCAAGCAGACTCTGATCACCCATCATCTGACCGCGCTGCGGGAGGCCGGTCTGGTGACCAGCGAGGCGCAGGGCCGGTTTACCTACTATCGGCTCGTCCCGGGGGCGTTCGATGCGGCCGTCGCCTCCCTGGCCGCCCTGCAGGAGGCGAGCCGACGCGAATTGCCGCGGCGGCCGTGCCCATGAACGGAACCGTCGCGCTGGCCCGCCGGCTTGTAGCCGAGGCGGTGGGCGCCGGTCTCTTGGTCGCCGTGGTGGTCGGCTCCGGGATCGCCGCCGCGCGGCTGTCGCCGGATGATGTCGGCCTGCAGCTGCTGGAGAATTCACTTGCGACGGGCGGCGGACTCGCGGTGCTGATCGCCTGGCTGGGCCCGGTCTCTGGCGGGCATTTCAACCCGGCGGTGTCGATCGCGGACTGGTGGCTAGGTCGAGAGTCCGGCACCGGGCTCAGCGTGCCGGACCTAGGCGCCTACGTGGCGGCACAACTCGGTGGCGGTGTGGTGGGCGCGATGCTGGCCAACGTCATGTTCGCTGAACCGGTCGCACGCTGGTCGACCACCGAGCGGACCGGAGGCGGGCTGTGGCTGGCCGAGGTGGTGGCCACCGCAGGCCTGGTCGCGCTGATCTTCGCCCTGATCCGCACCGACCGCCCCGGCTTGGTGGCACCGCTGGTCGGCACCTATATCGGCGCGGCCTACTGGTGGACGTCGTCGACGTCGTTCGCCAATCCCGCAGTCACAGTCGGCCGCAGCATCACCGACACCTTCGCCGGTATCGCGCCATCATCCGTTCCCGGCTTCCTCGCCGCGCAACTGGTCGGCGCGGGCGTGGGTGTGCTGCTCGTCAAGGTGCTGCATCCCCTCTCTGCGTTACGCCGCCGCCAGGAGGCAACCTCATCCACCCACCCGGAGGCCTAGATGAACACGCAACCCCATTGACCCGACCAGACCGACCGGGTCGGAGGATTCCGACCAGCCCACGATTCCCACCGACCTGCTGCACCACATCGCGGAGCGGTTCGCCGAGCGCTTCCTCGGCGTCTTCTCGCCCGAAACCGTCGAACGTTACATCGTCGAGTCCTACGGCCAGCTTGCGCGCGGAGCTAAGATTCACGCCCACCTGCCGGTGCTGACCGAACACTACGCCCGCGAACGCCTCACCGCACTCGCCCATTCCCAAGGAACCATCGTGACTGAAACCCCGGAAGTCCTCTTCGTCTGTGTGCACAACGCGGGCCGATCCCAGATGGCCGCGGCCCTACTCGACCACCACGCCCAAGGACAAGTCCATGTACGCTCGGCCGGCTCCGAGCCCGCCGACTCGATCAACCCCGCAGCGGTAGAGGCGATGGCTGAAGTCGGCGTCGACATCTCCAGGGAGTTCCCCAAACCACTGACCGACGAGGTAGTCCGCGCCGCTGACGTCGTGATCACGATGGGCTGCGGTGATGCCTGCCCGATCTACCCAGGTAAGCGCTACCTCGACTGGGAGCTCGACGACCCCGCTGGTAAGACCGTGGAGGACGTACGACCGATCCGCGACGAGATCGACCGCCGCGTCACCGAACTGCTCGACGAACTCCTGGCCACCCGGCAGCAGTCGGCGTAACAACGGTTCCGCCAGTATGCAATGTGCTGGTCGTTGGTGCCGGTCCGACCGAAGAAAGAGCCGCTGTGGTCATAGCAAAGCTAGATGCAAGTCATGAATCCTGGGACGACGCGCAGCTGACCAACCGGACTGGGAGAGTTACCCGATCCTGCGGTTCACGGCGGTCCCCCGGACCGAGGTGAACGTCATCGACCGTCCCGGCGAGCCGAGCCTCGGTGCCGGCAAGATCGCCCAGGGTCCCACCGCGGCAGCCATCGCGAACGCGCTCCGCGACCCGCTGGGCGTGGCTGTGTGCGCGATCTCCCGCTGACTCCCGACCACATCGTCGCCGCCCTCGAAAGTTGGGTCGCGGACGAGCGTCCCCGCCAGCCGCTGCTCAAGGCACTGTTTCATAGCCCTTGACAATCGCGTTTCATAGCCCTTGACAACTGCTTCGATGGGACCGGACCATATGGCTAGTGTGCAAACGATTGTAGGCAAGGGATGGTTTGCGATGGGTGCGGCGCCTCGGCGAATGTGAGGTGGGCATGAACGTCGAACCAATCCACACGGCGGACGACGATCCGCGCTGGCAGATGCCCTACACGCCCGCACTGAAGGTCTCTGGCGGGGCGACCGTGTACGTCTCCGGTGTGACTGCCGGGCCGGTCTACCATTCGCATCCGCACCTGCTCGAGGAGTTCGCCGACGTCCCGTCTGACCCGGGTGAACAGGCGCAGCGCGCCTTCGACAATCTTGAGCGAATCCTGATCGCGTCCGGAGCGACCCTCGAGGACGTGGTGCAGTTGTTCCGTTTCATCGTTGATATCGACCGTAACCAGGATGCGATCAACCGGGTCCAGGCCAAGCGGATGTCCACGCGGGCGACCTCGACCACCGTCGAGGTGACCCGCCTCGCGTCCGCGCCCGGATTGTGGCTGGAGCTGACCGCTGTGGCGGCGGTCGATGAGAACAGATGAGCCGCCGCGAGGTGTGAAGCGTTACTACACAACAACCGGGCCGCTGGTTTCCGACAGACCTGCATGGTGTCGGGTTCGTCCGAACGAGACAGAGGGGAGAGATCGATGAAGGCGTACCGGTTACGACGATCTGCCGTACTGGTCAGCGTGCTCTTGCTCACCGCCGCTGCGTGCGGTGGCGCCGAGCCTACAAACGACAGCGAGGCGGCCGGTGAGGCCGACCTGGTGCGCTTCGCTCCGACGGCCCCGCTGCCCGCCTACTGGCCCTACTACTACATCGCGGAGCCGTTGGGCTTCTATGAGGAAGAGAACATCGAGTTCGAGCTCGTGAACGCCCAGACGGCTGTCCAGCAGGCGCTGCTGGCCGGGCGCCTGGACATCTCCGGTACGGGCCTCGACTACTTCGTGCAGGCGCCCACGTTCGAGGATCCGCCGAAGTGGTTCATGAGCGTCGACCGCTACCTGTGGGTGATGGCGACGTTCGAGGATTCCCCGATCGACGGCGTGGAGGACCTGCGGGGCGGCACCATCGGGATCAACGAGCCCCATGACTCGCTGGACGCGGACTTCATGATGGCGTCCGCTGGGATCTCGGAGGACGAGTACGAGTTGATACCGGTAGGCCAGGACCAGGCCGCACTCGCGGCGCGGGAAGCAGGCGACATCGATGCGTTCGTGACGGCGGGCGCGGTGTCGATGGTGGCATTGCAGGATGCGTCCGATGAGCCGTTGAAGGCGATTCCCAACGAGGCCGCAGAGTCTTACTACAACGTGGCCAACATGGCGACCGTCGACATACTCGAGAACGACCGCGACCTCGCGGTCCGGTTCGGGCGTGCGGTCGCCAAGGGAATGATCTGGACCTGGGAGAACCCGGAGGTGGCGGGCGAGCTGCTGTACGAGGTCGCGCCGGAGTCGGCGGACAGCGTGGAGCAGGCGATCGCGTTCGTCAAGGCGGGCAACGAGGCGAACCGGGCCGCCTACGAGGAACGGGGTCGCATAGATCCCGCCATCGTCGAGGATATGTACAACAAGCACGAGGAGCTCGGTTTCCTCGAGGAGTCATACGACTCCGAGATCCTCTTCACCAACGACCTGATCGACGACATCTGGGACTTCGACGTGGAGGCCGAGATCGAGCGCGCCCGGAATGACGAGCGATGAGACCTGGCGCCGCTGGCGTCCCATCCGGAGGGTTGATCTGTGGACATCAGCGTCCGTGATCTGCAGAAGGTCTACGTCACGCACACCGGCGAGGAGGTGGTGGCGCTTCAGGACGTGTCAGCAGAGGTAGGCAGCGGGGAGTTCGTCTCCCTAGTCGGTCCGAGTGGGTGTGGCAAGAGCACGCTGCTGGACATCGTCTCGGGCCTGACGCAGCGATCCGGTGGGGACGTGACCATCGACGGGCGGGGAGTGTCGGAGGGTGCAGCCACTCGCCACGTGGGGCTGATCTTCCAGAAGCCTGTCCTGCTGCCCTGGCGGACGACGTTCGAGAACGTCTACCTACCCGCGCAGCTGGGTCGGGAACCGGCCGGCCGCGGGCGCGGCGACGCGCTGCGGCAGCGTGCCCGGGACCTGCTCGAGCTCGTGGAACTCGGGCCGTTCGCCGAGAAGTACCCTTGGGAGCTGTCCGGCGGGATGCAACAGCGCGTGGCGATCGCGCGCGCACTGCTCCTCGAGGCCCGCGTGATGTGCATGGACGAGCCCTTCGCCGCACTGGACGAGTTCACGCGGGAACAGATGCACCTCGAGTTGCTCAACCTGTGGCACGCGCAGGGGTTTACGGCGATCTTCGTGACGCACAACATCTTCGAGGCGGTGTTCCTGTCAGACCGCGTGCTGGTGATGACACCCCGGCCCGGCAAGGTCGTCGCCGAGGTGGAGGTCGACCTTCCCCGGCCGCGTACCAGCGAGATGATCGGATCGGACCGCTTCGGTGAGAATATCCGCGGTGTCCGGAGCGTGATGCAGGAGCACTGGGTCGCATGAGGGCAGGCACTGCGGGCGGCGAAACTGCCGCGACGGCCGAGAGCACCAGACCCGGACGGTCCGCCCCCGCCTGGCTGCGGACTCTCGGCCTGCAGCTCGGGGCGCTGGTCGCGTTTCTCGCGCTGTGGGAGGGCCTGACCGCGAGCGGTCTGATCGCGGGCTACCTGATCCCACCGGCCTCGGACGTGCTGGTCGTGCTGTGGCAGTACACGATCGAGATCTTCACCGGCGGTCCGATGCAGCAGCACTTCATGACCACGCTGATCGAGATCGTCCTGGGATTTCTCGGCTCTGTGGCGGTGGGCGTCGTCATCGGCGCGCTCCTGGCCGAGTTCGGATCGCTGCGGCGCGCCATGTACCCGTACGTGGTCGCCGTGAACGCGACGCCGCGAATCGCATTCGCCCCGCTGTTCGTCATCTGGTTCGGGTTCGACCATCTGTCGAAGATCGTGATGGCGATCGCGATCGCGGCCTTCCCGGTACTCGTGAACACGATGGCCGGGCTCAGCGCGACGAGCGTCGACGACCTGCGTCTCATGCGCTCACTGGGTGCGACCCGGGGCCAGATCCTACGCCGAGTACGCATCCCGACGGCCCTGCCGTACATGTTCGCCGGATTCGAGACCGCCATGCTGTTCTCGGCCGTCGGCGCGGTCGTTGGCGAGTTCATGGGCGGCAACCGTGGGCTCGGGTATGTGACGTTGCTGGCGCAGGAACTCTTCCGGCTCGACGAGGCGTTCGCGACGATCGTCCTCCTCGGCATCCAGGGCTTCGTCCTCCACCGGCTCGTGGTGATCGCTCGCCGCAAGATCGTCTTCTGGCAGTCGGACCAGCAGACGCCCGTCGGACAGTGACGCCTCCGAATCCGGCTACCGCCGTGCAAGTCAAGGATACGAAAGGTGTGGATCATGGTGAATCCGTCGACGCCCGTCCGTCTGGGCTGCTTCTACCGCTCGCTGCCGATGATGGTGGCGCAGCAGAACGGCTACTTCGACGAGGTCGGAATCGAGGTGGAGTACCAGCAGGTCACTTCCTCGACGCAGCAGTTCGAGTACCTGCAGGACGGTCGGTACGACGTGGTGCAGACCTCTCCCGACAACACCGCGAACTACCGCTACAACGACGGCAACCCCATCGGAACGCGGGTCGACGGCAAGGGTTTCATGGGGATGGACTACGGCATGCAACTGATCGTCGTGGCCCGCTCCGGCATCGAGTCGCTGGGACAGCTGCGCGGCCGGACGGTGGCGGTGGACGCGCCGGCATCCGGCTTCGCGTATGCGCTCTACGAGATCCTGGAGCGCGCAGGGTTGCGCCGTGACATCGACTACTCGGTGGTGTCCGCGGGCGGGGTGTATGACCGCTACCAGGCCTTCGTGAACAGCGACGAGTTCGATGCGACGCTGCTCAGTGGAGGTTTCGAGACCCGGGCCGCAAACGCGGGGTTCGTGATGTTGGACTCCGTATACGACGTGGCGAACCCCTACCTCGGTGTGTGGGGCGCGGCGACGACCTCGTGGCTGGAGGGCAGCAGGGACACCGCTGAAGCGCTGGTGGCGGCCTACCGGTCAGCGACGCGATGGTGCTTCGAGCCGGGGAACCACGAGCAGTGCCTCGACCTGCTGATGCAGCAGCCGGACACGCCGCGCGGCCTCGCCGAGCAGCTCTACGACATCCAGCTGCGCGAAGGCGTGGGCAACGTCCCCGACGTCGGCATCGAACCGGAGGCGGTTCGAAACGTCCTGCGGCTACGCGAGAAGTTCGGCGGCTTCGAGGGCGATGTCGACGTGGAGGCCGTGACCGCACCCGGCGGTGACCTCTATGACCTGTCCCTGCTCCGTGCTGTCGAGCGCGCGGGCTAGCTGTCGTCCTCGAGGCCCTCGAACGGCTCCGCGGCGGAGACGACCTCACCGCCGAGGAGAGTGAGCTCACTTCGGATGTCGGGGATCTCGTCGTCCGGCACCGCGTAGTAGTCGTCGGACAGCACCGCGAGATCAGCGGCGAAGCCGGATGCCAGCTGACCCTGCCGGTGCTCGTCGAAGGTGGACCAGGCGCTGCCCCTTGTGTAGAGGTCGAGCGCATGCGCCCGGGACAACCGGTGCGCCTCCTCCCGACGCGGGCCACCGTCGAGGTTCTGTCCTGTCGTAAACCACCAGAGAGATCGCCAAGGGTTGATGGAACTGACGACGGTGGCGTCCGTGCCGCCGCTGAGCGGAAGGCCAAGTTCGACCATATCCCGCAATGGTGGCGCGCCGGCGGCAGCCGCCTTACCCCACTTCTCAGCGGTGGCCGCCGATCGCAGGACGAGTCGGTCCTGAAGCGCGAACCCAACGCCCAGAGCCTTCGCGCGTACAAGGTTCTGAGAGCTGGCGCCGTCGGCGTGGGCGATCATGAACCTGGACGCCTTGAGGGACTGTCCCTGCGCGGCGGTCTCCCAGGCGTCCAACACCATGCCGATCGCCTCATCGGTGACCGCGTGAACGTGCATCTGCCAGCCACCCGCGACCGCGCTCCGGCTGATCTCGGTGAACTCGTGAATGCTGTCGGCGTCCACCTCGAGGGGTTCCAGCCCTTCCGCGTCCCAGCAGGCCAGCTGCACGATCTCGCCCAGCCCTGTGATCCGCAGGTAGTCGTCGCCGAACCCCCGCGGCAGATACTTCATCCAATCCTTGAGCTGTTCACGCTCGTCACCGCGGCTGCCGGCACCAAGATAGAGCCGAATGCGCGTGGACAGGTTGCCCTGCCGCCATACCTCGTACAGCGGCTCGTAGACGCCCGGACCGATTCCGATTCCGCCCGTATCGACGGCGCCCGTCAGCCCGTACTTGGCGAGGTCCCGGGACAAGGTGCGGATCGAGTCCACCTGCTCGGGGAACGTCTGTTGCCTGATCTTCGCAAGGCAGTGCTGAAAGGCGCCCAGACCGCGAACAACACCTGTGAGCTCGCCGTGCTGATCACGTTCCAGTTCGCCATCGGGCGGATCCCCGACGGCCCCCGAGAAGCCGCATGCCGCCATGCCGGCAGAGTTCAGCACAGCCGTCTCGTACAGGAACTGGACGTAACAGGGGTTGTCCGGCGCCACCTGGTCCAGCTCTTCCAGGCTCGGAAGCCGAGCTTCCCGGAAGCGCGCCGGGTGCCAACCACCGATGACATGCGCCCACGCCCCAGGCGGGGCGTCGGCCGCACGCCGTCGCACGAGTTCGAGAGCCTCCGTCAGGGACGCCGCGTCGTCCCAGCGGACCTCCCGTCCCCAGGTGAGCTCTGCCCGTAGCACGTGCGCATGACCGTCGATCAGGCCGGGGACGATCCTTCGCCCGGCCACGTCCACTCTCGGTGCGGCACCGTTCGCCCGCTCATATAGCTCAGCGTTGCCCCCGATTGCCGCAATCGTTCCGTGCTCAATCAGGATCGCCTCGGTGGCGGGCGCCCCTGGCCGGCCGTTGATACGAGCGTTGTAGAGCAACAAGGCGGCACCCGCAATGCAAACGATTGTCGTGCTAGGACACTATTGCGGTTCTTCAAGACCGGTCAACTGCGGTGCGGCAGCTCCGAATCATTGGATCTGCCGGATTCACGGGCGCTCCGACTGACGGTCGGTGAGCCCGGCGCTACGACCGAAGTCGGTGGTTCATCCAGTCAGCCACCTGCGGGCGATAGCGGTACGGCATGTTGTTGACGACATGGTTGCCGCCCTCGACGACGTCCAGCACCGTGGGCCCGGCAGCCTCGTCGGCGATGCGGATGCCCGCGGTGTGCGGCGTGAGGCGGTCAGCCGTGCCGGCGACGACGTACAGCGGTGCGGTCGCCCGACCGGCGACCCCCGACAGGTCCAGCCGCTCGACGAACCGGGCCGTCGCCTCGTCGCTGGCGAGGTGGGCACGCACTCGATATGCGGCGCGGGTCATCGGCGGACGTCCTTCCCAATTGTCCGCGACCCGGTAGGACCCGGAGATCGAGGCGCACGCCGCGATGCGCGGCTCGAACGCAGTCGCGCGTACGACGTAGTGACCGCCAAGGCTCACACCGTAGATGCCGACGCGCTGCGCGACTTCGGGCAACGTCGCGAGGTGGTCGACCACGGCGCCGACCGGGACCTCGAAGTCGGGACGCATCGGCAGGTGGCGCTGAGCTTCTCCCTGTCCCGGACCGTCGAAGGCGAGCGTCGCCAGCCCACGCTGGTGGAGGTGCTCCTCGTAGGCGCCCATCTCCTCCTTCGTGGAGTCCAGACCCGCCACCATCACGACGACCGGCGGTGGCGCGGGAACGTCGGGGACCCGCAGCACGCCGACCAGGTGACTGCCCTGGTAGGGGATCTCGATGCGTCGACCGGGCGGATCGAGGTGCGGCAACGCACGGTTGTAGGCGGCGACCGCCTGCGCATGCGCGGCAAACATCTCGTCGGTGTGCTCGACGAAAAGGAAGGCGCCGAAGTGGTAGCAGAGAGCGGCTCGGCGCAGATGCTCACCCGCGCTACGGGTGTGCCCATCCGTGAGCGCCTGATCCCCCAGCTCCTCGTGCACCCGTCCCCTCTCGACCCAACGCGCGCACCACTGCGACCACTCGTGGACGGAAGCGGTCGTGACCGTGAAGTCGTGCAGAGGGATACCGTTCGAGACGAATCGCGGCGCCCAGTGTGCGATGGCGGCACTGGTCCGCTCGTCTGCAGCCGGTGTGGAATCCATCATCATGCGGTGTATCCCCCGTACTCGGTGAACAGCACGCAGCTGGTTCGGTGCTGCGGCTCGACCTCGACCAGGGGTACGTCGCCCCGGGGCCGCAGCACCACGTCGACGCTGTCCCCTGAATGCTCCAACCGGATGATGGCGTCGGCCATCGGGCCGGACCGCCCGTCCGACCGGAGCATCCGGAGGGCCGCCTGCGCGAGCGGCTCGCTCTCGAAGCGCAGGGTCGCGTCGAACGGGGTACGCCGCTCCACGTCCGACAGCCCCTCGAGACTCGCGCCCTCCTCGGTCGCCACCCGCACCACGTCGTCGACCTCCCACCCGCAGGAGGCGACCGCTACCGGGCACCGAGTATGGAACCGGCACCCCTGCGGCGGGTTGGCCGGGTCAGGGACCGAGCCGGCGAGCCTGATCACCTCGGCGTCCTCGGCGTCCTCGGCGTCCTCGGCGTCCTCGGCGTCCTCGTCGTCGGATGGGTTCGCCGCCAGCAGAGCCTCGGTGTACGGATGCTTGGTCGCCGTGAACAGTCGCTCGGACGGCGCCGCCTCGGCAACCTGACCGAGGTACATCACGACCACTTCGTCGCTCATGTGCCGCACGACGTTCAGGTCGTGGCTGATGAACAGGTAGGTGAGGCCGAGCTCGCGCTGCAGCTCGTGCAGGAGATTGAGGATCTGCGCCTGCACCGAGACGTCGAGCGCACTGGTCGGCTCGTCCAGGACCATGAACTCCGGGTCGAGTGCGAGAGCCCGGGCGATCGAGATCCGCTGCCGCTGGCCGCCGGAGAACTGGTGCGGGTAGCGGAACAGGTGCTGCCGACCGAGCCCGACCTGCTCGAGCAGTTCGACGACTCGTTGAGTCAGCGCGTCGCCCGACGCCTCGCCGAACGCCTTGAGCGGCCGGCCGACAATGTCACGTACGAGCTGCCGCGGGTTGAGCGACGAGAAGGCGTCTTGAAAGACGACCTGGCAGTTGCGCCGATAGGCCCGCCGCTGTTCCCGGTTCAACCGGTCGATGCGATAGCCGTCGGTGAGCGTTTGAAGGTCCGTGGCCTGCTGCGATGTGCGTTCTTCTGCCGGCAACGTCATGAGCTCGTCCAGCCGCCTGCGTTCAGCGGCCGGCATCCCGAAGTAGACACCGCCGTCAGTCGGGTCGAGCAGGCCGCTGATCAAGCGCCCGAGCGTGGTCTTTCCGCATCCGCTCTCCCCGACAAGACCGACCGTCGAGCCGCGCGGGATGTCGAAGGTCACCCCATCGACCGCCTTGACGTGACCGGTCACCCGTTGGAGGACACCGCCCTTGATCGGGTAGTACTTGCGTACCCCGCGCACGTTGATGACGTCGCCGCGGTCGGCAGCCGCGGACGGGTCGGTCGGTCGGGTCTCGAAGGCAGTCACGTGTCGGTCCTCTCGAGGACGGGCAGGTCACGGACCTCGACGTTGAGCGCGGCGGCGTCCTCGTAGGCGAAGCACGCGACTCGGTGTGGACGTTCGCCGGTGCCGTGCTCGGTCAGTGTCGGCTCCCGCGAGGCGCACAGGTCGACCGCCGCGTCACAGCGGGTGTGGAACCGGCACGCGGGTGGGGGGTCGATCAGCTCCGGTACGGTGCCGCGGATGGCGGTGAGGCGGCCACGCTCCTGATGACCCGTGGGGATTGCCGCCAGCAGCCCGCGGGTGTAGGGGTGCATGGGCGTGGCGAACAGCTCGTCGACGGGCGCGACCTCGGCGAGCTCACCGGCGTAGAGGACGGCGACCCGGTCGCAGATCCGGCGGACCAGCGACAGGTCGTGGCTGATGTAGAGCACCGCGGTGCCGTGCTCCGCCTGCAGCTCCCGGATCAGATCGAGGATGCGCGCCTGGATCGTCACGTCCAGAGCGGTGGTTGGCTCGTCGGCGATCAGCAGGTCGGGGTCGCAGGCCAGTGCCTGCGCGATCATGACGCGCTGCGCCATCCCACCGGACAGCTCGTGCGGGTAGCTACTCATGATCTTGCGTGGGTTGGGGATGCGGGTGTCTGCGAGCGCCGCCATCACCGCATCGTCGATCGCGGCGTCGAGTCGCGCTCGACGCCTGCTGAACGGGCGTACCTTCATCAACACCCATTCCAGGGCGTTCGAGCGCTGGTGCGCCGCGCGCCGCATCAGGGTGCCCACCTCATCGCCGTCTCCGAGACCGGCCGCACGCAGCAGGTCCCCGGACCGGTGCTCCAGAAACACCTCGCTGACCTGTTTGCGCACCGTCAACCCGGGGTTGAGCGCCTTGGCCGGATCTTGGAAGATCATCGCGATCCGGTCGCCGCGGACACGCCGCAGCTCGGACTCGGGGGCCCGCAACAGGTCGATGGTCTGGCGACCGGTGTGCTCACACAGCTCGCAACCGCCGCCGCGGCAGGATGAGCAGACGACCGGCCGCCTGCCGGATCCTCCGCAGGCCCCGCATTGTGTCCCCGCGCACGGATGGCAGCGTTCCTTCGGCCGGTAAAGCACCTGACCACCCGCCAGCACCCCAGGGGGCATGGCCACCAGCCGAAGCAGCGAGCGCGCGGTGACGCTCTTGCCCGAACCCGTCTCGCCGACGAGCCCGACGGTCTCGCCGTCGCGGATGTCGAGGTCGACACCGTCAACCGCACGCGCACGGCCACGCTTGGTCTGAAAATACACTCGGAGGTCGCGGACGCTGATCAGCGGTACACCCGCTCCGGCGGCACTCGGATCTCCGGTCAGCGCCCCGCCGGCGTCGGTCTGCATGGCCTCCGGCTTCATCGTCTCTCCGTGCGTGGGTCGAGGACGTCTCGGAGGCCGTCACCGACGAGATTGAACGCCAGGGACCAGAGAAACACCATCCCGCCGGCAAAGGTGGCGACCCACCACATGCCCGCCGCGATGCCCGACTGACCTTCGCTGACCAGGTTGCCCCACTCGGCCAGCCCTGCCTCCGCCAGTCCGATGAAGCTCAGGGTGGCGCCGATCAGCACCACGTGCCCCATGTCGAGGGTCGCCTGCACGACGATCGGCGTGAGCGAGTTCGGCAGTATGTCCTTACGGTAGACGTTCCACTTCGACTCACCGACCACGTAGGCGGCGTCGACGTACTCGTTCTGCTTGATCTGCAGGATCTGGCCGCGCATGATGCGCGCGTACTTGACCCAGAAGACCACCGCGAGGGCCAGGATGATGTTGCCGAAGGACGGCCCGAGTGCCGCGGCGATGGCCAGCGCGAAGATCAGCTCGGGGATCGAGAGGAAGACGTCGACGAGACGCATGACCATCTCGTCCCACTTGCCCCCGAGGAACCCGGCGATGCTGCCCATGGCGATCCCGATCAGGACGGTGATCCCCACCACGGTCAGTGCCAGCCGCAGCGACGTCCGGGCACCCCAGACGATCCCGTAGAGCACGTCGCCACCTTGGGGAGTCGTGCCGAGTGGGTGATCCGGCGAGCCTGGGGGCATATTGGGCGCCCCCCAGTCCCGTGGCATCTGCATCGCACCCTGCGGGTTCTCGGCCACGATCAGCGGCGCGAAGATCGCCATGGCGAAGATCACCGTCAGGATGGCCAGCCCGATCGCAGTCGTCGGGTTGCGGAGGGTGTCACGGACGATCCCACCCCAGCGAAGGGCCCGCGTGCGGAAGGCCTCCATCCTCCCTGCCGTGAGGCTGCCCTGGGCGTGCGTCCGGGCGACGTCGACCACGGGTCACGCTCCCAGCGTCACACGGCGGTCGAGATGGACGTAGATCACGTCAACCACCAGGTTGACAACGACGAAGATGACGCTGGTGACGAGGACGTACGCCATGATGGTCGCCCGGTCTCCCTGCAGGACGGCGTCCGTCATCCAGCGACCGATCCCCGGCCAGTTGAAGATCAGCTCGACGACCACCGTGCCCTGGAGCAGGAACCCCCAGCTGAGGCCGATGACGGTCACCGTGGGAACCAGCGCGTTACGCCGTGCATGTCGCCGGACGACGAGGCGTTCCGGCAGTCCCTTTGCGCGGGCCGCATCGACGTAGTCCTCACCCAGCTGCTCGACCAGCGAGGAGCGCAGCATCCTGGCGATGATCGCCATCGACGTGTACCCCATCGTCATCGCCGGAAGGGCGAGGTGGGAGACGGCGTCCCACAGCGCCCGGCCATCCAGGTTGAGCAGGGCGTCCACGGAGTAGAAGCCCGTCGGATGAGCGATGCTCGCGTAGATCTCCGGGTCCGCGCGGCCGAGTGGCGCTACACCGAGGTACTGGTAGAACAACAGCAGCAGGAGCAATGCGAACCAGAACTGCGGGATGCTCGCTCCGCTGATCGAGATCACCCGGCTGACGTGGTCACCGAGCTTGTCGCGGCGCGCTCCGCCGAACGTACCGATCGAGATCCCGAGGATGACCGCCACGATCGCCGCGCAGACCGCCAGTTCCATCGTGGCGGTCAGCTTGGCCGGCAGCAGATCGGCCACGGGCGCCACGGAGACTCCGGACCAGCCCAAGTCACCGGTGAGGACGCCGCCCAGCCACGCGAAGTACTGCTCGGGCAGCGAGTCGTTCAGCCCGTATCTCTCGGCAACCTGGGCGATCTCGGCCTGGGTCATCTCGTGCTCGATGTAGATCCCGATGGGCGACCCGCCGACCCGGGAGAGGGCGAACACCACTATCGACACCCCGACCATCAGCAGCGGCAGCGTGAGCAAGCGCCGGATGATGTAGTCCTTGATCTGCACGTAGCTGCTCCGTCAGGTCAGGGGAAGCGGTGCGCGGACGGAGGCCGGTGGGACCGGCCCCCGTCCGCTTCATCAGGGCTTGGAGTAGTACTTGTAACGGAGGGTCTTCCAGAGGGGGTTGTAGGTGAAGCCTTCGAGGTCGCAGTTATAAGCCTGCACGTTCCCCTCCTGCGCGGCATAGATCCACATCGGGTCCTCATGCAGGACCTCCATCAGCTCGATGTACATCTGCTCACGCTCGTCGGCGTCCGTCTCGGTGGCGGCCGCGTCGATCATCTCCTGGATCGCGTCCGGGTTCTCGTACCCGTTGCGATAGCCCAGCCGCTCGCCCCACTCACCGTCGGGTGCCTGATAGGTGGACAGGTACTGACTGGGATCGAGGAACGGGTCTGCGTTCTTGATCCAGGCCGCGTACTGGAATGGCGACTGGGCATGTGCCTCGTCGAACTGGGTCTCGGACACCGCCAGGATGTTGATGCGGAAGTTCGGGTTCAGCGCCTCGATGTTGTCCTTGAGAATCAG
Source organism: Propionibacteriales bacterium (assembly GCA_009377795.1). GTDB lineage: Bacteria > Actinomycetota > Actinomycetes > Propionibacteriales > Nocardioidaceae > WHTJ01. The sequence goes on along the minus strand of WHTJ01000066.1, from coordinate 8,724 downwards.
GCCCACCGGCTCGAAGACGGGATTCTCCTCGACGATGATCGACAGCTCGAACCCCTCGTCCCACACGCCGGCCGAACGGAACAACTCCTCCGCACGCTCCAGGTTCTGCTCGTAGACGGGGATGTCCTCGGTGTAGCCGAGGATCCCCGGGGGAAGGAGACCGGCCGGCTCACCGAACCCGTCGAGGAACCCGTTGATGAAGTCGTCGTAGTTGAAGGTGTAGTTGAAGGCCCGGCGGATGCGACTGTCGTGGAAGAAGTCCGTCGGGATGGTGTCGCCGCGCGGGAGGGCCCCCTCCGGGATGTCGAGGTTGAACGCCAGTTGCAACGGCTCCAGCAGCGTACCCTCGGTGTCGAGGCAGACCCCTTCAGCGTTCTCCAGCTCGGGGACGAACGACGGCTGTGACTGGATCGCGTCGTAGTCCCCGCCCCGGAGGCCAAGCGCCCGCGCGCTCTCCTCGGGGACGTTTGCCCACCGCGCGTCGTTTGTCGCCGTCTCACCCCAGTAGTCCTCGAACACCTCGAGGGTGATCTGCTCGTTGCGCTCCCAGGACACGAACTGGTGCGCGTTGGTGCCGACCATGTTGGCGTCCATGAACTCGTTGGGCTGGCCCTCCTGGACGCCGCCGTTCTCCTCCACAGCCTGCTGCGACACGACCATTGCCGGCGTCGAGTAGACGACCGAAGACAGGAATGCTGCGTTCGGCTCCTGCAGAGTTACCTCGAGGGTGTACTCGTCGACGGCCTCGATCGTGTCGATCGTGTCCGCCAGCAGGTCCGCCTGTCCCTCCGGAAGCTCCATCGTCATCACTCGCTCCCACGAGAACTTCACGACCTCGGCAGTCAGCTCCGAGCCGTCGTGGAAGGTGACGCCCTCGCGGATCGGGAAGGTATAGGTCAACCCGTCTTCCGAAATCAGCCCGTTGTCGGCGTCCGGCACCTCGGTAGCGAGCCCCGGAATCAGCTCCGGGCCATCCGGGCCGACGTCGACCAGGGTCTCGTACACCTGCAGCGCCATTTGCTCGCCGTACTCACCAAGCGCGGCACGCGCGGGATCCATCGACAGCGGCTCACCGTCCACCGCGTGCACGAAGACGCTCGCGTCGGCACCGCTGCCGCCGTCGCCGTTGTCCCCGCCCTCGGCGGCGTCGCCGCCTTGGGCCTCGGGGTCCCCGGCCGTACACCCGGCGAGCCCGACGACGGCGACCACGAGTGCCACGGCAAGGCGACGAGGACGTCGTGGGGGGATGGCCACGTTCCGATACCAAGTATCCATTGACAACTCCCTGTCCCGGAGCTTTGGCAGGTAGCCGGTCGGTCTCCCCGACGACGCACCCGAGCGTTCTTCTATAGCCGCGGATACCAATCGTTTGCAAAGGCAGTCTGGTGTGACCGCCTTCCTACAGTCAAGGCTCCGTCTCTCATGAACTCGCCCCACGATGATCGGTGGGCGCAGAATCTACCGTTTTGAGGCGTCGCAGTACCCGGGAATCGCTTGTGCAAACGGCCAGAATCCCACCGGAGCTGGGAAGAGGGCTCTGGCCTGTGAAACGTTATCTCCGAATCGGGCGCGGGCGCTGCAAACGACTGCAGATAGTATGGCGGCCGCTGCCCAAAGGAGTGACGTGACGACGAACCTGACGACCGGACCACTCGGGCGCTCGGTCCTGCGCGTGTGATGCAGCCGAGCGAACCTCCTCGGGCCGGAGCCCAGCCGTGGTGAGCTCCGGATGGTTTCGTCCGGTTCTGCCGCTGGCTGCCTTCGTGCTCCTGGTGTCGACCGTTGCATGGGTGCGTGTCCCTGTCCTGCCGGAGATGGGTGCCGACCTGTCCCTGTCTCCCACGGAGCTGGGCTGGGTGGTCACGTCGTTCGGTCTCGGACGCCTCGGCATGGACCTTCCCGCGGGTCGGCTGGCGGACCGGGTCGACCCCTTGCGGATGTTCACCCTCGCCGCCCTGCTGATGGGGCTGGTCAGTGGCCTAATGGCGGCGGCTCCATCGCTGGGCTGGATTCTAGTGGCGACATTCCTGCTCGGTGCGGGCTCGGCCACGAGCAACACGACGGGGATGACGGCATTGTCGGGATCGGCTCCCGACGACCGGCGTGGCTCGGCAATGGCGCTGTACTCGGGCTCGCTGCTCGTCGGCCAGGCCATGGGACCCGTCATCGGCGGATTCGCCGCGTCGGCGGGGACCTGGCGTGCGGCGCTCGCCACTGCAGCCGGCCTCGGGCTCATCGTCGCCGCCGGCTCGACCATGGCGCGTCGCAGCGGGGCGGGCGACCGCATCAGCAGGGTGCGGCGCCAGCGACCGGCGCCGTTGGGCCCGCCGCTGTCCGCAACCCAACACCTTGTGCTGTTCGGTGTGGGATTTTCGGTGTTCTTCACGATGGGCGCGATGGCGCAGACGCTCGTACCGGTCATGGGAGCCGACGACCTGCACCTCCACTCTGCCGCCATCGGGATGGCGCTCGGCGCCGGCGGCCTGTCGCGCATCGTGGGCGCGACCCTGACCGGCATGGTGGCTGACCAGATCTCGCGGCGGGCGGCACTTCTCCCGTGTCTTGTGCTCCAGGCGGGCGGCGTCGGCCTGTTGGCATTCGGGCAGGGGACGGCGTGGTGGGTACTTGCCATCGTCACCATGTCCCTCGGCTCCTCCGGCACCGCGATCGGAGCCACGATGCTCGGCGACCGCGCCCGGCCCGCCGAGATGGGCCGGGCCCTCGGTCGGTACCGCTTCGCAGGTGACATCGGCCTGGTATCCGGCCCGGTCCTGGCGGCGTGGATCTACGACATCGGCGGGCGGGGCCTGGCCGTTGCGACGGTGTGCGCCGTGCTCGTGACGGTCGTGGTCGCCGCGACGACGCTGCCCGAAACCGGCACCCGAAGTACTCGGAGATGAGTATCGGGCAAGGGTCGCCTCGAGTAGACCAGACTGACCAGCAACCCGTGCAGGCTCGACGAGGCTCCCACGAGAAACTGGACCGGAGGTACCATGCCGATCGAAGCAGGTGAGCGCCGCGAGCTCCCGCCGTCCTTCAGTCCCGGTGAGTTTCGCCGCCGGAGAGAATCTCTCGAAGCGGTTCTCCGCGATGCGGACGTCGATCATGTCCTGTTATACGGCGCAAACCGCGCGGGAAGCGCCGTTCAGTGGCTGACCGGTTGGCCGGTGACCCGTGAAGCGTTGGTCGTGCACAGCATCGGCTCCCCCGACGTACTGCTGGTCCAGTTCTACAACCACGTCCCACAGGCTCGCCGCGTGGCCGTCGACGCGGACGTTCGGTGGGGAGGTTCGAGCTCCGTGGCCACGGCGATTGAAGAGCTACGGGCGCGTGGTGTCGGCGGCAGTACGCGCATCGGAATAATCGGCGCACTGCCGTTTCAGGCGTATCAAGAGCTCACGGCTGTCGTGGGAACCGTGATCGATCTGAGCCCGGCGTACATTCGCCTACGGCTTCGGAAGTCCGATGAAGAGGTCGCCTGGCTGCGACGCGCCGCAGAGCTCACCGATCTGTCTTTCTCGAGGATCCTGGCCGGCGCCGAGCCGGGGCACACCGAGTACGAACTGGGTGCGCTGGCCGAGGGGAGTTATCTACCGCTTGGCGGTAGCAACTACGTCCGCTACTTCTCGATCAACTCCATGGAGCAGCCGCAGCAGTGCGTGCCGTCGCAGTGGCCCAGCGGTCGCAGAGTGGTGGTCGGCGACATCATCTCTTGCGAACTCAGCACCAGTTACGGCGTGGACTATCCGGGCCAACTACTTCGCACGTTCACGGTAGGAGCCGAGCCCACCCGGCTCTACCGGGACATGCACGCCGTCGCCGACGAGGCCCTTGCCCGGATCGAAGCGATTCTGGCGCCGGGCATAACCCCCGACGAGGTGGTCGACGCAGCAGATGTCATCGAGGAAGCCGGCTTCACCACGGTCGACGATCTGGTTCACGGCTTGGGCGGTGGGTACCTGCCCCCGGTGTTCGGCTCGAGAAGTCGCACCCTCGAACCGATCCCGTCCATGGCCTTCGCGAGCGGAATGACCGTGGTCGTCCAACCGAATGTGACGACCACCGACGGCCGTGCGGGCGTGCAGACCGGAGAACTTCTGCTGGTCACCGAAGACGGCTGTGAGCGTCTGCACAATATTCCGCGGGGTCTGCACCGAATCGCATGAAGGCGATCACAAGCGAGCCTGACAAGGGCTCGGACCAGTGACCGGACGATAACCGCAGGCAAGAATCGCCACGCATACAACCCACGGCACCGCTGATGCGTCATACCGAGTGCGGGGCCCAGCCAGGGCCCCGCACCACAGTTCTCGCAGCAGTCCGGGGGTAAGCGATGCGAAAGACCACCAGGCTCGTGGTCGGGTTCGCGACGGCCGTGCTCGTCTGGGGCGTCGGCGCGACCGAGCCGGCGCAGGCGCTCACCGATACGCAGATCAAGCGGGCCCAGCGGGCGTTGAACTCGCTCGACTGCAACGCTGGGCAGGCCGACGGGGTGGTGGGCCCGCGTACCCGGTCGGCCGTGCACCGGTTCCAGTCGGCCAACCGGCTCCCACAGGGCGGCAAGCTCACCGCCAAGACCAGGAACCGCCTTTACTCCTCGAAGGCGAAGCGCTGCGTCGGCCGCGCGGTCCCGAAACGCAGCGGTGTCGGTCGACGAATCGTGCTCAGCCAGCGGCAGAACTGGCTGTGGCTGGTCGGGCCCAGGGGCGGGATCATCGCCCAGGGCGGCCTGATCGACAACGCCCGCGAGCTCAGCCGCGGCAGATACTTCACCGGGTCGAAGTGCGGCAGGGCGGGGCGTATCCGCAACAACAGCGACTACAGCGGAAACCTCCGGCTGCACAACTTCGTCCGCTTCGCGCCGTGCGGGATCGGCTTCCACCAGATCCCGAAGTACTGGTCAAACGGCAAGCAGATCCATCGCGACTTCTACCTGGGCACCAACATGAAGCGGTCGGCTGGCTGCGTGCGGGTCAGCCGGGCGACGTCGTACAAGATCTGGAAGTTCACGCGGCAGCGCACCAAGGTCAAGGTGGTGTGGGCCTGAGCCGGCTCAGCCCTGGAGACCTGAGGGTCGCCGAGAAGTTGTCCGCCGAGATGTCGTATCCGGTGGTCCGCGGATCGTCTTAGTGGTAGGAGGGTTGAACTGGACGCGTCGTCCCGTCTCCACCGTGACGACCGCCCTGGATGCCTCCGCACCAACCACATCCGTCAGGAGGACCAGCAGATGACGACCACACCCAAGCCGATCCCGGACACCTACCGCCGGGTCACGCCCTCGCTCGTGGTGCAGGGCGCCGCAAAGGCCCTGCAGTTCTACGCCGAGGTGTTTCAGGCAACCGAACGCATGCGCTTTCCCGGACCCGGTGGGACGATCGCCCACGCTGAGATCGAGATCGGGGACTCGGTCCTCATCGTCGAGGACGAGTCGCCGGAGATGGGGACGAAGGCGCCGCCGGCGGGCGGAGTGGACGGTACACCGTCCTTCCTCTTCGTCTACGTCGAGGATGTCGACCAGGTCGTCGAGCGAGCCGTGGAGCTCGGCGCAAGCCTCAAGCGTCCCCCGGAGGATCAGTTCTACGGCGACCGGGACGGCTATATCGTGGATCCGTTCGGGCACGCCTGGACCATCGCGACGCACGTGGAGGACGTGGATGCGGACGAGCTGATGCGCCGACTGGCCGAGTTCCAGAAGCAGACCTAGACCACCCAGACCTGGTGAACTTGAAGGAACGGCTGGAGAACGACCGTTAGCGTCGTCGGGTACGAGGAGGCAGGACAAGTGAAGTACGTGCTGTTGTTCGTGGACACCGAGCAGTTCGCCAAGGACCTGGAGGCCATGGAGCCGGCCGAGCGGGCCCGGGCGTACGAACGGGTCCAGGAGTGGATGGCCGACAACGCCGCCACGATCCGGGGTGGGAGCAAGCTACAGCCACCGCACACCGCGACGACGGTACGGCTGGACGGCGACCGGGAACCGATGATCACCGACGGCCCGTTCGTGGAGGGCAAGGAGGTGGTCAGCGGCTACGTCGAGATCGATGTCGCCGATCTGGACGAGGCGCTGCGGATGGCCAAGACCTGGCCGGGCTGCCCGGTCGTCGAGATCCGCCCACTGGAGTCCTGAGACCTCTCGTGGAGGAATCGCACGTCGAGCTGGCCCGCGTCGTACGTGAGCACTCGGGCCGGCTGGCTGCCGCGTTGGTGCATCTGATCGGGGACTTCACCACGGCAGAGGACCTGGTCCAGGACGCGGTCGTGGCCGCGTTGCAGCGATGGCCGGTGGAGGGGATCCCGGAGCGGCCGGACGCGTGGCTGTTCACCGTTTCCCGCCGCCGCGGGCTGGACGTACTCCGCCGCGAGAGCAACTACCGGGCCAAGCTGGCGCAGCTGCAGTGGCCGGTGCAGCCCGATCCCGACGAGCGGCTGCGGCTGATCTTCACCTGCTGCCATCCGGCGCTCCCCAGGGCTGCGCAGGTTGCTCTGACCCTCCGTGTCGTAGGCGGCCTGACCACCGGCCAGATCGCTCGCGCATTTCTGGTACCGGAGACCACGGTGGCGCGCCGGATCACCCGCGCCAAGCGCAAGATCACCGATGCCGGAATCCCGTACCGGATCCCCGCCGACGATGAGCTGGGCTCGCGCCTGAGCGAGGTCCTCACGGTGCTCTACCTTCTGTTCAACGAGGCGTACCTGTCCACCGCGGAGCAGACGCAGTCCCGCGACCTCGCCGACGACGCCGAGTGGCTGGGCACGCTGCTCCACCAGCTGATGCCGACGGAGCCGGAGGTCGCCGGACTGCTCGCCTTGATCCGGCTGCACCGCGCCCGCGCCGCCGCCCGCTTCGACTCCGACGGCGGGTTGGTGCAGCTGCAACGCCAGGACCGGTCGCGGTGGGACCGGGACGCGATCGCCGATGCGACCCACCTGTTGGCCCGCGCCGCCGGGCAGCATCGCCCCGGTCCGTACCAGCTCCAGGCGGCCATCGTCGCCTGTCACGCCGAAGCCGAGCGCTGGGAGGACACCGACTGGGAGCAGATCGTGCTGCTGTACGACATGCTGCTGCATCTCGCACCCTCCCCCGTCACCCGGCTCCATCGCGCCATCGCCCTGCGCTACACCGCCGGACCGCGGGCCGCCATGGCCGAACTGGACACCCTCGCTGACCGTCTGGACCGCTACCACCTCTACCACGCGACGCGCGCCGACCTCCTGCGCGAACTCGGACACCCGGACGAAGCCCGCGCCGCCGACTCCCGTGCCCTCGAGCTCACCGCCAACCCCGCCGAGCAGGCCGTACTCCAGCAACGCATCTCCTGGGCCTGAGCCGGCCCGACCGTGTCGGATCGGGGCCGGCCAGTCGGGTTGAATCGGGCCAGTTCGGGCTCGAGTTGGCCTCTCGCGCCGAGATTGCACATCTGGCCGACCACAAGTGCAAGCTCGGCGCGAAGGAGTGGGTCAGGGGCCGGAAATCGCATCGAGATTGCACATCTGGTCGAATTCGGGGTCGGCCCGGCTCGACCGGTGTGGTCATCGAAACCGACGAACGGGTCGCCGAACGTCGGCCAGCACGGCAGCTACGTCGGTTACGACGACTGGCCGAACCCACGACGGAGCGAGATCGCCGATCCCCCCGCAGAACCCCATGCTTCGCGCCGAGACTGCACATCGGTGGTTCCCGGGTGAGGCCGAGTCACCGTTCTTCCCTCCTACTACGGCGTTTCTACTGGTAACTCACTGAGATCTGGACGGCGTTCATTCCACCGAATAGCCGCCTCGTAGGCATGCGCCACTCTGAAGACCATGTCTTCTTGGAAGGGCTTACCCACAATCTGCATAGCGAGGGGGAGGTTTGCCTTTGAGAAGCCAGTCGGTAGTGCGATCGCCGGATTGCCAAGCAGGTTAAACACCATACGCGCCTGTCTCTGGTAACCCCGAGCCACTTCGGCCTCATTATCTATTTTGGACGCAGGTTCCATGCTCGAAGCGCAAATTACGACATCCAAATCGCGCATGGTTTCCGAAAATGCACGAACGAACTCTCCACGCGTACGTAGAGCCGAGACGTAATCGGCACCCCTGATAAACGCGCCAGGCAGTAAGCGCTGTCGCGCCAACGATCCATAGTCACCGGGTCGTGCCTTCAGCCATTCTTCATGTATAGAATAGCCTTCAGTCAACAGAATTACACGATTCACTGCAGCGTAATCGTCAAGAGGCTTTACAGAGACCTCTCGTACCTCTGCCCCCAATTCAGAAAACGTTTCAGCAGCCGCGTCGAGGCTCGCGAGCATGTCTGGATCAGCATCGTCCAGGTCGACCTCATGGAAATGCCGAATATACCCGATCCGCAGGCCATCGACACCAGCATCCAAGCTCCGCGTGAATCTGCCTGTCGGGACGTTGACACTCGCTGGATCATCAGAATCATGTCCAGCAATTGCTTCCAATAAGATCGCGTTGTCTTCCACGTTACGCGTCATGGGGCCGACGGTGTCCAGGCTATACGAAAGCGGCAGCACACCTTTCCGGCTGACAAGTCCATACGTGGGTTTCATGCCGACGATGCCGCACATTGACGCAGGGTTACGCACGGAGCCACCCGAGTCGGTACCTAGCGCCGCGGGCATGAATCCGGCAGCCACTGCGACGCCCGAGCCGCTTGACGATCCCCCCGGGTGATGACCCAGGTTCCACGGGTTCCGTGCTGGCGGCCAAGGAAGA
>WHTJ01000167.1 GCA_009377795.1 Propionibacteriales bacterium | reverse complement strand
ACCGGGGCACGGGGGCGCTGAGGACCACGGACGACTGATCGTCCAAAGCACGGACCGGCCCGGGATTGTCCGGACGCGCAGTTGAAGACTGACAAGTGAGGCGAAACCAGGCGCGGTGCCTTGTGACCTCGACCGCTGCGATCCGGGTTCCGGTACCGTCGTTGCGAGAGCTGGTCCGAGGGTTTGGGTGTGAGGTAGCGGCTCGTGGAGACGCCTAGCAGCGCCGCTAGGGTCGTCGCAACGAGCGACGACGCGGTTTTTGCTGCGCTCGTTGAGGTGTCCGCCAACGGACTGGCTGTCGTCGACGAGGACTCCCGCATCCTGGCGCTGAACGAGGCCGGCGCAGAGATCCTCGGTCTTGCCGGCGACGTTCTGGGTTGGGTCGCACCGTTCGCCTGCAGTCACGTCGCGCTCGGGCGCCAGGGCGATCGGCGCCGTACGGCGTGGGTAGCGCAGAACGGCCGTCGTCGGGCTCTCGAGTATCGCTTCGCCCGAATGTCTGGTGGGCGGTACGCGGTCTGGTTCAGCGACGTCACCGACGCCGTGCGAGAACAGGAGCATCTGACGGCGATCACGAGCGCTGCCGCGAGCGTTGCCGACCCTTGCTCGCTGCGGGCGACCCTGGACGCGGTGGCGAACGAGGTCCACAAGACCGCCAACATCGCTGCCGCGCAAATCCTTGCCGTAGAACACCCGGAGGACGAGCTCCGCGTTCTGGGCATGGCCGGATTGGGCCATCCGCCGGACTTCACCGAACGATTGAGTGCCTGCCGCCGACTGGGTGCGCGCGTTCGGTTCGCGGAGGCCCTCCAGTACTTGAGACCGGTAGTGGTCCTGCACCGTAAGCCGGGGATCATGGCCGACCCGAAATGGGCCCCGCTCCACGAGATCATGGACCGCGCCGACTGGGACAGCTTCGTGGCCATGCCTCTGGTGGCCCGCGGACGACCGTTGGGCGTGATCAACGCCTTCTACCTTCCCGGCGACGATCCGGGGCCACGATCGCTTCGATTTCTCGAGGCGATGGCCGACCATGCCGCGGTGGCCATCGACACCGCCTTGCTGTTGGCACAGACGCGCTATCAGGCCCAGTCTGAGGAGAGACGGCGGCTGGCCCGGGAGCTGCATGATTCGGTTGTACAGCAGGTCTTCTCCATGAGACTGCAGGCCCGGACACTGCAGGCGCAGCTCGAGCGCGACGATGTCGATCGGCGGCAGATGCGCAGTGTCGCGGAGGAACTCGGCATACTTGCACAGAGCGCGCTCGGTGATCTGCGTGGGTTGGTGTTCGAACTGCGGCCGCTCGACTTGGCCGAACATGGCCTGCTCGACGCCGTACGCGCGCACGCGGCGCACGTGCGGGAGCGGACCGGCCTCCGCGTCGAGGTGCGGGCTCCCGCCGACTTCGAGCCGCACTTGGATGTCCACCAGGAGGAGGATCTCTATCGCACCGTGCAGGAGGCCATGCACAACGTGGTCAAGCATGCGCGGGCCACCGAAGTGGCCATCCGGTTCGCGGGGCTGGTGAACGACGATGACTGGCTGGTCATCGAGGTCTCCGACAACGGATGCGGGTACGACCCGAAGGCCAGTGAGGCCGAGGGTGCTGGTGAGCGGTCCGGGCAGAAGAGTCTGGGCCTCGTCTCCATGCGGGAACGAATCGAGCGCTGGGGTGGCCGCCTCGAGGCAGGACCCCGATCAACCGGCGGCTGGATCGTTGAGGTCTCCGTGCCCCCACTCAGTGAGGCCGGCAAGTAGAACTCTCGCCGCGGGCGTCCGTCGACGGCTCCTCACCGGCCCGGGCGTCGCCCGCGGGCGCAGTGTCAGCCCGGGAACCCGACGGAGTGGGTGTCCATGAACTCGCGGATGCCCTCAATCCCCATCTCACGACCCATTCCGCTCTGGTTGAAGCCGCCGAAGGGAGCGCGTTCGTCCAGGTGGGCGGCGCCGTGGCAGTTGACGAACGTGTAGCCGGTCTGCAGCCGAGCCCCCATGGCGGCGGCGCGTTCAGGGTTCTCCGTCCAGACCGACGAGCACAGCCCCGACCAGGTTTCGTTCGCCCGGCCGACGACCTCGTCCTCGTCTTCGAAAGGCAGGACGGGAACGGTCGGGCCGAACTGCTCCTCGACCACCACGTCGGCGTCGTCGGGGGGATCGAGGACGAGGGACGGGCGCAGGAAGTTGCCCCTGGAGAGGTCGGCATCCCCGGCGGGCTCTCCGAACTCCAGGACCTCGGCGCCCGACTCGTGCGCCTGCGTGGTCAACTGGCGTACGAAGTCGGCCTGTCTTGGGCTGTGCAACGGCCCCATCGTGACCCCGTCGCCGAGTCCGTGTCCGAGCCGGGTGTCGGCGAGCAACCGAGAGAGGCCTTCCACGACCTCGTCGTAGCGCGAGCGGTGTACGTAGAGCCGCTTGGCCGCCATGCATATCTGACCGGTCGAGTCGAATACCCCGGAGAACATGCGCTGCATGGCCTCGGGTCCGAGGTCGGCGTCGTCGAGCACGATGGCCGGGTCGTTGCCGCCCAGCTCGAGGGCAACCCGGGTCAGGGTCTCGGCGGCCATGGACATGATGCGCTTGCCGCCTGCGGGGCTGCCCGTGAAGCACACCTTCTTGACCCGCTCGTCCTGGATCAGGGTGGTGCCGATCTCGGCGTCGGCGCCGGTGACGACGTTCAGGACACCGGGAGGCAGGGACGCGGCCACCAGTTGCGTGGTCCGGACGGTCGCCAGCGGCGCGGTCGGCGGCGGCTTCACGATCACGGTGTTGCCGGCCAGAAGGGCCTGCGGCAGGGAGGCGGCGAGGATCGCCAGCGGCCAGTTGAACGGCACGATGATCGTGACCACGCCGAGCGGCACGTAGGAGACCTCGGTGCGGTAGGGCGGCGCGGGCATCGGAGTCACCTGATGGACCTGGTCGGCAAGCCCCGCCGCGAGCTCGAAGCGGTGCGCGAACACGATCGAGTCGATGAACGACTCGGCTCGGATCTTGCCGTTCTCTCGGGTGAGGACGTCTGCCGTCGCCGCGCGGTCGTCCTCCAACGGAGCCAACGACGCCATGATCAGGTCGGCCCGGTCTTGCGGGCTGCGCGCTGCCCATGCCGGGAACGCCCGATGTGCGGCGGTCACGGCGGTCTCGGCCTGTTTGGCGGTAGCAGCCGCGGCGAATCCCACCATGGCGGTGTTGTCGGCAGGGTCGACGATCTGGAGCGCATCGTCGGCCGTGATTGTCTCGCCGCCGATGAACAGGTCGGTCTTGATCTCGGGGAGTTGTTCGAGGTTCATCATCGGCTGCTTTCTCGTCTACTGCAGGGCGTACTGCAGGGCGCCGAGCCCGCCCGTCGATTTCTGCAACCACGACCGTGTGTCCGCAGGTCGCGGCATGTGGCCAAGAATACGTCCTGATCGGGAAGCTGGATCGAGACAGACGACGTAGATTCATGCGACGCGTTCACGCTGACGCCACGAGGCCTGGATAATGTGATCAGGTATTCGGACGCGAAGACCGCCACGGTGAGAATCGAGGCCAAGTGGGACGTCCACTGACCAACCACGGGGTGCGCGGCGGAGACCGAGAGTCGGCTCCGATCGAGGTCATGGTGGTGGACGACCATGCCGTCGTGCGGCAAGGACTGCGGACGTACCTGGACGGCATCTCTGACGTGCGAATGGTCGACGAGGCGAGCGACGGACGGGAGGCACTCGATCTCCTCGGGGTTCTGAGCGCGCACGATCAGCTGCCCGACGTCGTGCTTATGGACCTGAAGATGCCGCGTTTGGACGGCGTGACCGCCACTGTCGAGATCGTGGCGAGGTTCCCGGCGGTCAAGGTGGTCGTCTTGACCAGCTTCGGAGAAGTACGCCGTGTGCAGGCGGCCTTGGAGGCCGGCGCCGCCGGTTACGTGCTGAAGGACGCCGCCCCCGAGGAGATCGATGCCGCGGTGCGTACCGCCATGGCCGGACAGGTGCACCTCGACCCGGTGGTCACCCGCAGGCTCACGCAGCGGATGGTGTCGGCCGACGACCAGCTCGCCCTGCTCACGAGGCGCGAACGGGATATCCTCGCGTTGGTCGCGACTGGCCTGTCGAACCAGGAGATCGCCGAACACCTGATGATCAGCGAGCGTACGGCCAGGACGCACGTCAGCAACCTGCTGGGAAAGCTGCACCTCAAGTCCCGCAC
>WHTJ01000065.1 GCA_009377795.1 Propionibacteriales bacterium | reverse complement strand
CTCCTCGATGATCCCGGGCATCAGCCGGTAACGCCCCTCGGCGCGCTGGTAGGGATCGGTGTTGGTGCCCATCGCGATGTGCTCACCGGACCACGTCGGCCTGGCGAGCTCGCGACGCAGCAGCTCTGGCGCGTTGACCTTCACGATGATCCGGCTGTCGAAGTCGTGCCCGGCGTCGAGATCCAGATACGTATGGGACTTGCGCGCGAAGCAGTTGTGGCTCACGACGCCGTCGGCGATGAAGTCACCCGTCCCGGTGGTGATGTCGTAGAGCCGGAGGTCGAACCCGGTTGGCTCCACGGACACCACGCGCAGCGCAGCGGCCGCCTTGATCGGCGTCCCGGAAATGGCGCGCTTCCGTACGATGGCCGGGTCGACGGTGTGGAAGAAACGGAGCCGTTCGGCCAGGCCGCCCAAGAGCCGGATGACTCGTATTCCGTTGCGACGACCGGGATCTTCAACGACGTAACGGAATCCGAACCGTTTGAGTGCCAGGCCGATCGCCTCGATGATCTCCGGATCCGTGTTGGAGATCCGCCAGACTCCCCGCGAGCAGCTTCCTTCGGCATCGAAGACTCCGGCCAGGAACCCCTTCGCCCAATCCGCACTGGGTGCGGTCGGCCACCCGACTAGCTCAGTGATTCGCTCGAACGCCGCCCGGCGTGACGTTCGGATCGCCGTGATGGCACGCCGTTGCGGCATCTCCGGGGAGTAGCCGAAGCGATCCGTCACAACACCGAAGGTGGCGAGATAGGCCTCCGTCCGCTCGATCGCCTCGACGTCCGCGAGCGCGAGACGGAAACGGTAGATTGCGCCGTTCGACCGTCCGCGCCTCTCGTAGCTGTAGGCACCCAGATGGGCGTCTCCGCGGATCATCCCGCAGAGGTAGCCGATCCGGTAGTCCTTCGTCTCGGCGGGGTGCGCGGCGAACTGCCCGATCCCCAGCAACTTCACCCCGTCCGTCAGATGCGGGCGGCGCGACGAGCCATGCTGACTGCCCGTGACGTGCTTCCAGCCGCGATCCGTCAGAAACCGGTGATCGCCGCCAGCGACGAGTTCGGTGCCGTCTTCGAGCAGGACTCGGTACGCCGGTCTGATCGTGGACCAGTGCGCCCAGACCGTGGTCAGAACATAACGTCGATAACGGTCTTCGCGACGAGTCCCGTAGATCCGATCACCGATACGGAGCTCGGTGAGCGGCTTCGTGCGTCCGTCGGCGGTCAGGATCCGAGTGTCGCCCGACATGCAGTACACACACGCATGGCCGCAGCCCCGGTACGGGTTGATCGTCCAGCGAAACGGTACGCGGGACTCCCCCGGCACCCGGTTGATGACCGACCGCGCCGTCACCTCGTAGAACTCCATGCCGACGAACTCCGGCGTGTCGAACGTGCGCGCCACGACGTCGGTGCCGAACAGCGCGGCCTGTTCGGCACCGCCGAGCCGCAGGTTGCTCCACCGCACCCGGTCAGTCTATCGAACGTGTCTTCGATTCGCCTAACCGATCCGCGGGCCGCGCGGCGGAACGACGCTTCGCGGGCTCAGTCCTCGCAGGCGGCCTCCGCGTCCGGCGTCGCGGCCTCGATCGCCGCGAAGTCGAGGTGCGAGATCGACTTCGTGCCGCCGCCGTCCTCCTTGCGCAGCGTCCCCCCGGCCATCGTGCCGTGCGAGTTGATCATCGTGTCGACGGTAACTCCGCCGGCGTCCGCCAGGACCTGGACGCCCTCCGGGCAGAGTCCGGTGAACTGGAACGCAAGGTCGCCGAACGACACCCAGTTGGCGGATCCCGCCTGCCCCTGAGCGGCCCGCTCGTTGAGGTTGTCCTTGAAACAGAAGTGCGCGCTCGCCGGTCCCGCCGTGATCACGAGCGCCGCGACGGTCGCGACCCCGGTCGTGACGATCCGACGCGCTGCCGATCTTGCCATGGTGTGATTCCCCTCCATTGAGTGATACATCCCCCGAGCCAGATCAGTGTTGCAGAGCGGGACCCACCTGTCCGGGGAATGTCGAACGGGACCGAGAGATACGCCGAACCTACGTCGTCGAACGCCGGCAAGGACTCCATTCATGAGCGAAGAGGACCGGGCGCCGTAGCCGCCCCGGCGTCAGGTCCCGGCGACGTCCGCGCTGGTCATCGTGCCGTTGACCCGGCGCGGGATGCCCAGCTGGTTGGCGTCCCGCAGCGCCTCCGGGAGCAGGGCCTGAGGCACGTTCTGATAGCAGACCGGGCGGAGGAACCGCCCAATCGCCGTGCCGCCCACCGATGTGTGCAGCGGCGCGGTGGTCGCCGGGTACGGGCCACCGTGATGCATGCCCCAGGTCACCGATACCCCGGTCGGCCAGCCGTTGCAGATCAGCCGTCCGGCACGCTCACGCAACCGCTCCAGCAGCGGAGACGCGACCGGGTCGCCGTCCTCCGTGTGCAGCGTCGCCGTGAGGTTGCCCTCGAACGCCTCGGCCGCGGCCAGGGCCTGTTCGTCACCGTCGTACTCCACGACGATCGACATCGGCCCGAAGCACTCGGTCAGCAGCGAGTCCCCGGCCGCCAGCAGGTCGGGCACGGACACCGTCACCAGCGTGGGCGCCATCAGGTCGCCGGTGGGCTCGCCGCCGACGACGACGCGTACGCCGCCTACCCCGGCGGCGGACTCGAGACCACTCTGGTAGCCGGACCGGATCCGGTCGTTGAGCATGGGCGCGGCCGGAACCTGCCGCACCTGCTCGGCGAGTTCGTCCACCAGACCGTGCCCGCGAGGCAGGAACAACAGCCCGGGCTTGGTGCAGAACTGACCCACTCCCATGGTGAACGAGGCGACGTAGCCGCGGACGATCTCCGCGCCGCGGGCCTCCACCGCCGAGGGCGTGACGAAGACCGGGTTGAGGCTTCCCAGCTCGCCGTAGAACGGGATCGGCTCGGCCCGGGACGCGGCGAGGTCGAACAGCGCCCGGCCGACGCCGACCGACCCGGTGAACGCTCCCGCCCGCACCCGCGGGTCGAGCAGCGCCTGACGCCCGGCGTCCAGGCCGAAGACGACCTGGAAACTCCCCTCCGGTGCCCCGGCCTCGCGCAGTGCTCCCGAGACGATGTCGCCGGTACGCCGGGACAGCTCCGGATGACCGGGATGCGCCTTCAGCACGACGGGGCAACCGGCGGCCAGAGCGGACGCGGTGTCGCCTCCGGCCACGCTGAACGCGAACGGGAAGTTGCTGGCCGCGAACACCAGCACCGGACCGAGCGGATGCAGCTGGCGCCGTACTTCCGGACGCGGGGTCGGCTGCGCGTCCGGGTCGGCGGTGTCGATGATCGCCTCGAGGTACGAGCCGTCCTCGAGCACGTCGGCGAGAAACCGGATCTGGAACGTGGTCCGCGCGAGCTCGCCCCGCAACCGGACCTCGGGGAGATGCGACTCGTCCTCCGCCAACGGCACCAGCACGTCCGCGGCCGCGTCGAGCGCGTCGGCCACGCTCCGCAGCCGCCCGGCGCGGACGGCGGGCCGCTCCGCCGCGAACGGGCCCGCGGCCGACCTGGCCGCGGCCAGTACCGCATCGAGCTCTTCCTCGGTCGCGTCGGCGATCGTGGTCATCGGATCCTCTCAAGTAGGAGGCGGTTCCTGGTCCTCACCCCATGGCGTATACCCTGCCTGACCCGTCCCTTGACCCCGGTGGCGGGCCGGACGACATCTGTGGCGGCAGGTTCTGGAGGACGAGCAGCCGCCGGGCGTTCTGGGGTACGTCGACGGCGAACCGGCCGGGTGGTGCGCGGTCGCGCCCAAGCCGGCGTTCCCGCGCTCAGCGGATCTCGAACCCGCGCACACCCTGCGGGGTCTCGTCCTCCACGTCGACCGAGTCCACCCGGGCTCTCGACGGGCCCCGGCCCATCCACTCCACCATCCGGCCGACCGCATCCGGGTCGCCCTCGAACACCGCCTCGACGCTGCCGTCGGGCAGGTTCCGTACCCAACCCGCGACGCCGAGCCCGGCGGCCTCGCGCCGGCAGGTGTCCCGGAAGAAGATCCCCTGGACCAGCCCCCGGGCAGTCACGCGGCGCCTGATCATGGCCCCTTTCTATCGCAGGACCGGTGAGGCGGGAGCCGTCACATGGTCCGGCCGACCCGCCCGATGACAGACTTGCCGTCATCATGAAGAACCCCTCGAACACTGCGTTCCGGTACACGCTGGGGCCCACCTGGTCACCGCCCCGCCCGGAACGCCTCCGTCGCGCCGTCCAGAACAAGGTCGTCCTGATCACCGGAGCCTCGTCGGGAATCGGCAAGGCGACCGCGCTCCTGCTCGGCGCATCCGGCGCACACGTCGTACTGGTCGCGCGGCGGGCCGAGCGGCTCGACGACGTCCGCGGGGATATCGAGGCCGGCGGTGGTACGGCGGAGGCCCAGCCCGCCGACCTGGCGGACATGGAGGCGGTCGACCGGCTGGTCGGCAAGGTGCTCGCCGGTCACGAGGCGGTCGACGTCGTCATCAGCAACGCCGGCAAGTCCATCCGGCGCTCGCTCACGGACACCACCGACCGGTTCCACGACGTCACGCGTACCAACGACGTCAACTACCTCGGCCCCGTACGGCTGCTGATGGGCCTGCTGCCTGCGATGCGCGAACGCGGTCGCGGTCACCTCGTCAATGTCAGCACGTTCGGGGTCGATGTGCCGACGGCGAACTGGTCGGTCTATACGGCGTCCAAGGCCGCGTTCGAGGCCTGGCTGCGCTGCGTCGCTCCTGAGGTACGCGCCGACGGCGTGGCCACCACGTCCATTCACTTCCCCGTGGTGCACACCGCGATGAGCGCGCCGGTCTACTCCAGAGTCCCCGGGCTGACCACCCGGGACGCCGCCGGGGTGATCGGCCGCGCATTGATCACCCGGCGCCGGGTGATCTCCCCGTGGTGGGCCCGGATGGCCGGTCCGGTCGTCGACCTGGCGCAGGCGCCGTACGACACGGCGACGGCCGCCAGGCTGCGAGCCGCAAGGCGGCGCGGATAACCGCGCACCCCGATTCTCCCCCATGCAGAATGAGCCCATGAGTCTCCAGATCCGGCTGGCCGAACCGTCCGAGTACGACGAGGTCGGCGACCTCACTGTCACCGGCTATCTGGCAGACGACCTGCTCCCCCCGGACTCGCCGTACGTCTCCGATCTTCGTGCCGCCAAGCGACGCGCGGAGGAGGCCGAACTGTGGGTCGCGGTGGACGGTGGCGGGATTCTCGGCACCGTGACCTTCTGCCCACCCGACTCGTCGTATCGGGAGCTCGCCAGCGACGGCGACGGGGAGTTCCGGATGCTGACCGTGCATCCGGACGCCCGCGGGCGGGGCATCGGCGCGGCTCTCGTACGCCGGTGTCTCGACCGGGCCCGCGAGTTCGGCCAGAGCCGGGTGGTGATCTCCAGCGCGGAGCAGATGCGCACTGCACACCGGATTTACGACCGCTTCGGGTTCGAGCGGCTTCCGGAACTCGACTGGAAGCCGGCGCCGGACGTGCAGCTGCTCGCCTTCGCCCTCGAACTCGAACCGCCGGAGACGTCCGTATCAGGCAGATAGTGCGCGATAGCGCACGTTCCGCCTGACACGGAGGCGGCGGCCGGGGTTCACCTCAGCTCGGTCGAGGACTTCCCGAGCAGCCGACGGGCCACGATGAGCTGCTGAATCTGCTGCGTGCCTTCGAAGATGTCGAGGATCTTCGAGTCCCGCGCCCACTTTTCCAGCAGCTCGTGCTCGCTGTAACCGAGACTGCCGGCCAGCTCCACACACCGCAGCGTCACGTCGTTCGCCATCCGTCCCGCCTTGGCCTTGGCCATCGAAGCCTGCAGCGAGTTCGGCTGGTTGTTGTCGGCCATCCAGGCGGCCTCCATGGTCAGCATGTACGCCGCCTCCCAGTCCGCCTCGATCTGCAGGTACGTCGCCGCGGCCGCGGTCTGCACATGGGCCGGCCGGTCGTAGTCGACCTCCGCCCCGGCCTCCGCGAGCAGGTCGCGGGTCACCTCGAGTGAGGCTCGCGCACAGCCGACCGCCATGCTGGCCACCAGCGGACGGGTGTTGTCGAAGGTCTGCATCACCCCGGCGAAACCCTTGCCGGTGTCGATCTCCGGGCTGCCGAGGAGGTTCTCCTGGGGAACCCGGCAGTCCGCCAGCCGGATCGTCGCGGTGTCGGAGGCGCGGATCCCGAGCTTGTGGTCGAGCCGCTCGACCGTGATCCCCGGGGTGTCCTTCGGCACCACGAACGACTTGATCGCGGCCCGCCCCTTGGACTTGTCGAGCGTCGCCCACACCACGACCACGTCGCTGCGCCCGCCAGCCGTGACGAAGATCTTCTCGCCGTTCAGGACGTACTCGTCGCCGTCCAGCTCCGCGGTGGTCTGGATCGCCGCCGAGTCGGAGCCGCAGCCGGGCTCGGTGATCGCCATCGCGGCCCACACCCCGTCGAACCGCTCGCGCTGCTCGTCGTCGGCCACCGAGGCGATGGCCGAGTTGCCGAGACCCTGTCGCGGCATCGACAGCAGCAGCCCGACGTCTCCCCAGCACATCTCCATCACGCCGACGATCGACGCGAGGTTGGTGCCGTTGCGGACCTTCCCGGAGTCGCCGTCGGCCTCTTCCCGGCGTACGCCGGAAGCACCCGCGCCCGCGCTCTGTCCGGAGTCGGACAGCCCGTCGACCATGGCGGCGAGCATGTCCAGCTCCTTGGGATAGGCATGCTCGGCCAGGTCGTACTTGCGGGAGTTGGGGCGCAGCATCTGGCCCGCGACCTGATGCGCGTTGTTGATCAGCGGGCGCAGCTTCTTGGGAGTCTCCAGATTGATCATCAGACCAGCACCCCGCCTTCCATCAGCCCGATCGCCCGCAGGTCGCGGTACCAGCGTTCGACCGGATGCTCCTTGACGA
This sequence comes from Propionibacteriales bacterium, assembly GCA_009377795.1. Classification (GTDB taxonomy): domain Bacteria; phylum Actinomycetota; class Actinomycetes; order Propionibacteriales; family Nocardioidaceae; genus WHTJ01. The sequence continues at coordinate 18,167 of WHTJ01000065.1, read as the reverse complement.
ATCCGTGGCCGCCAAGCAGCTGTACGCCGTCGGTGCCGATCTGCATGCCCTTCTCGGCGCACAGCCGGCGGGCGAGAGCGGTCTCCCGGGCGAACGTCTTGCCCTGCTCGGCACGGGATGCCGCCCGGTACGTCACGAGCCGCATGCCCTCCAGCTCGATGCCGATATTGGCGACCATGAACGCCACCGACTGGCGATGGCTGATCGGTTCGCCGAACGCGGTTCGCTCGTTGACGTACGGGATCACGTAGTCGAGGACGGCCTTCGCCGTACCGAGCGAGAGCGCACACCATCCGAGACGGGACAGCCGGATGCACTCGGTGTACGCGCCGGAACCGGGCTCGCCGAGCATCGCGGACCGCGGAAGCTTCACGCCCTCGAGAATCACCCGGCTCATGGACGCGGCCCGCAGGCCCATCGCCGGCTCCGCCTCGATCTCCAGACCGGCGGTGTCGGACTCCACGACGAAGAGGGCCGGCCCCTCGCCCTCGAGCTGAGCGGCGATCACGAACAGCTCGGCGTCGGCGGCCCGGGGTACGAGCGACTTGACGCCGTCGAGCACGAAGCCGTCCTTGCGGCGCCGGGCCGTGGTCTTCAGCTCGAACGGATCGAACAGCGGCCGGGGCTCCAGCACGGCGAGCGCGGCGGCGGGCACGTGATCGCCGGTGAACGCCGGGAGGTAGGCCGCCTGCTGCGACTCGTCGCCCCACAGGGACACCGCGGTGCTCACGGCGGACGGCGCGAGGCAGGCGACCGCGAGTCCCATGTCGCCGTGCGCCATCGCCTCGGCGACGAGTACGCCGGTCATCGACGAACGCTCGCTGACGATGCCGCCGAGATCCTCGGGGACCTCGATCAGGGACAGGCCCAGCTCGGCGCTCTGCGCGAGTACGTCGGCCGGTGCGCTGCACGTGTCGTTGCCCTTGTCCGCGGCCGGCCGGAGGACCTCCTCGGCGAACTCCGACACCACGCCGACGATCTCCTGCTGGTTCTCGGTGGGCGTGAGGTCGAACAGGCCGGTCGACTGCGCCGACGGCAACCGGGTCGGCTCCCCGCGTGCGGGCCGGGTGGGGAACCCGCGGCTGATCGCGCCGAGCGTACGGAAGCCGGTCTTGGTGCCTTCGTACACGACCCGCTCGGCGGGTTTACGCAGACCGAGCCGGTCGAGCGCCTTGGCCCCGGCCAGCTTGTTGAGCACGGCCACGCCGACACCGAGCGCGTCCCGGCGCGGGGTGCGCAGCCCGGTGCCGCGGTCTTTCGTGGTGGACATCGGTCTCGACTTCCTACTCGGAGGGGGAACCGCCGGGGTCAACTGTAACTTCCAGTTACACATTGGGTCTACATAACGCCGCATGACCCCGCCCACATCCCCGTCCTGCCCCCTCGCGGATCCCATTCGCGCCGAGATTGCACTTCTGGCCGCTCGCCGTTTCCCGACCCAATAGCGCAAGACGGCGCCAATCCCGGCTTCGCGACCACCGTTTCCCGACCCAATCACCGAAGACCGGCAGGCGGCCCTCCCATGACTGCGGTTCTCGCGAATGTGAGGGTCAGGCGTGGACCGCGCCCGCGGTCTCGAGATCGAACTCGCTGACGTCGACGCCCTGGTCGTCGGCGCGGACCGAGCGCCGGAGGGCGCGGTGCAACGTCCCCGGGGTCAGGACGCCGAGGAAGTGATCACCGTCCAGCACGGCGACCCAGCCGGCGTCGTACCGCAGCATGGTGGCGAGCGCATCCTTGAGCGGCGCGTCGAACGGCAGCCACGCCTCCATCCGGTGAACCCGCTCCCCGACCGTGCCGGGACCCTCGCACTCGGCGGCAGCGATCCATCCCCGCAGGTTGTCGTCGGCGTCGAGCGCGACCGCCCACCGGGCTTCGGCGCGCTGCAACGCGCTCCGGGCGTCGGCCAGGGTGTCGTCGACGCGCACGGTCGGCGGCTGCTCGAGATCCGTCCGGTCCACCGGCGTGACGGTGAGCCGGCGTACGCCGCGGTCGGCACCGACGAACTCTGCGACGAACTCATCAGCCGGCGAGCCCAGGACCCGCGCTGGCGTGTCGACCTGCGCCAGCCGCCCGCCCTCCTCGAAGACCGCGACCCGGTCCCCCATTCGCACCGCCTCCTCGATGTCGTGCGTGACGAACAGCACCGTCTTGGCGATGTCGGACTGAAGTCGGAGGAACTCGTCCTGCAGGCGCGCGCGTACGACGGGGTCGACCGCGCCGAACGGCTCGTCCATCAACAGCACCGGCGGATCGGCGGCCAGCGCCCGCGCGACCCCCACCCGCTGCCGCTGCCCACCCGAGAGCTGGTGTGGGTAGCGGTCGCCGTGCACCTTCGGATCGAGCCCGACCAACTCGAGCAACGCGTCCACCCGCTCGCCGGTCTTGGCCTTGCTCCAGCCGAGGAGGGTCGGAACGGTCGCCACGTTGCCCCGGATCGTCTGATGCGGGAACAACCCGACCTGCTGAATGACGTACCCGATCCGGCGCCGCAACTCCACCGGATCCACATGCGTGACATCGGATCCGTCGAGGTGGATCTCCCCGGTGGTCGGCTCGATCAGCCGGTTGACCATCTTGAGGGTCGTGGACTTTCCACAGCCCGACGGTCCGACCAGCGTGACGACCTCGCCGTCCCCGACCTCGAGGTCGAGCTCCTGCACCGCGACGGTGCCGTCCTCGTACGTCTTCCCGACGCCGGTGAGCTCGATCATGGAGTTTTGGATAACGTCCATACGGTGACCCTACTTGCCGCGGACGACTCGGCAGCGTGCTACTCGCTCGTCGAAAACCGGTGGATCTGCGGTTCGTACCTCAGCGACTACCGCTCCGAGATCGTGGACGCAACCGTCCAGCACGTATGGATCACGCTGGTGGCCGTGACCATCGGTCTGCTCATCGCCGTACCGCTCGCGGTCTTCGCGCGGTCGCATCTGTCCGTGGAGGCGTCCGTGCTCGGCAGTACCACGATTCTGTACACGATTCCGTCGTTGGCAATGTTCGCGATCCTGCTGCCGTTCACCGGGATCTCGGTGTCGGCGGTGATCATCGGGCTGGTTCTCTACTCGTTGTCGATCCTCGTCCGCAACACGATCGCCGGGCTGCGGGCGGTTCCGGCCGATGCGGTGGAGTCGGCGCTCGGCCTGGGTTACGGGCGCGCCGGGCTGCTGCTGAAGATCGAGCTGCCTCTGGCGCTCCCGGTCATCATGGCGGGGCTCCGGGTGGCGACGGTCTCCACGGTCGCGCTCACGACGGTCGGCGCGATCCTGGGCTTCGGCGGGCTCGGCAACCTGCTCTACGACGGCGTACAGAAGGACTTCAAGGCGCAGGTCCTGGTGGCGAGCGTGCTCTGCGTCGCGCTCGCCGTCGTCTTCGACGTGCTGCTGGTCGCGGTGCAACGGATGTTGACTCCGTGGGCGCGGGCGAGGACCTGAGATGCTGGCCGACGTCTGGAGCTACCTCACCGACGGTGCCAACTGGTCCGGTGCCGAGGGCATCGCCACGTACCTCCTGCAACAGGTCTTACACACCTTCACCAGCCTCCTCATCGCACTGCTGATCGGCCTGCCCGTCGCGCTCGGGCTCGGGCACGTGGGCCGCGGTGGCGTCCTGGCGATCAACATCTCCAACGTGGGCCGGGCCATTCCCACATTCGCCGTGCTCGTACTGCTGTCGGTGGGGCTGGAGGATCTCGGCACCCAGGAGATCGGACCGTACGGCCGGGCCGCGTTCCCCACGCTGGTGGCGCTGATTCTGTTCGCGTTGCCACCGATCGTGACGAACGCGTACGTCGGAATGCGCGAGGTCGACCGGGAGATCATCGAGGCGGCCAACGGCATGGGCATGCGCGGATGGCAGGTGTTCCGGGAGGTGGAGCTCCCGCTCGCGCTGCCGTTGATCCTGACCGGCGTCCGGCTGGCCGTCGTACAGGTGTGGGCCACCGCCACCATCGCGGCGCTGGTGGCCGGGCCGGGCCTCGGCCGGATCATCACCGAGGGCGTCGCCAACAAGAACACCCCGCAGGTGGTGTCCGGCGCGCTGCTGGTGGCGGTGTTCGCGCTGATCCTCGAGGTCGTCGTGGTGGGCCTGGAGCGCGTGCTGGACCCGGTCCGCCGTGCCCGGCGGGTGTCGGTTCGGTTCGTCCGGTCCGAGCGCGGGCCGGCGGACTCGGCTGTCGGATCCTCCACGTAGGGTTGCACGCAATCGGCATGACTGCTGAGGTATTCCCGGCGCCATGGGTGCGTGGTGCCGACCGGACACGCGTGAGGCTGCCTCACGGGACACAGAAGGTGGTGCACCATCCATGCGACGACATCACGCTCTCGCGACACTCGCGTGCTCCGCGGCTCTCCTCCTGACCGCCGCCTGCGGCGGGGAGTCGCTGGAGCAGTCCGGCACCGACTCGGACGGCGACGCCGGTGCGGGAGGCAGGATCACGCTGGCCGGCCAGGACTTCCCCGAGATGCAGATCATGTCGGAGATGTACAAAGCCGTGCTGGAGAACGCCGGCTACACCGTCGACCTCAGGCTGGTCCAGACGCGGGACATCTACCTTCCCGAGCTGGAGTCCGGCGCGGTCGACGTCGTACCCGAGTACGCCGGGTCGATCACCGACGCGCTGACCCTGGAGGCCAATGGTCCGAACGCCGAGCTGGTCTCGTCGCACGACGTCGACGACACGATGGCCGAGTTCGAGAAGCTGGCCGAGCCGGCCGGGCTCACCGCGCTGGAGCCGTCGGAGGCCACCGACCAGAACGCCTACGCGGTGACCGAGGAGTTCGCGCAGCAGCACGACCTGACCACGCTCACGGATCTCGGCGACCTCGGTCAGCCCATCAAGCTGGCGGCCGCGCCGGACTGTGAGGACCGCGAGGACTGCGCCGTCGGCCTGAAGGACGTGTACGGCATCGACATCACCCAGGTGCTCCCGCTCGGTTTCGGCACGACGCAGACCAAGGACGCACTCGGCAACGGCGAGGTCCAGCTGGGCCAGGCCGGCACGTCGGACGGCTCGCTGGAGCAGCTCGGTCTGGTGCTGCTGGAGGACGACCAGGGTCTGCAGGCGGCGCAGAACCTCGTGCCGGTTGTGAACAGCGAGTTCCTCGACCAGAACCCAGACATCGCCGAACCGCTCAACGAGATGTCGAGCACCCTCACCACGGAGGACCTCGCGAACCTGAACGAACAGGTCGACCTCGAGCGGCAGAAGCCGGCCGACGTGGCGCAGCAGTACCTGCAGGACGAAGGCCTCATCTGAGGACGACGTACGAGACGATGACCGAACTGCCGTCCACAGGTACGCCGCGCTCGATCACCCGCTGGGGAGAGCCGGTCATGCACCGCGCGCTGCGCGACGTCACCGAGTTCGACGAGAGACTCGAGACGCTGGTGGCCGACATGGTGGCGACCATGCACGCCGCGGACGGCGTGGGGCTCGCCGCCAACCAGGTCGGCGAGGACGTCAAGGTGTTCGTCTTCGACTGCCCGGACGACGACGGCGTCCGGCACACCGGGGTCGTCTGCAACCCGGTCCTCGATGTTCCCGAGGGCCGCGATCGCAGCCTGGACGACAGCGACGAGGGGTGCCTGTCGTTGCCCGGTGCGTTCGTCGCATGCCCGCGACCCGACTTCGCGCGCGTGCGCGGCGTCGACCACCGGGGTGGTCCGGTCGAGTACTCCGGATCGGGGTTCCTGGCGAGGTGTCTGCAGCACGAGACCGACCACCTGTACGGCCGGGTCTTCGCCGACCGGCTGGGCAAGCGGCAGAAGAAGAAGCTGTACGCCGAGGCCGAACGGCTGGCCGACCAGTTCCCACCCGACTGGCCGGTCACGCCGGAACGAGTGCAGGGCTAGCCTCGATCAGGCACGCTAGCTGTGGTCTCTGGCGACTGGGTCGGGAAACGATCGCCAACAGACCGCACACGGCACCGTCTTCCGCCATTGGGTCGGCAAACGGTGGTCGATCTCCCCGTCTGCGCACCACCTGTCGGTATTGGGTCGGAAGACGGTGGTGGATCTGGTGCTGAGCACCGATGCGCTGACCCGAGCCGGTTCCGGACCAGACTTGACGGCCGACGCGGTCGGGTGTAGACAACTATCAGGTTATGAAATCAGATAGTTATGAACAATGACTGCCGAGCAGCTCGACGCTACCTTCTCCGCGCTAGCCGACCCGACGCGGCGCGCGATCCTCGCCCGGCTCGCGTCCGGCGACGCCACGGTGACCGAGCTGGCCGCGCCGTTCGCCATGAGTCAGCCGGCGATCTCGAAGCATGTGAAGGTGCTGGAGCGCGCCGGCCTGGTGTCGCGGGGTCGCGACGCGCAGCGACGGCCATGCCGGCTCGACGTAGGCCCGCTCCGGGACGCCATCACCTGGCTGGAGAACTACCGGCGCTACTGGGAGGAGAGCTACCAGCGCCTCGATGCACTACTCGAAGGGCTGCAGACCCCGGGGTCGGCCGGCGGCCCAGAGCCAGGGGGACGCGACTCATGACGAGCAGGCTGAAGGTGACGATGCCTTCCGAGCGGGAGATCGCGCTCACCCGAGTGTTCGCCGCGCCGCGTCGGCTGGTCTTCAACGCGCTGACCCAGCCCGAACTGCTCGTGCGCTGGTTCGGCGCGCGCGGCTGGAACCTCACCGAGTGCGAGGTCGACCTGCGCACAGGCGGTCGCTGGCGGTTCGTGTCGCAGGGCCCGGACGGCGCCGAGATGGGTCACGGCGGCATCTTCCGGGAGGTCGTCGTACCGGATCGTCTGGTTTATACCGAGGTGTACGACGACCAGTCCTACCCGGGCGAGTCGGTGATCACCCACGTCCTCGCCGAGCGCGACCACCAGACCACGCTGACCAGCACCGTGCTCTATCCCTCACCGGCGACACGCGACCTGGTACTCCGCTACCCGATGGCCCGCGGCGTCGGTGAGAGCTACGACCGGCTCGATGCGGTACTCGCCGACATCGAGGAAGAGGTATGAGATCCGGCGAGAGAGGCCGGAGTGATCGTCAAGGAGATCTCGTGAACTGGACACTCGAAGTGATGATCGTGCCCGTGTCCGATCTGGACCGCGCCAAGGCCTTCTATGCCGACCAGCTCGGCTTCAACGTGGATCACGACACCAAGATCGACGACGAGACCCGCATCATCCAACTGACGCCGCCCGGGTCCGGCTGTTCGGTCGTGATCGGCAAAGGGGCTGTGCCAGACATGCCAGCGGGCTCGCTGAGAGGACTGCAGCTGGTGGTCCCCGACATCCACCAGGCACGCGCACAGCTCGTTGAGCGCGGGGTCGAGGTCAGCGATGTCCAGGTGCTGGGCGAGAACCCGTCGCCGCAACCGGATCGCCTCGACAACGTCGGATTCGTCTTCTTCAACGATCCCGATGGCAACGGCTGGGCCGTGCAGCAGATCAGTTCACGCGCCTAAGGCGGGTCTCCCAATCCGCGGGCCTGCTGCCCGTCGCCGATGGACGGCTCGCTCGCACGGGGTCGTTACACGCCAACGGTCCCTTGAATCGGGTCAAACTGCTCGCCGATTCTGACCGTTGCCGCGCAACGTCGCGCCGCTGCCGTGTATCGACCCACCTCGATCCACGCCGTGCACCGTTTCGTGGTCGGCCACGATAGTGCGGACATGTTTACCCAAACATAACGTCTTCGTCACCTGGCCTCCGGATCGGGGTCCCCAATCATCGAGCGGACCACCACGAGTCACACAGAATCTTAAGCGGTGGACGTCCGAGTGCGACGAATTCTGATTCCCTCCGGACCGGCCCGTGATTTTGAGAATGTGTGAAATCACTGGTCAGAGCGCTACTTTCGGTCTGAACTTGCATATCGATTCTGGGCCGCCTAACTTATTGACCTGTAAGCCGCTCCGCTAGCGCGGAGGGTTGACGACGCACGGCGAGTGGTCGCCGGCGGCGCGCGACAGTTGCTTCGCAACGTTCGACTCGCGCCGCGGTTGTGCGCCATGTTTTGTGTGTCCACTTGCGGACTCAGCCTTCCGCAAGGCCGCTTCTTGTGCTTGTTCGTGTGCGGCTGGCAGTACTGGAATCTGTAAGTTTCCGTACGAAACAAAGTTGGGAGCGCGAATGCCGGAGGGCACACAAGAGGGTGCCGAACGTCCGTCAGCGATGGAGTCAGAGGAGAGAACTCCGGGCCAGAACACTCACCAGGACTTCGGAAGCAATCCGCTTGAGGTTCGCGAAACCGATCATTATACCGCTGAGTACGTCACGAACTTCGTGGAGAAGTGGGATGAGCTGATCGACTGGAAAAAGCGTTACGCGAGCGAAGGCAGCTTCTTCATCGACCAGCTCCGGAAACGCGGCGTGCGCAACGTCCTGGACGTGGCCACCGGGACCGGCTTCCACTCCGTGCGCCTGATCGAAGAGGGCTTCGAGACGGTCAGCGCGGACGGCAGCGCGGAGATGCTGGCGCGGGCGTTCACCAACGGGCTCGCCTACGGCGGGCACATCCTCCGGGTGGTCAAGGCGGACTGGCGATGGCTCAACCGCGATGTCCACGGCGAGTACGACGCGATTGTGTGCCTGGGCAACTCTTTCACCCATATGTTCTCAGAACGCGACCGACGCAAAGCGCTCGCCGAGTTCTATGCAATGCTCAAGCACGACGGCGTGCTCATCCTGGATCAGCGCAACTATGACGCGATTCTGGACAGCGGATTCTCCAGCAAGCACACATATTATTACTGCGGTGAGGATGTTTCCGCTGAGCCAGCGCACGTCGACGAAGGCCTTGTGCGGTTTCGGTACCGATTCTCAGACCGGTCGGAGTATTACCTCAACATGTATCCGCTGCGCAAGGACTACACCCGACGTTTGATGCGTGAGGTAGGATTCCAGAACATCGAGACATATGGTGACTTTCAGGAAACCTATACTGACGACAATCCAGATTTCTTCATTCACGTAGCCGAGAAACAATATCTTAGCGACGACGAAATATCCGCGCTGTACTCGCCTGCGGTTCGTACTGCCCGTGAATACTACAATTCGGCCGATGCGGACAACTTCTACGCCATCGTTTGGGGTGGCGAAGACATTCACGTCGGGACTTACGAGGACCCCGATGAGGACATCAAGCGTGCCAGCCGTCGTACCGTCGAGAAGATGGCGAGCCTCACCGACATCACACCCTCCACTCGGGTGCTGGACGTCGGCGCCGGCTTTGGCGGATCGGCACGGTACCTCGCGTCGGCTCTCGGCTGTCAGGTGAGCTGCCTGAACCTCAGCGAGGTCGAGAACGATCGCAGCCGCGAGCTCACCGAGCAGCAGGGCCTGTCCGACCTGGTGGATGTCATCGACGGCTCCTTCGAGGACCTGCCGTTCCAGGACAACGCGTTCGACGTTGTCTGGTCGCAAGACGCGTTTCTGCATAGCGGTGACCGGGTCCGGGTCCTCGAGGAAGCGGTCCGGGTGCTGAAGCCGGGCGGCCAGCTGATCTTCACCGATCCGATGGCGGCCGACGACTGCCCGAGGGACGCGCTGAAGCCGATCCTGCAGCGACTCCAGCTCGACACGATGGCGTCACCGCAGTTCTACCGACGCGAGCTATATCGCCTGGGCATGCGATCGGTCGAGTTCCACGAAGCGAACGCACAGCTCCCCCGGCATTACCAGCGGGTGCTCGACGAGACCGAACACCGCGGCGAGGATCTGTCCGGCAAGGTGAGCGACGAGTATCTCGACCGGATGAAGACCGGGCTCCGGAACTGGGTCAACGGCGGCAACGCGGGAAACCTCGCGTGGGGAATCTTCACCGCAACCAGTTGACCACGATCACGACCGCGGGCCGCCATCCGGCGTGCCTTGCAGACCACGAGATGTTCCGCGCAGCGGACGGGTGCCAGCAGATGAGGATGAGATGACGAAGAAGCGGTTGTTTACCAGTGAATCGGTGACCGAGGGTCACCCGGACAAGATGAGCGACCTGATCAGCGACTCGATTCTGGACGCCCTGCTCGAGCAGGATCCGCGGTCCCGGGCCGGAGTGGAGACGCTGGTGACCACCGGACAGGTCAAGGTCGCCGGTGAGGTGTCCACCAACGGTTACGTGGACATACCCACGATCGTCCGCGACCGGATCATCGAGATCGGTTACGACTCGTCCGCGAAGGGGTTCGACGGCAACTCCTGCGGGGTGAACGTCGCCATCGACGGCCAGTCGGCGGACATCGCGCAGGGAGTCGACACCGCGCACGAGGCCCGGGTGGAAGGCGCGACCGACGACCTCGACGCGCAGGGCGCCGGCGATCAGGGCATGATGTTCGGCTACGCCTGCTCGGAGACCCCGGAGCTGATGCCGCTACCGATCGCGCTGGCACACCGGCTGTCGCGCAGGATTTCCGACGTCCGCAAGCAGGGTGTGCTGCCGTACCTGCGACCGGACGGGAAGACACAGGTGACGGTGGAGTACGCTGGCGACCGGCCGGCCCGTGTGGACACCGTGGTCGTGTCCAGCCAGCACGCCGCGGACATCGACGTCGACCAGATGCTGGCCGTGGACGTACGCGAGCAGGTCCTGGCTCCGGAGCTCGAAGCACTGGAGCTCGACACGTCGGACACCCGGCTGCTGGTGAACCCGACCGGCCGGTTCGTCATCGGTGGTCCGGTGGGCGACGCCGGGCTGACCGGGCGCAAGATCGTCGTGGACACCTACGGCGGCATGGCTCGCCACGGTGGCGGCGCGTTCTCCGGCAAGGACCCGTCGAAGGTGGACCGGTCGGCGGCCTATGCCATGCGCTGGGTGGCCAAGAACGCCGTGGCCGCCGGCCTGGCGTCGCGGCTCGAAGTACAGGTCGCCTACGCGATCGGCAAGGCGTCGCCGGTGGGGCTGTTCGTGGACACGTTCGGCACCGAGACCGTCGATCCGGACAAGATCCAGCTCGCGATCCAGGAGGTGTTCGACCTGCGGCCGGCGGCCATCATCCGTGACCTCGACATGCTGCGGCCGATCTACGCGCAAACCGCGGCGTACGGCCACTTCGGCCGGACCGACACCGAGTTCTCGTGGGAGCGCACCGACCGGGTCGAGCATCTGCGGGAGGCCGCCAAGGTCTGACGACGCCACCTCGACTGCAGCCATTCCCGGCCAGAAAGGGCTCATCGTGTCCATCGCCGTGACCGGATCGATCGCCACCGACTACCTGATGACGTTCCCCGGAACGTTCACCGAGCAGTTCCTCGCCGACGAGCTCGACCACGTGTCACTGTCCTTCCTGATCGACCGCATGGACATCCACAGCGGAGGCGTCGCCGCGAACATCTGCTTCGGGCTCGCCGGCCTCGGGCTGCGGCCCGTCCTGGTGGGTGCGGTCGGGAAGGACTACGCGGAGGAGCGCGCCCGGCTCGAGGCGCTGGGAGTCGACACCGAATCCATCTACGTGTCCGAGGACCAGCACACGTCCCGCTTCCTGTGCACGACGGATCTGTCGCAGAACCAGATCGCGTCGTTCTACGCCGGAGCGATGTCCGAGGCACGCAACATCGAGCTCGCGGCCTGCGCCGGACGGGTGGGCGAACTCGACCCGGTGCTCATCAGCCCGAACGACCCGGAGGCGATGCTGCGCCACACCCAGGAATGCCGCGAGCGCGGGTACCGGTTCCTGGCCGATCCGGGACAGCAGGTGACCCGGATGGAAGGACCAGAGATCCGCGAGCTGGTGGACGGAGCCGCCTTCCTGTTCACCAACGAATACGAACGCAGCCTGCTGCTCAAGAAGACCGGCTGGTCGTCCCAGGACGTCCTGGACCGGGTGGACGTCTGGCTGACCACCCTCGGCCCCGGCGGCGCCCGGTGGGAGTCGAACGGCGCAGACCCGGTGACCGTTCCCAGCGTGCCGGCCAAGCGCGAGGTCGACCCGACCGGCATCGGCGACGCGTTCCGGGTGGGGTTCGTCGCCGGCCTCTACTGGAAGCAACCGACCGAGCGCGCCATGCAGCTTGGATGCATGCTCGCCACCACCGTTCTGGAGGCACCCGGACCTCAGGAGTACGAGATCGACCCGGAGGCTCTGGCGCGCCGCATCGGTGACGCGTACGGCGACGAGGCCGCCGCGGACATCGAGCCGTTCCTCCGTGCGGATGGATGACCGCAGCGGCATGAGCAACGAACAACCGGACGCTTTCCTCGAGGCGCTCGGCCGCCGCGTGCTCGTCGCCGACGGCGCCATGGGCACCATGCTGCAGGCACACGACCTCGGCCTCGACGACTTCGACGGGCTGGAGGGATGCAACGAGATCCTCAACGTCACCCGACCGGACGTCGTTCGCTCGGTGCACCGCGGTTTCCTCGAAGCCGGCTCCGACCTGATCGAGACCAACACCTTCGGTGCCAACTGGGCCAACCTCGCCGAATACTCCATCGAGGACCGGATCCACGAGCTGGCCGAGACAGGTGCCCGGCTGGCACGCGAGACTGCCGACGAGTTCGCCGCCGACGGCCGGCCGAGGTTCGTGCTCGGCTCGATCGGCCCGGGCACCAAGCTCCCGACGCTCGGACACGTGACATACGCCAAGATTCGTGACGCGTACGTCGAGCAGGTTCGCGGCATGCTCGCCGGAGGCATCGACGTCGTACTGGTCGAGACCAGCCAGGACCTGCTGCAGACGAAAGCCGCCATCCTGGCCGCCAAGCGCGCCATGGAGGCCGAAGGCCGCCAGGTGCCGGTTATTGCGCAGGTGACCGTCGAGACCACGGGAACGATGCTGGTCGGCAGTGAGATCGGCGCCGCCGTCACCGCCCTCGAGCCGCTCGGCATCGACCTCATCGGGCTGAACTGCGCCACCGGCCCGGCGGAGATGGGCGAGCACCTGCGCTACCTCTCCCAGCACGCCCGGGTGCCGATCTCGGTCATGCCCAACGCCGGACTCCCCGAGATCGGACCCAACGGTGCGGTCTACCCCCTGGGTCCGGACGCCCTGGCCGAGGCGCTGATGAACTTCGCCGACGACTTCGGGGTGTCCGTGGTCGGCGGCTGCTGCGGTACGACGCCCGACCACCTGCGAGCCGTCGTGGATGCGGTCGCCGGTCGCAGCCCCACACCCCGGCGGCCGATCGACGAGCCCGGTGTCTCGTCGATCTACCAGACCGTGCCGTTCCGCCAGGACGCCAGCGTCCTGATGGTCGGCGAACGCACCAACGCCAACGGGTCGAAGGCGTTCCGCGACGCGATGGCCGAGGAGCGCATCGACGACTGCATCGAGATCGCCCGCGCGCAGACCCGCGAAGGGGCGCATCTGATCGACCTGTGCGTCGACTACGTCGGCCGCGACGGTGTCGCAGACATGGACGAGCTCGCGTCCCGGCTGGCGACGGCCTCCACCCTCCCGATCATGCTGGACTCGACCGAGTCGGACGTTCTTCAGGCCGGTCTGGAGCGTATCGGCGGCCGCTGCGTGATCAACTCGGTGAACTACGAGGACGGCGACGGGCCCGACTCGCGGTTCCAGCGCGCGATGCGGATCGCCTCGGAGCACGGCGCCGCCGTGGTCGCCTTGTGCATCGACGAGGAAGGCCAGGCGCGGACCAGGGACTGGAAGCTGGCCGTGGCCACCCGGCTCATCGAGGACCTGACCGGCAACTGGGACATGCGAGTCGACGACATCATCGTCGACTGCCTGACCTTCCCGGTCTCGACCGGTCAGGAGGAGGTACGCCGGGACGGTGTCGAGACCATCGAGGCGATCCGTGAGCTCACCCGGCGTTTCCCGCAGGTGCAGACGACGCTGGGCGTGTCCAACATCTCCTTCGGCCTGAACCCGGCGGCACGACAGGTCCTGAACTCGGTGTTCCTGCACGAGTGCGTCGAGGCCGGCCTGACGACGGCGATCGTGCACGCGTCCAAGATCCTGCCCATGACCCGAATCCCCGATGAGCAGCGCGAGGTGGCTCTCGACCTGGTCTACGACCGGCGCCGGGAGGGCTACGACCCGCTGCAGCGGTTCATGGAGCTGTTCGAGGGTGCGACCGCCTCGTCTAACCGGGCCTCCCGCGCCGAGGAGCTCGCGGCGCTGCCGCTGGACGAGCGCCTGGAGCGCCGGATCGTCGACGGCGAGCGCAACGGGCTGGAGGAGGACCTCGATGCCGCGATGCAGGAGCGTCCACCGCTCGATATCGTCAACGACACCCTGCTGTCCGGGATGAAGACCGTCGGTGACCTGTTCGGGTCCGGCCAGATGCAGCTTCCGTTCGTGCTGCAGTCCGCCGAGGTGATGAAGGCCTCGGTCGCGCATCTCGAGCCGCACATGGACAAGGACGACTCCGGCGGCAAGGGCCGGATCGTGCTCGCGACGGTCAAGGGCGACGTACACGACATCGGGAAGAACCTCGTCGACATCATCCTGTCGAACAACGGCTACGAGGTCGTCAACCTCGGCATCAAGCAGCCGATCAACACCATCATCGACGCCGCCGCCGAGCACCGGGCCGACGCGATCGGCATGTCCGGCCTGCTGGTGAAGTCCACGGTGGTGATGAAGGACAACCTGGAGGAGATGAACAACCGCGGCGTCGCCGGGAACTGGCCCGTGCTGCTGGGTGGTGCGGCGCTGAACCGACCGTACGTCGAGGACGACCTGGCGGAGATCTACCAGGGTGAGGTCAGCTACGCCCGAGACGCGTTCGAGGGTCTGCACCTGATGGACACCGTCATGGCCCGGAAGAAGGGCGAGGTCGTCGAGGTCGACACCGAGGCCGAGGCGAAGCGCGCCAAGCGCCGGGAGCGCCGCGCCCGCTCACGCGAGATCGCCAAGGCACAGACGGAGCAGACCGCCGGCGAGGAGGATCCGGGCGCCCGCTCGGACGTCGCCGCCGACATCGACGTCCCCGCTCCCCCGTTCTGGGGTTCGAGGGTCGTACGCGGTGTTCCGCTCGCCGACTACGCCGCGATGCTTGACGAGCGCGCGACCTTCCTCGGTCAGTGGGGGCTGCGCGGCACCCGGGGCGGCGACGGGCCCAGCTACGAGGAGCTCGTCGAGACCGAGGGCCGGCCGCGCCTGCGCTACTGGCTGGACCAGCTCACCACCGCCGGGGTACTGGCCCACGCGGCGGTCGTCTACGGTTACTTCCCCTGCGTTTCGGACGGCAACGACCTGGTGGTTCTCGACGCTCCGGACGCCGACGCCGAGGAGCTGCACCGCTTCAGCTTCCCCCGCCAGCGACGAGACCGGCGGCTGTGCCTGGCGGACTTCTTCCGTTCCCGGGACCTCGCCGCGGAGTCGGGAGAGGTGGACGTCCTCCCGCTCCAGCTGGTGACCATGGGCCAGCCCATCGCCGACTACGCGAACGACCTGTTCGCCGCAGACGCCTACCGGGACTATCTGGAGGTGCACGGTCTCGGCGTCCAGCTCACCGAGGCGCTCGCCGAGTACTGGCATCGTCGGATCCGCGAGGAGCTGCGGTTCGCGAGCGGCACGCAGGTGGCCGCCGAGGACGCCGACGACGTCGCGGAGTTCTTCCGGCTCGGCTACCGGGGTGCGCGGTTCTCGCTGGGCTACGGCGCCTGCCCGGATCTCGAGGACCGCACCAAGATCGTCGACCTGCTCGACCCGCACCGGATCGGCGTCAAGCTCTCCGACGAGCATCAGCTGCATCCGGAGCAGTCCACCGACGCGATCGTCGTACATCACCCCGAAGCGAAGTATTTCAACACCTGACCGGACTCGACCGACGAAAAAACCGAGGGAGCACTACGAAATGACGACGCCCACGACACACGCGCGTACTGTCAACGGCATCGACTTCGCCGTCGCGGACTTGTCGCTGGCCGAGTTCGGCCGCAACGAGATCCGGCTGGCCGAGCACGAGATGCCGGGCCTGATGGCGTTGCGCCGGGAGTTCGCCGACAGCCAGCCACTGCGGGGCGCCCGCATCTCCGGCTCCCTGCACATGACCGTGCAGACCGCCGTTCTGATCGAGACCCTGGTCGCGCTCGGCGCCGAGGTCCGCTGGGCCAGCTGCAACATCTTCTCCACCCAGGACCATGCGGCCGCGGCCGCCGTACTCGGCCCGGACGGCACACCTGAGGCACCGGCCGGCGTACCTGTCTTCGCCTGGAAGGGCGAGTCGCTGGCGGAGTACTGGTGGTGCACCGAGCAGATGCTGGCGTGGCCGGACGGTCAGGGGCCGAACATGATCCTCGACGACGGCGGCGACGCCACGCTGCTCGTGCACAAGGGTGTCGAGTACGAGAAGGCGGGCGCCGTGCCGTCGCCGGCCGAGGACGACCCGGAGGAGTGGAAGGTCGTCCTCGAGCAGCTGCGCGCCTCCCTCGCCGCCGACGCGACGAAGTGGACGAACGTCGCCGCCGGGATCCGGGGTGTGACCGAGGAGACCACCACCGGTGTCCACCGGCTCTACCAGCTCGCGGAGCAGGACGAGCTGCTGTTCCCGGCCATTAACGTCAACGACGCGGTCACGAAGTCCAAGTTCGACAACAAGTACGGCTGCCGGCACTCGCTGATCGACGGCATCAACCGCGCCACCGACGTACTCATCGGAGGCAAGGTCGCCGTCGTCTGCGGGTACGGCGACGTCGGCAAGGGCTGCGCCGAATCACTGCGAGGTCAGGGCGCCCGGGTCATCGTCACCGAGATCGACCCGATCTGTGCCCTGCAGGCGGCCATGGACGGCTACGAGGTCGCGCGCCTGGAGGACGTGCTTCCGAAGGCCGACATTGTGATCACCGCCACCGGCAACAAGGACGTGGTGACGGCCGACCACATGGCCACGATGAAGCACCAGGCGATCGTCGGCAACATCGGGCACTTCGACAACGAGATCGACATGGCCGGGCTGGAGCGCCGTCCCGGCGTGCGGCGTAACACGATCAAGCCGCAGGTCGACGAATGGACCTTCCCGGACGGGCATTCGGTCATCGTGCTCTCCGAAGGCCGCCTGCTGAACCTGGGCAATGCGACCGGTCACCCGTCGTTCGTGATGTCGAACTCGTTCTCCAACCAGACCATCGCGCAGATCGAGCTGTTCGGCAAGCACAGCGAGTACGACCGCCAGGTCTACGTGCTGCCCAAGCATCTTGACGAGAAGGTCGCCCGGGTCCACCTGGACGCCCTGGGTGGCGAGCTCACCGAACTCACCAAGGAGCAGGCCGAGTACATCGGCGTGGATGTCGAAGGCCCGTACAAGCCCGACCACTACCGGTACTGAGCACAGCACACAGCGACGGCTGGGGCCAATATGAAAACCATCGCACTCGAAATGGTGCCGACCAACGTCGAGGATGGCGTGGAAAGGGCCGTCGAAGAGGCTCAGAAGGTGGCCGAGCGTTCCCGAGCCTGCGGTCTGGCGAACCGCATTCAGCACGTGATGATCCCCGGCATGATCGCCGAGGAGGACGACCGTCCGGTCGAGATGAAGCCCAAGATGGACACCCTCGAGTTCTGGGAGGCGATCAGCCCAGAGCTCGAGGGAGTCCGGGGACTGTGCACACAGGTCACCGCCTTCCACGACACGGAGGAGTTGACCAAGCGCCTGCGTGAGCTTCGTACCGCCGGCATGGACGGCATCGCCTTCGTCGGCGTACCCCGCACGATGGCCGACGGCGAGGGTCCGGGTGTCGCACCCACCGATGCCCTGACCAAGTTCCAGGACACCGTCCCGCACCGTGGTGTCATCCTGATCCCCACCCGGGAATCCGAGACCGGGCGATTCAACTTCAAGTGTGAGAGCGGCGCCACCTACGCGATGACCCAACTGCTCTACTCCGACGCGATCGTCGACTTCCTGGTCAAGTTCGCCGAGGAGACACCCCACCGGCCCGAGATCCTGATGTCCTTCGGTTTCGTCGCCAGCGTGGAAAGCCGCGTGGGGCTCATCGACTGGCTCATCCAGGATCCGGGCAACGAAGTGGTCGCGCGGGAGCAGGAGTTCGTGGCCACGCTGGCGCAGCGGTCCTTCGAGGACCGCAAGCGAGCACTCGTCGACCTCTACAAGCGCGTGATCGACGGCGTTCACGACCTCGGTTTCCCGCTGAGCGTCCACCTGGAGGCTCCGTACGGCTACTCGAAGTCCGCCTTCGAGACCTTCGCCGAGATGCTCGACTACTGGAGCCCCCGCTAGGCGTCCGGCCAACGCAGCGTTACACGCTAACCGCCGGCCGAACCGGGACAAACCGGCGCCGGATTCT
>WHTJ01000166.1 GCA_009377795.1 Propionibacteriales bacterium | reverse complement strand
GATGCACCCCAGCAGACCGTTGTCAGCGGTACTCGGCGCAGCTGCACTCGCGATGCTCGTCAGCACCACAGCTCACGCGGCGCCGGCCGACACGGCCCAGCCCTGGGACTTCGACGGCGACGGCTACCCGGAGACCGTGACCGCGCACCGGAACGCGGACGTCGACGGGGTGACCCGGGCCGGCGCGGTCGCGGTGTTCGCCGGCACCCCGGACGGGCCGACCCGCACCGACCCGGTGCGGCTCGTGCAGGGCAGCGGGCACGTGCCCGGCTCACCGGAGGCGTACCGCCAGTTCGGCAACGCGGTCACCTCCGGCGACTACGACGCCGACGGCTACGCCGACCTCGCCGTCTGCACCAGCGGTGTGCGGTCGGGGGTGGGTGACATCGGCGTGCTGTTCGGCGGCGCCGACGGGTTCGCCGCCGGTGTCGCGCTGAACCTGCCGGACCTGTCGTTCCCCGGCTGTCGGTCGTCCGCCACCGCGGACATGGACCAGGACGGCTACGACGACCTGGTGCTCGGCGGCAGCGAGCTCGGCTGGGCCGCCGGCAGCGCGGACGCCCGCGACCAGGAGAGAGCTGGCCGGTCGAGGTGCTCGACCGCAGCACCGAGGAGGGTGTCAGCGGCGTGGCCGCCGGCGACCTGACCGGCGACGGCCGTCCCGACCTGGCGTACACCCTCTTCGGCAGCGAGGAGGAGGCGTACCTGCGGACGATGCTCAGCGAGCCGGACGGGCACACGGCCGGCGACGGTCGCACGTTCAGCCCTGCCCAGCTCCGGGTCGCCGTCGGCGACGTCAACGGTGACGGCCAGGCCGAGCTGGCGGTCGGCAATTCGGGCACTGCCCGCCATCGGGGCCGGGTGGAGATCTTCCCCGGCCGTGCCACCGGGCCGAACCTGGACGGGGCCAGGCAGGAGATCAACCAGAGCACGTCCGGGGTGCCGGGCACCGGCGAGGACAACGACGAGTTCGGCGACAGCGTCACCCTGCACGACGTCGACGACGACGGGTACGCGGACATCGCCATCGGGGTGCCTGGCGAGGACATCGGCCGCGTCGTCGACGCCGGCCGCATCGTCACCATCCCGGGCAGCGCACGCGGCCTGGCCACCGGCCGGACGACCGGGATCAACCAGGGCACACCGGACATCCCAGGCAGTGTAGAGCGAGGCGACGAGTTCGGCGGCTACGTCGACTACCGTGCCGGCACCGCCGCCGGCGCCGTCGGCCTGATGGTGGGCGCCCCCGGCGAGGACTCCGGCGAAGGCCGCACCTACGTCCTCGGCGACGACCAGGCCTGGTGGTTCAAGCCGAGCCACGCCGGCATCGAGGTCTAGGCCGCCCCGGCACAGGGCCAGCCACGCGAACAGCGCGGCTGGCCCACCGGGGTCACCCACCCGCGGCAGGCAGGGGCTCCGGTAGGTCCTGGACTCCAGCGTTCGCCGAGCAGGTCGGCGTACCCGCTGAGGAGTTCGCCCGGCCTGTGACTACCTCGCTTCCCCAGAACTACGCCGGGAGATCCACGGCACGTTTCCGGGTGTCGAGAATGTGGTGCTGGCTCCGTCCTTGGTGCACCAGTGGCCACGACGGGCCGCGCGACGAAGAAGGAGAACCACCATGACGATTCAGCGGATGGACAACGTCGGCATTGTCGTCGACGACCTTGAGACTGCCATTGCGTTCTACACCGAACTTGGCATGGAGCTGGAGGGTAAGGCTCCGATCGAGGGGCGTTGGGCGGCACGTGTCGTCGGGCTGGACGACCAACGAGTCGAGGTGGCGATGATGCGGACCCCGGACGGCCATGGGCGGATCGAGCTGGCAAAGTACCACACGCCGAAGGCCATCAGCGGCGTGCCGGCGGACGCCCCGGCGAACACGCTGGGCATTCGCCGCGTCATGTTCGCGGTCGACGACATCGATGACACGGTCGCCCGCCTGAGCACTCACGGCGCCGAACTCGTCGGTGAGGTGGCGCGGTACGAGGACAGCTACCGGCTCTGCTACGTCCGCGGCCCGGAGGGCATCGTCGTCGGCCTGGCCGAGCAGATCAGCTGACGGTCCGCGCGGCCGACCTGCGATGGACCGGGAACGACGACGGGAGGAGTAACCGTGCGACCGGACGAGATCACCGAGGTACTGAACCGACCGATCAGTCAGGAGCTGCTGGCTCGCGACGTGACCCGCTTGGCCTACGTCGCCAAGGACAGCACACCTCGCAATGTCCCGATCATCTTTACCTGGAACGGCTCGGAGATCGTCATGTGCACATCGAAGAACGCTCCGAAGCTTCAGGCCGTGAGCGAGAACCCGATGGTTGCCCTGACGATCGACACCGAGGTGCACCCGCCCAAGATCCTGCTCATCCGGGGTCGGGCCGAGCTGGACTTCGTCGCTGGCATCCCGGACGAGTACCTCCAGGCGACCAGCACCTACCAGATGACCCCCGAGCAGCGGGTCGAGTGGGAGGCGGAGGTACGTTCGCTCTACCACGACGGCATGGTCCGCGTCGTCGTGACCCCGAACTGGGCGAAGCTGATCGACTTCGAGACGACTCTGCCGAGCGTGGTCGAGGAGCTGGTCCGGCAGCGGGAGGAGCATCAGCACCGCTGAGCGGTACGCGGAGGCTGTGAAGTCCGCCAGAAAATTTCGCGATGGGATGTCGAGAACCCGCCCGCGGCTCCGTCCCCGACATGAACACGGCCACAATGGGCCGTACCTCACCAAGGAGAACATGATGGCCAAGTACCTGCTGCTCAAGCACTACCGGGGCGCGCCGGCACCGGTCAACGACGTGCCGATGGACCAGTGGACGCCGGAGGAGATCTCGGCCTACGTGCAGTACATGCAGGACTTCGCCGCTCGGCTCGAGGGCACCGGCGAGTTCGTCGACAGTCAGGCGCTCTCCCCGGAGGGCACGTTCGTCCGTCACGACGGCGAGGGGCGGCCGCCGGTCACCGACGGCCCGTTCGCGGAGACCAAGGACCTGATCGCCGGCTGGATGGTGATCGACGTCGAGACCTACGAGCGGGCGCTCGAGCTTGCCGGCGAGCTGTCGGCGGCTCCGGGTGCGGGTGGCAAGCCCATCCACGAGTGGCTCGAGCTGCGCCCGTTCTACGCCGAGCAGCCCACGGTCACCGAGTGAACGAGTCGCTGCTGCGGGAGCTGGTGCCCGCGGTGATCGGTGTCCTCGTCCGTCGCGGAGCTGACTTCGCGGTGGCCGAGGACGCCGTGCAGGACGCCCTGGTCGAGGCCGTGCGGGTGTGGCCGGACGACTCGCCGCGGGACCCCAAGGGCTGGCTGGTCACCGTGGCCTGGCGCAAGTTCCTCGACGCCGTCCGCGCCGATACCTCGCGACGGCACCGCGAGGTACGCGGCGAGACCGAACCCGTGCCCGGCCAGGGCGAGGCGGTGGACGACACGCTCCAGCTGTACTTCCTGTGCGCGCACCCCTCCCTGACACCGGCCTCGTCCGTCGCGCTCACGCTGCGCGCGGTCGGCGGCCTGACCACGCGTCAGATCGCACAGGCCTACCTCGTGCCGGAGGCGACCATGGCCCAGCGGATCAGCCGGGCCAAGCGGACCGTCTCGGGCGTCCGGTTCGACCAGTCCGGTGACGTCGCCACAGTGCTGCGCGTGCTCTACCTGGTCTTCAACGAGGGCTACTCAGGCGACGTCGACCTCGCCGCCGAGGCAATCCGGCTCACTCGCCAACTGGCGGCCAAGACTCAGCATGAGGAGGTCGCGGGCCTGCTGGCGCTCATGCTGCTGCACCACGCACGGCGCCCGGCACGGACCGGCTCCGACGGCAGGCTCGTGCCGCTTGCCGAGCAGGACCGCGGCCTGTGGAACACCCAACTGATCACCGAGGGCGTCGACGTGCTCCAGACGGCCCTCGCCCGCGACCGCCTGGGCGAGTTCCAGGCCCAGGCGGCCATCGCCGCGCTGCACGCCGACGCCCCGACGGCCGAGGAGACCGACTGGGTGCAGATCGTCGAGTGGTACGACGAACTGGTGCGCCTCACCGACAGCCCGGTGGCCCGCCTCAACCGGGCCGTCGCGGTCGGCGAGGCCGACGGCCCGCGCGCCGGCCTGGCCGCCCTGGCGGAACTCGACCCCGCCCTGCCCCGCCACACCGCCGTCGCGGCGTACCTGCACGAGCGTGACGGTGACCCAGTGACCGCGGCACGCCTCTACGCGGAAGCCGCCCGATCAGCACCCAACCTGGGGTGCTGGTAACGGCGCTGTCACCAGCCCCAATAGCGGGCGGTGGCAAGTAGTTGTGAACTTTGCGGGAATGATTGCGGTGCATGGAGCCGACCGAGGTTGACGTTGA
>WHTJ01000064.1 GCA_009377795.1 Propionibacteriales bacterium | reverse complement strand
CCTTCGGGCAGGTCGTCACCGACCTCGAGCTCTGCCCGTCCGGGACAGGGTTCCGGATGAAGGCCCGGTTCGCGAAGTTCAACAACGTCCCCGAGCTGCTGCGGCTGTGGCACCAGGTCGCCGACGTGAAGACCGCAGACGACCTCCACCTGCCCACGCCCGACCTCGAGGGCGGCCAGCCAGAGACAGTGGTGGTGTCGCCGAGCCAGGAACTGGTCGACTTCATGGCGCTGCTGGCCAAGCGGGCCGACGCCGTCTCCTCGCGGGCGGTCGATCCGCGCGAGGACAACATGCTCAAGATCAGCGGCCACGGCCGCGCTGCCGCGCTCGACCTGCGGCTCGTCGACCACCAGCTCGACGGCCTGGGCGCGTTCTTGGACCGGGAACCCTCCAAGGTCGATGCGGTCGCCGAACGTGTCGCCGGCATCTACCACGACCACGCCGACGTCGTCTTCGGCCAAGACCCGGAGCCGGGCGCCCTGCAGTTGGTGTTCTGCGACCTGGGCACGCCAACCGGCGCGGGCTGGAACGCCTCCGAGGAACTCAAGGCCCAGCTCGTCTCCCGCGGGGTCCCTGCCGCAAAGGTGCGGTTCATGCACGAGGCCAACAACGACCGCGCCAAAGCACGGCTGTTCGAGCAGGCACGCACCGGCCACGTGTCGGTGCTCATCGGGTCGACGGAGAAGATGGGCGTGGGCACGAACGTCCAGCGCCGGGCGGTCGCCCTGCACCACGTCGACTGCCCGTGGCGACCGGCCGACCTGGCGCAGCGCGACGGCCGCATCATGCGGCAGGGCAACCTCAACGACTCCGTCCAGGTCTACCGCTACGTCACCGAGTCCTCCTTCGACACCTACCTGTGGCAGACGGTGGAGCGGAAAGCGAAGTTCATCAACCAGCTGATGCGCGGCCGCCTGGACGTGCGCGAGATCGAGGACATCGGTGACTCGGCGCTCTCCTACGCCGAGGTGAAGGCCCTGGCCTCAGGTGACCCGCGGATCATGGAACTGGCCAAGGCCGAGACCGACACGACCAAGCTGGAGCGACTGGAGCGGGCCTGGGCGGCAGCCCAGCGCAGCCTCGCGGCGACGATCCGGGAGGCCGGCCCCCGGCTGGAGCGACTCGCGACCGACCGCGAGCAGCTCTTGGCGGCCATGCCGCTGCGCCACGACACCGACGGCGACGCGTTCTCAATGAGGATCAACGGTGCGGCCTACGGCAAGCGAGTCGACGTCGCCCCGGCCCTGCAACGGGCCCTGCAAACGGTGCAGCCGTACCAAGGCGACCCCCAGCCGCTCGGTGACGTGGGCGGGCTGCACCTGCAGGCGACTGCGGACTCGTGGCTGGGCCAGCCCCGGTACGTCGTCTCGCTCGTCGAAGTGCCGCGCGTGCACCTGCTGGTCGAGGCCGGCGACGTCCGTCAACCGAACATCGGCCTAGTGACGCGGGTCGAGAACCTCCCCCGGCGCCTGGAGCGGGTGCTCGACGACGTCGAGATGGACACCACCAAGATCACCCGCGAGGCAGCGAGGGCCCAGGCGGGCCTGGTCGACGCCTTCCCGCGCGCCGGCGAACTCGCCGAGGTCCGCGCGAAGCGGGACCGGCTCTCAGCCGAGCTGGCCGCCGGCGAACACGCGACCGAGCACGACCCCTCCTCCCCCGCGGCTAACGGATCCCAGCCCAACACCCCAACCAGCCCGCCCGGTCAGCCGGGCCATGCGGGCCAGGCGGTTCGCCCCGCGATCGCGCCTCCGCCCCCTCCCCCGCCGCCTCGGCCCGAGGAGGGGCCTCGGCCACCGGTTTCGTCGGGGTGGTCGCGATGAGGCCAGGCCGAGAGTCCAGTTCCTGTCCACAGGCGGCCCCGCACAGCCGCTCTCCACCGATTCGGGCGCGCCGGGCGCACTGCCCGGTTGGTTCTGTTCCACTGGGTAGCGGGGTCGAGCCTGCTACCGACCTCTCTCGAAAGGACCACTCCTGATGGCTGTTCCCAGCACCGGTCGCTCCGGTGACCTGTACGACGCGACCCCGGACTTCGTCTACGCGGTCTCACTGCTCGCCGCGCTCGAGGACGCGACCGGGCAAGACGGGCACCCCATCGTGTTGCAGTTCCTTGGCATGGCCCGCGCCGAGCTCACCGACTTCGGTCAGCGGCGCCCAGCTCGCTACGTACCGGTGCAAATCGGAGACCTTCGGTCCGGCCTGACCGACCTCGAGCAGCGCCTCACCACGCTCCTGGCGGACTCGCAGGTGCTCCAGCACACCCTCCGCATCGACTCAGGTCGCCTGCTACTGCGCCGCGGCGTTGCTGCAGTCGCGTAGGAACAGCGACGACCGCGGCCGGGTCCTCGAGATCACCCGGCAACCTGCTCGACCAGCTGGCCGGGGCGCTGGTAAACCCCGTGGAAACGAAACCTCTCTCCCCACCGGTGGTACGGCGACGCAAAGATGAAGCGGTGGACTGGCGAGGTCGAGGCCGCCGCCGATCGCGACTATGTCGAGCCTTCACGGGCACGGCATCCTGACCGCCGGCCGTGGAGATGTGTCGGACCTGTCGAGAACACGGACGCCCGGCCCCGACGGGCACTCAGCCCTGCTTCTGGAGACTGGGAGCAGCTCGACAGACTCCCAAGTCCAGCACCGGGTCCCGCTGATCGACCCGGGTGACCCGCGCCACTGCGAAGACCCCGACCCCACTCCGAAGCGCAATGCCGCCTCAGTGACGGCCGGTCGCGGGCTGCTGCAAAGGCCGGCGCACTGCACCCACCCGCCCCGACGAGAGCCTGGCCGGACGCCGAAGGCGCGCGGAGCCGGTAGACCTCTCGCCCGGCCGCCGGGCAGGTAGCCGCCCCCTCCACAAGCATTCCCCCGCGGTGTCCGATCCGACACCGCGGCGGTTGCTTCTCCGGGCATGGCAACGACTTGGCCCGTACAGCGCCCGGCTGGTGGCCCGCGATGATGGTCTCCACCTATGGCGAGCACGCCGAGAACGCGGCGCAGGCGCTGAACAACCTGATCCGCGATGCCGTGATCCCAGCCGACGAGGTCGCGGTTGACCAGCTCCTGCATTGCCGCGAGGCAGTGGTCGACGCGCTGCGGCAGCGGCTCTACGACGTCGGCCAGGACAGCTGGTACCCGCCGCCGGACCACCTGCCGGCCCCTAGGCCGAAGCCGATACTGGCTGGGCTGGAGGAGAAGTTGGCGACGCTGGTGGACAACATCGCCTTCGCACTCCCCACGCTCCCCCTCGACGAGCGCCGCGCCCTCGCCGACTACCTCGCTCCCGCCTCGACCGACCGATCCGACAGTCGAGGTGTGGCGAGCGGCGGCCATCGAGCTACTGACGGCCTCTCATGCGCTCTCGGCGGCCGCCGAGCAGCCTTGGCGCACCGATCCGGGGGCCGGCTGGTGGGTGATGCGCGACGTCTCGGTGGTCCTGGAGGCGGTCCTGGTGCTCGACTCCCGCCTTGAGGAGGTCGGCCTGCTGGCTGAGCATCAGCGACCGGATGACGCGATGAGGCTGGACGAGAAGCGCATGGTGCTCTCCCAGACAGCCCGGGTCGCGACGTGGCATGCCACCAGCGCGAGCCCCGAAGAGGCCACCCCGCGCATGCGGCGCGCGGTGCCGTCGCCGGTGGTGGCGCCGGTGTCGCTGGTCTCGACGCCCGACGACCTGGCGGCCGCACAGCAACGCCTTGCCCGGTTCCTGCGCCCACTACATGCCTCCGACGCGTTCTACGCCGGTGAGCCGGAGATCACCGCCGACTCCGCGCGGCAGGTTACGGCCAGCCAGCTCTACCTGTGCCGTGCGTTCGCGAAGGTCGCTAGCCAGTCGGCCAAGGCCGGCAAGCTCGCGGCACTCTTCGAGGAACGCGCCGAGGTGCTGGAGTCGTTGCAGCCCCAGATCAGCCACCTGCTCGACGTCTCCGAGGTACGAGACCCGAACATGCGCCGCTACTGGCAGCAAAGCGAGCTCACGACCGCGGTGGCCCGGATGGAAGACCAAGGCGTGCCGATCCGGCTGCAGCCCACGCAGATGGTCGAGCTGGCCAAGGCAACCCACGAGGTCACCCACAACCTGGGCAAGGCACTGCGCCGCGAACTGCTACGTACCAACAGCAACCTGCGCGACGGCAACCCACGTCACGCGGACGGGCCTGTCCGCATCAGCCGCCGCTCACGGCTGGAGGCCACCCTCACCGACCTGATCAACATGCCAGCACCCAAGTCACCGGTCGCACAGTTCAACAACCCGCTGCAACGGGCCGCTCTGCGTCAGACCCTCGACATGACGCCTACCGCGGCTCGGCCGCCGTCCCCCTTCCCTGCCGCCCTCAGCAGTTACACCCAAGACGCTCCCGTCTTCTGACATGCCCGACACCGGGCGCAACGATCGGAGGTGCAGATCGCATGACTGAAAGCGAGCTCGCTCGACTGTTCACACCGGCCGAACTGGCTGAGCGCTGGCAATGCAGCCCAGGTCATCTGGCCAACATGCGAAGCGCTGGTGTCGGGCCTATTTACCTGAAGCTTGGTTCGTCGATCCGCTACCGCGTCGCCGACGTACAGGCCTACGAGCAGT
Source organism: Propionibacteriales bacterium (assembly GCA_009377795.1). Taxonomy (GTDB): domain Bacteria; phylum Actinomycetota; class Actinomycetes; order Propionibacteriales; family Nocardioidaceae; genus WHTJ01. Next base: position 21,070 of record WHTJ01000064.1, on the reverse strand, counting down.
CGTGCGAAGTAGCCTCCCTGACGTCGTCACCCTAGTGTTTCCAGAGACTCCATCAGCGTTCGGTTGCCGTGCAGGAGTCGTCGACCTCGGCATCAGCACGTGAGCGCGCCGGCTCCTGGCATGCTGCCAGGACCTTCGAGTCAACAACGTCCACCAGGCGACAGGCGCCTCAGTCTGCTGGGTGTCGTTCTCCGGCGTCTCCATGGAAGCATCCCCGAAAAACCCCCGGAATTGGGAATGTGAGCAGATGATCTCGGCGGAGGACAGATGAGAGCGAATCCCACTTGAATCAGGGCTGAGGTGATCCGCGGTTACCGTCAGTGATCCATCGGGAGTACTGCTGCTCCTACTCAGCGGGTTCGGGGTTCGAGTCCCTGATGGCGCACCCTGAGGCCGGCTGGTTGTGCTGTCTGTTGTTGAGCAACGTCTTGACGATCTCACGCAGTCGACCACGGTCTTCGGCCAGGGTCGTTCGCCAGTCGTACGGGTGGTTCCGCCGCTCATGGTTGGAGTCGGAACGGCGGGTAACGGTCGGTGACGAGGATGAACGCGTACCCGATCACCCGGTTGTGCCACCGGATGACGCCCTCGACGAAGCCGAACATTCCGGCCGGGTACCGCCCGGTGAACAGGATGGCGAACCAGGCGATGATCACCACGACCAGCGCTGCGACATCGAGGAAGATGAGCACGATGTAATGCGGGATCGCGAGGAACCACTTCACCAGCGGCAGCCATCGGTTCAGCTCAACGGCGGCGTCCGGATACGGGTAGTCGAGACGGACGGACTGGTGGTCCTCGGTGGCCGGGTACCGGTCGTCCATCAGCACGACGTACGCGCCGACCCGGTTGCCGAACCGCTGCAACTCGAGGTTCCAGTCGAACCACCACCGCGGATATTTCTGCCGGAACACAATCATCAGCAGGGGGCCGAAGAACAGCAGTCCCCCGGCTCCCGCAGCGGCTGTGGTCGTCTGTCCGTCGTACGTCGACTGCCAGCTTCCTCCGGCCACCGCCCCGAGCACGATCAGGATCGGGATAGCCACGAAGATCCGAAAGCCCGTGGTCACCCGGTTTAGTGGGCGATCCGGGTAGTCGACCGAGAATTGGACCGGGTGTGTCATCTGCTGCTGCATATGCCTTACCTCTCGTCCTCGGCTTCAGATTCCGGGGTCGGCATTCGAGATTGTGCCACCATCTCGTCACTGAGCGCCGGTCTTCTATGAGGTTGCCGTGCGGGGGCGAGTGCAACGTCCTTCCTCGTCCCGCTGCCCGCGAGTGCCCGACCCCGTGACTAGTCGTCCCGCACCACTCCACCGGTCGTTTCCGTTTGCGGCCAGCCGCACGGTCATTGCCCTGCGAGGCCTGGCAGTACAGAGGCCTGGAGTACAACTACACCCACGAGGTCACTTCGCATCTTCCACATGCGGGCCCGTCTCGCCCGCGTCGTTCCTCTCCTCGCCCGCCCGCGAGGAGCTGGTAGGGTCCCGACCGATGACGCCTCCGACCACGCGCAGGATCGCGATCCTCGACGACTACCAGGGTGTGGCCACCACGCTGGCCCACTGGGACCGCCTCGCGCCCACCTTCGCGGTCGAGGTGTTCACCGACCACCTCACCGACGAGGACGCGGTGGTCGAGCGACTCGCCGGGGTCGCCGTCGTGGTGGTGATGCGCGAGCGTACGCCGATGACGCGGCGGGTGATCGAGCAGTTGACCGAGCTTCAGCTGATCGTCACCACCGGTCCCCGCAACGCCTCGATCGACCTCGAGGCCGCCGCCAAACATGGGATAACCGTGAGCGGCACCTCGGGATCAGGGCACTCCACCGCCGAACTCACGATGGGCATGATCATCGCGGTCACCCGGCACTTCGCCGTCGAGCACGACGCCGTTCGTGCCGGCCGGTGGCAGCACCGCCTCGGCCCCGGCTTGGCCGGCCGCACACTCGGCGTGATCGGGCTGGGACGGCTGGGCAGCGAGGTTGCGCGGCTGGCGAATGCCTTCAAGATGGACGTGATCGCGTGGTCCCGCAATCTCGATGCCACCCGGGCCGCCGAGCACGGCGCGGTCGCGGTCGGAAAGGACGAGCTGTTCGCCCGCTCCGACGTGGTCACGATCCACGTGCCGCTCTCGGACGCGACCCGCGGCCTCGTCGGGCCGGACCACCTGCGCTCGATGCACCCGGGCTCCTTCCTGGTCAACACCTCCCGCGGGCCCATTGTCGACCAGGCGGCACTGATCGCGGCCCTCACCGACGGCCACCTCGCCGGCGCCGGACTAGACGTCTACGACGAGGAGCCGCTGCCGCCCGGGCACCCGCTGCGCTCGGCGCCGAACACGCTGCTGCTGCCGCACATCGGTTACGTGACCAGCGACAACTACGCGCGCTGGTACCCCGAGATCGTTGAGGACATCATCGCCTGGGACGAGGGTCGCCCGATCCGGGTGATCGACACGCCCTGAGCAATCTATGAGAGTTGTCGTCACGGGGTCTGCTTGGCCGGTTTGGACGTACTGGTCCGGCGCGGCGTCGCCGTCGCGGTGGTTGGTGGGCGCCAGTTCGCATGCGATGGCCAGGTTCGCGATCGCCGGACGCTTCTTGCGGTCGATGAACGGATCCGCCGGGCGTGGGTTCCGCCGACCTTTCGACGTATTCTGAATAGCCGCCACAGCAGATTGGCGAGAACCCCCGTCACCCACGAAGGCGACACACTTCCACCGCGAGCAGCGAGCCTCGCGGCTGCCCCGGGACACGCCTGCGCGGGAGCAGGTTCGATATCATTGCGCGGATGATCAGTGGCAGAACGGAGGATCGTCGACCATGGCGGATGACGAGACGAACATGTCGTCCGTGTATCCGCACGTGCAGTCATTCTCCCGCGGTTTGAGCGTGATCAAGGCCTTCGACCACGAGCACGCGGCGATGACGCTCACCGAGATCTCGCAGCGCACCGGGCTCAGCCGGTCCACGAGCCGCCGGTTCCTGCTGACACTCCTCGACCTCGGGTATGCCCGGAGCGACGGTCGCCTCTTCTCCCTCACGCCGGGGATCCTGGAGCTGGGCTTCAGCTACCTCTCCTCGCTCAACCTCCCCGAGATCTGCCAGCCCCACCTACGCGACCTGTCCGCCACCGCCAACGAGTCGACGTCGCTCTCGGTGCTCGATGGCACCGACATCGTTTACGTCGCACGTGTGCACACGCGACGGATCATGACGGTGCGCATCAACGTCGGCACACGCTTTCCGGCGTACGCGACATCGATGGGTCGCGTGCTGCTGTCCGCGCTTGAGAGCTCCGAGGTCGAGCAGATCCTCGACCGGACCCGGCTGGAGGCCTTCACCACGAGGACACTGCGCTCACGGCGGGCCCTGCTCGAGGAGCTAGAGCGGGTCCGGGAGCAGGGCTGGGCCCTGATAGACCAGGAGCTCGAGGAGGGGCTCCGGTCCGTTGCGGCGCCGGTCCGGCACCACGGGCGCACGGTGGCCGCGGTGAACATCTCGACCTCGTCCCTGCGTCACCCTGTCGAGTCGATTCTCGGGACACTCCTGCCGACCCTGCTCGACGCCAAGGACCGGATGAGCAAGGACGTTGACGACTCGCGACCGTTCTCCGAACCGGCCCTGCGCGGTTTCGGGCCACCGTCGTCCACCGACTCGGAGTGATCCGACCCCGCGGCGACCACCGGCGTGCACCTTTTCCCAGTGCGCGAACAGATAGTATCACCGCATGGAATCGCAGAAGGGGCTCCGGCTCGTCGAGAAAACCGTCGAGGTCGTGAACCTGCTCGCTGATCGCGAGGAGATGACGATCGCCCAGCTCGCGGAGGAGACCGGTGAGCCACGCAGCTCGCTCTACCGGCTGTTGCGCCGCCTCGAGGAGTTCGAGCTCGTGGAGCCCGCCGGCACGCGCGGCCACTTCCGGCTGGGCACCCACCTGCTGCGCTGGGGTGCGGCCGCACAGTCTGGCATGAACGTCCGCAAGCGCGCGCTGGCCACGATGGGCCACCTGCGGAGCGAGACCGGTCTCACCGTTTTCCTCGTCGTTCGCCGCGGCTGGCGCGCGGTCTGCGTGGAGCGGCTGGAGGGCAACCGGGTCGCCTCCCTCGTTCTCCAGCTGGGCGGCTGGCTGCCGCTCCACACCGGAGCATCGCCGCGGGCGTTGTTGGCTTTCGAGGAGCGGGAGTTCTGGGAGAGCTACGTCAACCACAACACCCTGGACCGGATGACCGATCGCACGCCCGCGACGGCCAAGGGCCTCTACGACCTGCTGGCCGCCGAGCGTGAGCAGGGCTACTGCGTCAGCGACGGGCATGTCGTCAACGGCATCGCCTCGCTCGGCGCGCCGATCCTCGACCACCAGGGGAAGGTCCTGGCCGCGGTGTCGGTCTCGGGCCTGCGCGACGAAGTCGTCGGGGAGAGCCAGGTCGACCGGATCCGGTCGCTCGTGCTGGAGGCGGCGGACACCATCTCCCATGCGATGGGCGGCATCGGGCCGGCCTCCCGGGCCGCCGCGACCTGAGCCGACGTCGGCCGACCTCGGACACGCGCCTTCGGGTCAGGCGCAGTGCGAGGCTGCGATGTCCTCGGCGGCGAGCAGGCCGAACACTAGCGCTTCGCCGAGACCTCCGGTGTACCCGCCCTTGGTGCCCCCGGCGAGACCGCCCGCCGTACCCCCGGCGGCGTAGAGGCCGGGCACCACGCCGCCACCGGTCGCGCGCACCCGACCTGCGGCGGTCACGTGCAGGCCACCGAGGGTATAGGTAATCGCCGCGGTGCACGGCACCGCAACGAACGGCGCCTCCTCCACCAGGCGCGGATTCCCGCCGCGCGGCACCGGGAGCGTCTTGGAGGCGGCGGCGCGCACCGCGGCGTTGTACTCCGCCACCGTGGCCTCCAGTGCGTCCGGGGCAATCCCGGCCTCGACGGCCAGCCCGTTGAGGGTGTCGGACTCGTGGACGCGGCCGCCGCGGTCCGCGATCGTCGGGTTTGCGGGATAGGTCCCCTGGAACTCCCCGCGCTCCTCGTCCCAGCCCTTCAGGGCCCAGCCTGAGGCGTCCAGGATCGCGATCGCGTCCCGTGGGTCGTCGCCCTGGCCCACCGCGTTGGTGACGCCGATGCCCGACATCGCACGCCGGCTGCCGCCGGAGCCGGCGATCTGCTCATCAACGAAGCGGCGGCCGTCACGGCGGACCAGGATCCCGTCGCAGATCGCCCCGTCCATCAGCGGGTAGGGCCAGAGCTCGTCATTGGTCAACGCGTCGAGCGAGAGCATGTGACCGTAGAAGTACTGCATGTTCACAGTCGCGGCACCGAGCTCGACCGCCATCGCGATGCCGTCACCGGTTTGGGTCGCGAGTGAGCGCAGCAACATCCGGTCGGCCGCGGGACCGACGTACCGACGCAGCATCTCGGGATTGCCCGCGAAGCCGCCGTCAGCGAGGACGACGCCATCGGCGCGGATCTCGCGCTCGCCCCCGGCGGAGCGGACCCGGATGCCGTCCACTGCGCCGGCGTCCGTGGTGAGCAGCTCCACGGCACGCGACTCGGGCAGGAACTGCCCTCCCGCGTCGGTGAAGGCGCGCTCATGGCGGGCGATGGTCGCGGCCGGCCCGCGCTCGGGGTCCACGTCGCGGAGGCCCTGGGGTGAGATCTTGAAGGGCAGCAGGTAGAGCCGATCCCGGCGCTCGGGCAACGTGCCGACGTCCACACCCTGCGCCTGCAGCCAGTCCAGGGCCCGCCCGCAGGTCCGCGACCACACCGTGAGGAGGTCCTCGTCGACGGCGCCGGACGTGATCTCCCGGACGTAGTCGCGCAGCACCGCCGGGTCCTCACGCATGCTGAGATACGCCGCGTTCATGAAGCCCTGCGACACCCGGGCGTTACACGCCCCGGGAGCCGGACCCTTGTCCACGATCCCCACGCTCAGCCCGAGCTCCTGGCTACGACGGGCGGCCGTCCACCCGGCCATGCCGGCCCCCACGACGACCACGTCGAATCTCTGGTTCATGTGATGCTCCCGTCCTCACTCCATGCCGGACCTCTCGTGACCTGGTGGACCTCGTACGCCCCGTCGGTGGGCATGTCCTCCCCGGCATCCTCCTGGTGCCGCAGTGTCATCGCCAGTCGCGTGACGGCCAGCAGGGCGACCAGCGCTGCACCGGACATGCACAGGAATCCCGCTGTGAACGAGTCGGTGACATCACGCAGCACGCCCAGGGACAGCGAGGCGACGAAGGCACCGACGTTGGCGCAGAAGTTGCCGAAGCCGGCGCTCACCCCGCTCACGGTCGGCCCGAAGACCCGCACCGGCACGACGAACATGGCGCCGAAATAGAACTGGAGGAACACCGCGATCAGGGCGGTGCCGACGACGACCAGAACCGGCTCACTCAGGAAGCCGATGCTCGCCATGAGCACGCTCAGTGCAGCCAGGGAGGCACCGATGATCGGCACCGGCACCTGCCAGTGGTCGGAGACCAGTCCCCCGACGACGTTGCTGGCGGCGACGACCGCGTATGTGCCCGCGACGACCAGTCCGGCTCCTGCGATCGGGAACCCCCGCTCCACGACCAGGAACGTCGGGAGCCAGAAGGTGAATCCGTTCATGATGCCCATGCGGACGAACTGGACCAGGGCCAACAGCCACCAGGCCGAGGTGCGCCAGACCCGGGCGGGACGGCTGGGCGCATCCTCCGCCTGCGTCCGGCGCGAGCGCGGCGTCATGCACCAGAACCCGAGCAGTGCCACGAGGCCGCCGACCGAGACGGTCACCATGAAGCCACGCCAGCCGAACGGCGCGAGGAGGGCCGGTCCCAGCAGATTGACGGTGACATACGCCGAGAGCCCGCCCGCGAAGAGCAGCCCCATCGCGGAGGCCCGGCGAGACTCGCTGAACTGCTGCGTGATCAGCTGGAGGCCCGGGATGAACATGAACGCGCGGGAGAACCCGGCGAGACCCTGAACGATGACGAGTACCGCCAGGGAGTTGCCCAGGGCGAAGGCGATGCCCAGGCAGTTGGTGAGCAGGACACCCCCGGCGAAGAGGAGCTTAGGGTCCATCCGGTCGGTCGCGTAGCCCGCCGGCAGCTGCATCAGCGCGTAGGTCAGCGACGGCACCGCGGCCAGGAGTCCGGCCCCGGCGAAGGAGATGTCGAGGTCCGAGCGGATGAGCGGGAGGAAGAGCGCGATGGCCGCGTTGGAGAGCGCCTGGCTGCTCTGGGCGAGCACGATGGCGCTGCGGCGAAGCCACATCGCGGACGTCGTCGCCACCGGCCACCCTTCTCAATATTCTCAGTCGATGGCCATGGTATCCACCTCGTGGCACAATGGCGCCCTCGCCCACGACTGTCCATTCCTCGTCTACCGCAGCAGAAGGGCTCACATGACGGCGTTCACGCCAGAGGTCACCATCGGCGGCCACCGGCTCGACTCCAGCTCCCGTCCCGGGATCGGAGTCTTCGACCCGGCCGACTACGGCGAGCTCGTGGGCATCGTTCCGGCGCTCACCCCGGCCGACATCACAGCGGCGTACGGCGCCGCTGCGGGGGCGGCGCACGTGGCGGGCGGCCGGACCGCTGGGCCGGGGCACGGTGCTCGCTCGGGCCGCGGCGCTGATCCGGGCCGAGGGTGAGAACCTCACCCGGCTGCTGGTGCGCGAGAACGGCAAGCTGTGGTCGGAGGCGAGCGTGGAGGTCGCCAAGACCGCGGACTTCCTCGACTACTACGCCGGTTTCGCTCGGCAGGCGACCGGGGTCACCCTCGCCGACGCCCGGCCCGACACCCTGACCTCCGTCCGGCACGAGCCGCTCGGCGTCGTCCTGCTGATCACCCCCTGGAACGACCCTCTGCTCACTCCGGCGCGCAAGCTGGCCCCGGCGCTGACCTGCGGGAACGCCGTCCTGCTTAAGCCAGCACCGGACACTCCCCTCACCGCACTGGCCCTGGCCGACGTGCTGTCCCGGGCCGGGCTGCCAGGGGCGGTCCTCACCGTGATCACCGGCCACACCGAGGAGATCGGCGAGTCCCTGCTGGAGGCACCCGAATTGGCGGCGCTCTCGTTCACGGGCAGCACCGCAGTGGGTCGCCACCTGCGCGCCACGCTGGCCCGCCGCAACGTCCGGGTGCAGACCGAGATGGGCGGCAAGAACGCGGCCGTCGTGTTCCCCAGCGTGGATCTCGGCGACGTAGTCCCGGTCCTGCTCCAGGCCGGCTTCGCTCAGGCCGGCCAGCGCTGCACCGCGACCTCGCGCGTGATCGTCTCCGACGACCAGGCCGAGGAGCTCCTCGACCGATTGCGTTCCGGGATCGAGGCGTTCGTGCCCGGCCCCGGGCTGGAAGCAGGCTCCACCCTCGGACCGCTGATCAGCCCGGCCCACCGGGAGCGCGTCCACCGGTTCGTCGCCGGGGCCACCGACGAGGGCGGGCGACTCGTCACCGGCGGCGACATGGTCACCGGCCGACCGCTGGACCGAGGCTGCTTCTATGCGCCGACACTTGTCGACCAGGTCGCCCCCGATCACGTCATGTGGCGCGACGAGGTTTTCGGGCCGGTCGTCGCGGTGCACCGTGTCGCCGCGACCTCACGCCAGGACTTCCTCGACCGGTCGCTCGCCCTAGCCAACGACTCGCCGTACGGACTCACTGCGTCCGCGTTCACCGCCGACCTGGCCGAGGCCATGCACTTCGCCGACGGCGTCGAGACCGGTCAGGTGTCGGTCAACCTGCCGACCAGCGGGTGGGATGTCCACCACCCCTTCGGGGGCTTCGGGGACTCCGGCTCCGCCTTCAAGGAGCAGGGCTCGGAGGCGCTGCAGTTCTACTCGCGGGTGAAGACCGTCGCCGTCCGCCATGGACGGCTCGCCGGGAACGCGCGATGACGGGTCGGACCTCGGTCGGCATCGTCGGTGCCGGCATCGTCGGCGCCGCTCTGGGACGCGCCCTCGCGATCTCCCGCCCCGATGTCGAGGTCACCATCCTGGAGAAGGAGGACTCGGCCGCGCGGCACCAGACCGGTCACAACTCCGGGGTCGTGCACGCGGGGTTGTACTACACACCCGGATCTCTGAAGGCCACCTTGTGCCAGCGCGGCCGGCACCGGCTGCGGGACTTCTGTCTTGAGCGCGGACTGCCCTACGACGAGGTCGGGAAGGTGGTCGTCGCCACCGGCCCCGACGCGGAGGAACGCCTCCACGCCGTCCGCGAGAAGGCCGTCGCCAACGGGGTCGAGGGGCTCGAGCTCCTCGACCCCGTTGCAGCCCTGCGTGAGCGCGAACCACATGCCCGCGGGCAGAAGGCGCTGCTCTCGCCGAGGACGGCGATCACCGACTACGCCCAGGTCACCGAGGCGTTCCTCGCCGACGTCCGCTCCTCGGGGGGCGACGTCCTCTTCGGCCACGAGGTGGTCCGCGTCGAGCAGGCCGGACACCGGGTGCGGGTCGCGGGGTCGTGGGGTGAGCGCACCTTCGATCGGCTCGTCTCGTGCGGTGGCCTGCAGAGTGACCGCGTCGCCCGGGCGGCCGGGGTGGCTCCGCAGGTCCGGATCATCCCGTTCCGCGGGCGCTATTACCACCTGTCCGACCCGACGCAGGTCTCCCTGCGCGGGCTGGTCTACCCCGCCCCGGACCCGCGGTACCCCTTCCTCGGAGTCCACGTGACCCGGCACGTCGACGGCAACATCAGCCTCGGGCCCAACGCCGTCTTGAGCCTGGACCGGGAGGGATATCAGCGGTTCTCTGTCGACCCCGGCGACACCCGGGACACCCTGGCGTGGCCGGGCTTCTGGCGGATGGCCTCCCGGCACTGGCGCGTCGGCCTGCGGGAGATGGCCCTCACCGCGAGCAAGCGGATGTTCCTCGCCGCGGTCGAGGAGCTCTTCGCTGGCATGAGCGATCTGGCCGACGACATCGTCCCCATCGAGTCGGGGATCCGCGCCCAGGCCATCGACCGGCGAGGCGTGCTCCACGACGACTTCCACGTCGAGCAGCACGGTCCCCTCGTCCTCGTGCTCAACGCGCCGTCCCCGGCCGCCACCTCAAGCATGGCAATCGCCGAGCACCTGATGGAGCGGCACCTCGCCGCCTGAGCAGCTTGCGCCCGGCCGGTCAGCTGGCCCGGACGTGCTCGAGGAGGACCTCGACGAAGGCGTCCGGCTGCTCGAGGACCATCAGGTGCGGTCCAGGCACGGTGACGAAGCGCGCGTGCGGGATCACGTCGGCGATGCCTTGCATGATCAGCGGCGGGGTCGAGACGTCGTCGGCGCCGGCGACGCACAGGGTCGGCACCGGCAGGTCCGCGAGGCGACCGATCGTGTTGGTCGCGCCCAGTCCCCGCCAGGCCTGCACCCACGCCTCGACGCTCCATTCGGTCACGGCCCGCCGCAGGTAGCGGACCCAGGGCCCGTTCTCGGCGAGGGTCTCCGCGGTCAGCCACCTGGACAGCGTCGGCGCGACCTGCGCGGCCAGCCCCCGCTCCTCCGCCGCGGCCGCGCGGGCGTCCCCGTGCGGACCGCCCTTGCCACGACAGGCGACGAGGGTCAGCCCTGCGAGCCGTTGCGGGGCGCGGGCGGCGACCTCCTGGGCGATCGCCCCGCCCATCGAGACGCCGCAGAGCTGGACCCGGTCGAGGCCGAGATCGTCGAGTACGGCGAGGACGTCCTCAGCGCACTCGGCCATCGAGAAGCTCCGCGCGGCCTGGCGCGCCGGTCCGTGCCCGCGCATGTCGGGGGCGACGACGTCGAGGTCCGCCGGCAGGCGTTCGACGACCCGCTCCCACAGACGGTGATCCGTCCCGAGGCTGTGCAGCAGCACCAGGGGGTCGCCGGCGATCGGACCGGAGGCCTCGCGGCGTGCGACGGTTACGGTCCCGCCGCCGGCCCGGCGCACGGCGCGCGAGGTCCACGGCGCGGTCGGCGTCGCCGACCGGCCGGCGTCCGACCCCAGCAGGGACGCCACGGCCGCCACCTCCTCCACCGACATCCCGGCCTCGACGGCGGCGGATTCGGCCGCCTCACCCGACCCGGTCACGTAGGCATGGGCCAGCCGCACCATCGCGACCTCGCGCGACTCGAGCTGGACCGGCGTCGTGGGCTCAGCCGGCACTGGTCGCTCCTGCCCTTCGGACGGTTCCGTCGGCGGCGATGCGCTTGTGCAGCCGGTAGACGCGCCGCTCGTAGGCAGTCCGGTAGCCCAAGACGCGCTCACGCCACGCCGTGTGCCGGGCCGGCTCTGCCCGGGGGTCGTCCACCGTTTCCGGCGCGGCCAGGTCGTGCAGCGCCAGGTAGGTCGGACCGGAGCCCTCGACCAGCTCGTAACGCCGGATGCGCAGCCAGCCGGGCGCGGCGAAGAGCATCGGGACGTGCTCCTCCTCGTACCACCGCGCGAAGTCCTCGGGCTCGGTGACCGACATCCACACCCCGAGGGCCGCTGCCGGCTCCGATCCGGCGAACCCGTCGTTCTCGTGGGTCCGGAGGTGCCGGTAGATCCTGCGGTCGAGGGAGCTCCCGATGGCGTCGAGCATCTCCTGCTCGCCGGCCGGGCGCTCGCGCCGCAGACGCACGTAGTCCTCGGTCTCCAGGACCTCGGGCGAGTCGAGGTCGTAGCACGCCATGTGCGCTGGCGTGCCCGATACGGTCCAGTATCGCCGGGCGTGGTCGATGCCCGCCACCCGCATCCGCGCGGCGGCGTGCTCGTCGTACCAGCCGTCGAACTCGGCCCCTCGTCCCTCCGGGGGATCGGCGAGCACCATCAGCAGTCCGGCCACGTCTCACACCTCCAGCGGGTCGTCGTCGACCGGCAGGGGGCTGTCCCAGGTGCGGATCAGAGTGGCGATGGTGTCGTAGAAGCTGACCACGACGACGATCTCGGTCACCCCGCTGGCGCCGAGCCGGTCCTCCACCGCGCGCACGGTCTCCTCCGAGGGCTGCTCGTGGCGCAGGGTGGCGCGGACGAGGTCGACGACGCCAGGACCCAGCGTGGTCGCCAGGTCCTCGTCTCGTCGTGCCTTGATGGCGTCAAGGTCGGTCTTGGTCAGGCCGCGACGCAGCGCGATCGGCGCATGGGCGTACCACTCGTAGGAGGCGTGCCGCTCGACCGCCACCATCAGCACGATCGCCTCGAATATCTCACGCGGGATCTCCCCCGAGAAGCGCAGGGCGCCGCCGATAGCCTGGACCGAGTCGCACACCCGGGGGTTGGTCAGCATCGCGTTGAACGGACCGTGAAAGCGCCCCTCCTCGTCGACCAGCGGGGTTGGGCGGTTGGCCTGGGCACGCGGACTGGCCACCACCTTGTCGTAGAAGGCCCTCCCTTCCTCATCGAGGTCAGCCGGGCGGAACCACGGCAGGCGACCGTGTTTCATAGACGCTCTCCTTTCAGTGGCGAGCACGGCTCACCGATTCTCATGCACTGGCGTGACGTTATCATTTGATGGGACGATTTCGGGAGCCTCAGGTCACCCGGCACTGGTCCAGGTAGTCACGGTCGAAGCGGATTCCGTGACCGGGCCCGGCGTACGGCGCCAGGTGGCCGTCGACGACCGGCATCGGGTCGGCCAGGGCGCGCAGCGCAGTGAGGGACGCCCCCTCGACCTCCTCGGCCATGAAGGCATGGGGCAGGGCCGCCAGCACCTGCACGCTCAGCTCCGCCACCCCGTGCGGAGCCATCTGGAGCCCGCGCCCGTGGGCAGCTCCGGCGACGGCGAGGTACGGTGTCACCCCGCCCACGCGGGGGATGTCGACCTGGACGTAGTCCACCGCGTCGGCGCGCAGGAACTCCTCGACGTCGCGCAGGGTGTAGAGGTTCTCGCCAAGGGCCACCGGCGTCCGGGACAAGGACCGCAGCCGGGCGTGCCCTGCCACGTCGCGGCAGTACAGCGGCTCCTCGATCCAGGCCGGCCCGACGGTCTCCAGCTGCTCCATTCGTCGCCTCACCTCGGCAGGCTCGAAGCGCTGGTTCGCGTCGAGGAAGATGGGAAGGTCGCCCACCGCGGCGCGCACGGCCTGCACGCGGCGAACGTCCTCGGCCGGGTCCGGCCCGCCGACCTTCACCTTGACCCCGTGGTAGCCGGCGTCCTGCCAGGTGCGGACCTCCGCGAGCAGCTCGTCGAGGTCCTTGCCCAGGTTGACCCCGCCGCCGTAGACCGGGACCCGCTCGTGGAAGCGGCCCAGGCAGTCGGCCAATGAGCGCTCGCTGCGCTGCGCGTACAGGTCCCAGGCGGCGATGTCGACAGCCCCGAGACCGGTGGAGACGACGCCGCCCTCGCCCAGGTTGCGCAGCAGTCGGCTCGCGCGCTGCCACAGGGTCCGGGGGTGCTCCAGCTCCTCGCCGACGAGGCGCGGGGCCAGCGTGTCCGTCACCAGCGAGGCGAGTGTGCGCGCACCCGGCCCCGAGGTGTGGCTGAACCCGGTCCCGACCAGACCGTCGGCAGTGTGCACATGCACGACGAGGTACTCCACGTGCGTGGTGGCGCCGGTGATGTCCTTCCAGGTTCCCGTCAGCAACGGGTAGCGCGCCACCACGGCGTCGATCGCGGTGATCAGCACGGGAACCTCCTCCGGGTCGGACCGGCCCCGGATCCGCGCTGACCGGGACAACCCAATGAGCCCCTGTGGGGGAGAGGCTTATCGCTGGTGGACACAATCCGACCACGCTCTTCGACTTCTCGCGCTGAGCTGACGGCCCGCCTCCCCGAGCCTGGCCGCTCGGTCATCGGTCGAAGTCGAAGAGGCGGGTGGGGTTGTCCACGAGGAGCCGCTGCAGGTCCGCCTCGGTGGGAGCGACGGTCGCCAAAGTGTCCACCAGGTCGCCGTCGTCGGGCATGTAGCCGTGGGTGTTGGGGTGCGGGTGGTCGGTTCCCCACACCACCCGGTCCGGGGCGTGCCGCGCCAGCAGCGCGGCATACTCCGCCGAGTCCTGCATGGACGGGGGGTGCACGGCCAGGCGGTCAGCGCCGCTCAGCTTGACCCAGACGTTCTCCAACTCCAGCAACTTGAGGAGGGTGTGCACCTCCGGGGTCTCGGTCCCCTGGCTGAGGTTGACGCGAGCCATGTGGTCGATCACCACGCGGCCGGGCAGCGATCGCACCAGGTCCTGGTAGTCGACGATCCCGGTCCCGGCGAGGTGCAGCGAGATGTGCCAGTTGTAGGGCTGCACCTTGTCCACGACGGCGGCGATGTCCTCCGGCGAGGGCGGGGTGGTGCCGAGGTGGGGCATGAAGTGCAGCCGGGCGCCGCGGAAGCCTTCGTCGTGGAGCCGGGCGACCTCGTCGTCCGGGGTGTCGGGCCGGATGATCGCCACCCCGCGGTAGCGCCCAACGCCCCGGCGCAGCGCGTCGACCGCCGCCGCGTGGTCCGTGCCGTGCACCGTCGACTGGACGATGACCGCGCGGTCGAAGCCGAGCAGGTCCCACAGCGACTCCAGCGACTCGATCGGGGCCGCGTGCGGGGTGTAGTTCGCGTCTGGGGCGTAGGGGAAGCGGTCAGGCGGGCCGAAGACGTGGCAGTGCGTGTCGCAGCTGCCGACGGGCAGGCGCAGGTCCGGACGGCGCGGGTTGACGACTGAGCCGGGTGGGCTGGTATCAGGCATGGACGAGTCTCCTCGGGTTCAGTCGCAGCGAGCCGTCATGCCGCCGTCGACGACGATCTCGGTGCCGGTGACGAACCGTGCCTGGTCCGAGGCCAGGAAGAGCGCCGCGTTGGCGATGTCACGGCCGTCCCCCATCCACCCGAGCGGGATCCGCGCTTGCCGCTGCGCCAGCAGCTTCTCCAGGTCCCCTCCGGCCCGCTGGTTCGCGAGCCTGGCCTCCACGAGGGGGGTGTGTACCTGGCCGGGCACGACCGAGTTCACCCGGATGCCGTCGGGGGCGTATTGCACAGCCGTGACGCGCGAGAGCTGGATCACGCCGGCCTTCGACGCCGCGTAGGCGACCTGGGGTGCGCCGGTGAAGCGGACCCCGGAGGCAGAGGCGATGTTGACGATCGACCCGCCACCCTGCTCCCGCATCACCGGGATCACGTGGCGACAGCCCAGGAAGACCGAGGTCAGGTTGTAGTCCAGCTGCTTGGCCCAGGCCTCCTCGGTCAGTTCGGCGGCACCGCCGTGGGAGGACCCGCCGACCATGTTGACCAGGATGTCGACGCGGCCGTAGGTGTCCTTGGCGGCCTGGATCATCCCGGCGACCTGCTCGGAGTCGGTGGCGTCCGCGGTGAACGGGGTGACCTCATTGCCGTCCTCCTCGATCATCGCCAGGGTCTCCTCCAGCCCCTCGGGGTTGATGTCCGAGGCCAGCACCCGAGCGCCCTCACGGGCGAAGAACACCGCCGTGGACCGCCCGTTGCCCCATCCCGGACCCACACTTCCCGCGCCCGAGACGACCGCGACCTTGCCCTCCAATCGACCTGCCACCTTCTGCTCCTCCTGCTGTCGTGGGTGAAAACGTGGAACCTGCGGATCGGCCGTCAGGTCGGTGAGTAGCGCTCCAGATGACCTAGGGTCAGCCCGGTCGCCGCGATCGTGCGCGTGGTGTTGACGTCGCCGTAGACCCACAGGATCCGCAGGCGACCCTCGCCGACGTTGACGTAGCGGTGCCGCACCCCGGCGAAGACCAACGTGGAGTCACCGCCCTCGACGTTGTGCTCGGCACCGTCGATGGTGACCACGGCCTGGCCCTCGATCACGAGGACGAACTCGTCGGTGTTGTGGTGGTGCAGCGGGATCTCCCCGCCCGCGGGGATCTCGGAGATGCCCGAGAGGATCTGGTCGGAGCCGCTGTTCGGACCCGCGAGAGGCAGGCTGCGTACGCCGTTGCCGCGGTCGAGGTACTCCGCGTCCCGCAGCGCGAAGACATGCCCCGGTGTGCTCATCGTGACTCCCCCTTCGTCGTTCCGCTCGAGACCAACTCGCCGACCCGCATCTCGCGTCTGTCGGGCACGAGGACCCGTGCGGCCACCTGGCGCCAGGCGGCGAAGTGCTCCGCCTCCTGATGGCTGCTCTGGACCCGGAGGGTCACCGACACACTCAACATCGTGTTGCCTTTCGCTTGGGGTGGTGGCTGGTCGAGCAGGTCGTCAGTCGGCGGCACCACCGAACAGCTTGTCCAGGCCGACCGTCCTGTCGAGGACGACGATCGCCACCAGCGAGACGCCGATCATCAGCACCGACGTGGCCGCAGCGATCCCATCGAAGCTGTTCAGGGCGTAGGCGTAGAGCGCCACGGGCAGCAGCTCAAAGGCCGGCCCGGCGATGAACAGCGACAACGCGATGTTGTCGAAGGAGACGATGAAGGCCATCACGGCCGCCGCCACCACGCCCGACCGGATCTGCGGGAACGTGACCAGGAAGAAGGCCTGGAGCTTCGAGGCCCCGAGGTTCCGGGCGGCGTTCTCCTGGTCGAGGTTGAAGTCGGTGAGCGCCGCCGTCGCGACCCGGAGCGTGAACGGGAGGGTGATCACCACGTGCCCAATCAGGATCTGGAACAGCGGCGTGCCGACCTGCCACTTCGAGAGCGCCAGCAGCAGCGCGAGGCCGAAGAGCACCTCGGGTACGAACAGCGGCGAGGATCCCAGGAGGACGACGAGGTTCCGGCCCGGAAACTTCGACCGGACGACGGCCAGCGAAGCTAGCGTGCCGATCACCACCGCCACCAGCGCGGTGAGGGCGGCCAGCTTGACGCTGTTGACCGCGCCGTCCAGGAATGCCTCCTGGTTCGGGATCTCGGCGTACCAGCGCAGGCTGAACCCCTCGTTCCATGGGAAGCTGATGAATCGCGCGTCGCTGACCGAGACGAACACGATGGACAGCAACGGCGCCAACACGAAGAGGAGCACGAAGCCGGCGTAGACGCCGACGACCTTCTTGTTGAGGATGCGGACCATATCCATCAGGCGGACTCCGCTCGGTTGCGGCCCAGCACCCCGAGCAGGGCGACGCCGATGGTGACCAGGGCGAACAGGACGAGCGCCATCGCGGCGGCCCGGTCGAACTCCAGCTGCACGATCGCTTGGGTGTAGACCTCGGTGGCCATCACCGGGTTGTGGCTGCCGCCGAGCAGGGCCGGGGTGACGTAAGCGCTGGCGCTGAGCGGGAACACGATCGCCGCCCCGGCGAGGATGCCCGGCCGGGTCATCGGCACCACGATGTGCCACAGCACCCGCCAGGGCCGCGCGCCGAGATTCGCACCCGCCGCGACGACCGTGTCCGGGATCTGGAGCACCGTGGTCAGCAGGGCCAGCACCATGAAGCCGAGCAGCACCTGGGCGAGACCGAAGACGATGGCGCCCTCGGTGTAGAGGAAGCTCACCGGGCCGAGACCGATCCGCTCCAGCGAGTCGTTGATGAAGCCACCCGGACCGAGCAGCACTACCCACCCGAGCGTGCGGACGACGATGCTCATCAGGAGCGGTGAGAGCAGGATCGTGACGAGCACGCCGCGCCAGCGCGGCGTGAGCTCGCGCATCCACAGCGTCACCGGGTAGGCGAGGACGAGGGTAAGCAGCGTGGTGAGCACGCCCACCCGGAGCGTCCGGAAGATCATCTCGCGCGCGTAGTCGTCGGCGACGACCCGCTGGAAGGACTCCCAGCTGATGCTGCGCCCTCCCGTGTCAGGGTCGGTGACGACCAGGGTGGAGATCGCCATGTCCACGATCGGGTAGAGGAAGACCACGGCGGCGAAGAGGACCAGGGGCAGGACCATCAGGTACGGTCCGGAGCTCAATGAACGGAGCCGACTCGACCGACCCGTGCCGGTGCCGCCCGGCTCCGGTGCACCATCGTCCGCCGCGGGGTCGCGGGCCACCTTCTCACTCAGTGACATGGTGACCGTCCTTCGGATCCCACGACATCCACACCGTGGTCCCTTCGCCAAGGGCCGCCGCGTCGGCGTCGCCCGCGACGAGGTCGCACTGGAACCGCAGCGGATCGGACCCGTCGGTGTCGACAAGGAGGCTGTACGACGCACCTAGGTAGGCGCTCACGGCGATGATGCCGGGGACCGCGATGACGCTGTCCGGGCGGCTGGTGGAGAGCTTGATGCGGTGCGGCGGCACGGTGTAACGCCCCGAGGTGGTCGTCTCGGCCGCCCCCTCCATCGGCAGCGTCAGTCCGCGGCCGCGGAACTCGGACCCGCCGCCGGAGGTCGGGGCAACCTCCCCCTCGAACATGTTCGCGTGCCCGATGAAGTCGGCCACGAACACCGAGGCCGGGTTGGAGTAGATGTTCTGCGGGGTATCGAACTGCTCGAGGTGGCCACGGCTCATCACAACCACCCGGTCAGCGAGGTAGAACGCCTCCTCGATGTCGTGGGTGACGAACACAGTGGTGATGCCGATGCGGTCGTGGAGCTCGCGCAGGCCTGTGCGCAGCTGCTTGCGCAGCTTTGCGTCGAGGTTGCTCAGGGGCTCGTCCAGCAGCAGGATCTGCGGCTCCACGACGATCGCCCTGGCCAGGGCGACGCGCTGCTTCATCCCGCCGGACAGCTCCTTGGGGTACTTCTTGCCGACCCCCTCAAGCTGGACCAGCTCCAGCACCTGCTCGACGCGCCGGTTCCGCTCAGCACGGTTGACCCCGTGCATCTTCAGGCCGAAGGCCACGTTGTCGTGGACGGTCATGTGCGGGAACAGCGCGTAGTCCTGGAAGACCATTGCCGTGCCCCGCTGCCGGCTGGGGAGCCGGTCCACCCGCTTGCCGCCGATCGAGATCTCACCCTCGTCGAGACTGATGAAGCCCGCGATCATGCGCAGGGTGGTCGTCTTGCCGCAGCCAGATGGGCCGAGGAAGGCGACGAGCTCACCCCTCTTCACCGCCACGTCGAGGTCGGCTACCGCCGTGGCCTCGCCGTACCGCTTGGTCAGTCCGGTCAGCTTGAGGAAGGCCGGGGAATCATCAGTCATGGCCGACGCCTCCTGGGCGCGCTCCTGGGTCGGAACACTCACGTCGTTTCTCCGGCGGTGTTGGTGCGAGGTGCTGCCGTCAGCGGGCTCTCAGCCCATGGCCCGCATGTACTCGTCGGTCCAGTCCGAGCGCTTCTCGGTCACTGTCTCCACGTCCGGGATGACCAGGTCGTCGATGTCATCCTCGGTCGGGACACCGAACTCCTGCAGGTCCTGTGGGACCTCCACCTCGGGGGTGACCGGGCCGAAGAAGACCTTCTCCATCAGCGCTTTCTGGGACTCCGGCTTGAGGAACCACTCGCAGTACTTCTGAGCCAGCTCCGGGTTCGGACCGTCCTTCACCGGGGCGATGAAACTCAAGGTGAGGAAGGGGCCCTCCTCGGGGATCACCGCGTCGAGGGGAACCCCGGCCTCGATGATCGGCAGGACGCGCACGCTGCCGTGCGTGCCCAGGGGGTACTGCCCGGTCTGCATCTTCTGCTCCAGGCCACCCGAACTGACCTCGAGGGTGGGGAAGCACTCCTTCGCGTCGGAGAGCTTCTTCAGGCCGCTTTCCCAGGCCGCGTCGAGGTTGCCCGCCTCGGCGTCGGTCTTGGTCAGGCCACCCAGGCCCAGGACTGTATAAAGGCCGTAGGACTGGTTGACGTCGAGGATGCCCACCTCGTCGCAGTACTTCGGGTCGACCAGGTCCTGGTAGCTGGTGGGCGGTGCCCAGCCCTTCTCCTCGAACGTCTTCTTGTTGTAGTAGATGTCGTTCGTGATCATCCCGATCGGGACGGAGTCGTCGTTCTTGGCCTTGAGCGGCTCGTAGACCTTGCTCGTGTCGACGATGTCCGAGTCCAGCTTGGCCCACAACCCCTTGGAGCTGGCCAGGTTCTGGTTCTGGATGTCGACCAAGGTGGCGTCGTAGATTTGGTTGCGCGAGCTCGCCGCGATCTTCGCGACGTTCTCGGTGCCGCTACCGGTGCCGCCGCACCAGTTGATCTTGACGTTGTACTCCTTCTCGAACCCGGCGGACACCTCCTCGATGGCCTCGCCGAGGTCACCTGCAAAGTTGCACATGTTCATCTCGGTTGGGCCGCCAGCCGACTCTCCCCCACCGCTGCCGCAGGCCGCCAGCGCCAGGACGCCCAGGCTGCCGAGGGCCGCGATCTTCAGTCTCGTAGCTTTCATGTCGCTCCTTCGAGCTCTCCGTCGCGGCCCAGCCGGTGGACGATGGACTCCGACTGTGGTCGCCTGATGCACATTTGTGCGTGTGGCGGCATCACGCTAGCGTCGTCCCCTCAGAAGGTCAATTATCTTCTCACCCAGAGGGCTCTCGTCTCATCTGATGATGCTTCTCGCTGTCCGACTGGGCATGCCGGAACCACTGCAAGCGAGGACCACAGTGCCCAGGTCACAACGGTGCTCGGTCTGGGTGAGGCAGGCCATCGCTACGCCGAGGGGCTGGCCCGGGCAGGGCATTGGGTCCGCGGGCACGGTCGAACGGCGCCCGCGCGGGCGGACTCGCCTACGAGCTGTGCCCCAACCTCGAAGAGGCGGTCGGAGGCTCGGCCATGGTGCTGAGCCTGGTGGGCGGACGGTCAGCCTGGGCGAAGCTGCTGCGGTCCATCCTGATGAAGTCGCGAGGTCGATCCGCTCACACTGCAGGTCGAAGTTCCGCGGTTTCGGCCGGTGCGGCACGGGCGACGACGGCGCGTACGAGTTCGTGGTGCTGAAGCCGGCCGGGGTGCCCACCCTGGACGGCGACCCGCAGGCCCGCACATCGCGATGTCGGTGTGTTCTCCCGCGGCATGCTTCGGCGCGTCGCCACCCGAGTCTACTTCGACGACGAGGCAGAGGCGAACAACAAGCGGGACCGTTGCTGACAGAACTCGGCCCCGACCGCGCCTCGACACTGGTGGCCCACACCACGGAGGGCGGGTACAGGTTCAACGTGCGCTTCCAGGACGACCCGGGAGACGATGTTCCTCGACATTCCTGACGTCTCACCCGGTACGACTCACGTCGTACCGGAGTCCTCCGTACCAGGGGCGGGGACCAGCCCCTCCTTGATCGCGAGCAGCGCGGCCTGCGTGCGGGACTTGAGGTGCAGCTTTCCCAGCAGGTTGCTGACGTGCGTCCTGGCCGTACGCTCGCTGATCATCAGGTGTTCGGCGATCTCCTGGTTCGACAGGCCAGTCGCG
>WHTJ01000006.1:63117-99803 GCA_009377795.1 Propionibacteriales bacterium | reverse complement strand
AGCACGTGGCCGACCAAAACTCCGACGTCCTCCTCCTCAGCGCCCAAAACCGACTCTTCCGCAACCTCGGCTACAACACCGTCACCCACCTCGAAAACGCACCCGAATACACCGGAGAGCGTGAGACCGCAGGCGCGGCATCGGCCTGACTCCGCCTCGCGATCGCCACGGCGAGGCTCATAGAGTCTGCTCGAGCGAGAGCGAGGAGTCCTCATGACCCACAGCGCCGACTACCAAGCCGGCATGCGGATACGCCGCGAGGTGCTCGGCGACGCACATGTCGACCGGGCCGAGTCCGCGAAGACGGAGATCACCCGCGACTTTCAGGAGTTCATCACGACGTACGCCTGGGGCGGGATCTGGACGCGCACGGATCTCGACCGGCGCAGCAGGTCCATCGTCACGCTGACGGCACTGGTCGCGCGCGGTCATCTGGCGGAGCTGGAGTTCCACCTCAGGGCCGCCCTGCGCAACGGTCTCAGCCCGGCGGAGGTGCGTGAGGTGCTGTTGCAGTGCGCGGTGTACTGCGGAGTCCCGGAGGCCAACTCCGCCTTCGCGGTCGCGAACCGCGTGCTCGGCGAGCCGGCCGATTAGGCACGGCCTAAGCCGCCTGGCTGGCCTCCGGCTCCCGGGTGCACGGGTCCTGGCAGGCGTGGTTGACGCCGGGCAGCACGCTCGGGCGCACCGGCGTCGCCCGCCGGATCGACAACGCGGAGGCGAGGCCACCGGCGGCGCAGAGTGCGGCCGAGATCAGCATGGCGCGCTCGAAGCCGGGTCCGAGCGGTTCGCCGGGAGCGGCGTCGATGCCGGCGGCGAGGGGGAGTACGGCGACCGCCAGTAGGGAGGCGATTCGGGAGACGGCGTTGTTCGCGCCGGAGGCGGCGCCGACGTTCTCCTCGGGTACGGAGGCGAGGACGGTGGAGGTGAGCGGTGACACCGTGATGGACAGGCCGATCCCGAACACCAGTACGCCCGGCAGGACGTCCATCAGGTACGTCGCACCAGGGACCGCCCGCGCCATCAGTGCCATGCCGACGGCGGTGATCAGCGGGCCGAGGGTCATCGGCAGCCGCGGGCCGGTGCGTTGCGCGAGCACGCCCACGCGCGGAGACAGCAACAGCAACAAGATGGTGATCGGGAGAGTGGCGACTCCGGATTCGAGAGCCGAGTAGCCGAGTGTTTGTTGCAGTTGCAGGGTCAGCAGGAACAGCCCGCCGCCCAACGCGGCGTAGACCGCCAACGTCGTGACGTTCGCTCCGGTGAACTGCGCGGACCGGAACAAGCTCATCGGAAGCAGCGGAGCACGGCTCCGGATTTCGAGCCACGGAAAGGAAATCAGCGCGACGCCACCGACGATGATCGCGGACGTCGTCAGCGACGTCCATCCTCGCGTCGGAATCTCGATCAGCGCGTAGATCAATCCACCGAGCCCGACCGTGATCGCCGCCGCACCCGCGAGGTCGAGCGGCTCGTCCACCCCTGAAGCTCGGGTCGCACTGACGTGCCGCGACACGATGTAGACCGCCACCGCCGCCAGCGGCAGGTTGATCAGGAAGACCCACCGCCAGGACGCGGCGTCGACCAGCCAGCCACCCACGAACGGTCCCAGCGCGGTGGTCACACCCGAGATCCCGGCCCACAAGCCGACCGCACGCCCCCGGTCCTCCTCCACGATCAAGGAGTTGATCAACGCAAGACTGCCCGGAACCAGCGCCGCCGCACCGACACCCTGTACCAGCCGCGCCACAATCAGCGTCTCACCGGTGGACGCGATGCCACACCCGAGCGAGGCCACCGTGAACGACACCAGCCCGATCGTGAAGATCCGCCGGTGCCCATACCGATCACCCAGCGCCCCACCCAGCAACAACAACGCCGACAACGTCAGCAGATACCCATCCAGCACCCACTGCTGGGTCGACAGCCCCCCACCCAAATCCCGCCCGATCGCGGGCAGGGCCACATTCACCACCGTGCCATCCAGAAACGCCATCCCCGACCCCAACACCGTCGCCGCCAGCAACCAACGACCGCGCGCCGAAGCCAGGGGCGCCGGCTCGGCGACCGCGGAACGGGACTCGGCGGGACTCATGGTGACTGGAAGCGATCCGGGAGCCGTTTTCTTCCCGCCCTCGATGGGCGTCGGCCTACGGTTCGGGACGCGCGGCGACGCCGAGAATGTGTGGTCCCGCATGCGGCGAGCAAGAGGCGAGCAAGAATGGCGGCATGCAGACGAGACCCGTAAATGTGACCGAGGCCCTGGCCTCGTTCGACGAGATCTACAGCCCGCGGATCGTCGCCCGGATGAACGACTACGACGTGCGAATAGCGCATGCGAGAGGCGATCACGTCTGGCATGTACACGACGACACCGACGAGTTCTTCCTGGTGCTGGAGGGCCGGCTCGACGTCGCGATGCGGGACGCCGACGGCAACGAGAACACCGTCGTGCTCCACAAGGGGGACACGTTCGTCGTACCCAAGGGAACCGAGCACAAGCCGTCGTCGCCGGGCGGGTCGGTCCTCATGTTCGAGCCGTCGACGACCTCGACCACCGGCGACCGGCACGAGGGCGAGATCCCCGATCACGTCGACAGCACCACCGGCCACGAGCTCGGCTGATCAGCGCCTCTCCATGTGCGCAAACCACCCCGCGCAAATAGGGGAGGCCCCCGCACGCTGCGCTTTGGTTCAGCGTCCGGGGGCCTTCTCCCCGCCTCCCCTGCTTCGGCTGCCTGCCTCTGTGTTCACGGTCCCAGCGGTGTGCCCTCACACTCCGCCGGGCAATCCCCCCAGAAGTGGTTTGCCTATGACCAAGGACACTAGCAGTCATCTAGGCTCAAGGCAAGTCCTTTCTCCACCTCAATGTGGCGCGAAATCCGGATCGCCCCACACCCTTCACGGCGACTACGCGCGAACAACCGGGCGACAGGCGTGTGAGAGACCTCATGGCTCATCCGGCTGGTCGGAGTGCGGGGTGGTGCTATATTTTGCCTGTGGCCAAGGAACACAACTTTGACGTCTGGCTTCGCGATGCGATGGAGGGCCGTCCCAACGTCTTCCTGGTGCGCAACAGCGGAGTCAAGGCCAGCGGGCGACCGGTGATCGACGACAGCCGGGTCAGCAAGTGGCTGAAGGGGGAGCAGCGCCCGTCCTGGGACCTGGCCGTCCTCGCGGCCGAGACTCTTGGCCGACCGGCCGAGGAGTCGCTGGAGGCCGCGGGCTACCAGCTCCCGACCACGCTCCACGCGGCGACCGGCAGCGAGAGCCGCGACGTGGACCTGACCAAGGCCAGCGAGGAGGCCCTGCTCGCGGAACTGGCGCGCCGGGCCGCGGCACGCCGGACGCGTCGTTCCGACCGTCGCTGAGGTCTCGCGTACCCCTGTACCGGACGTGTGAACGCGCCACCCAGGGAATCTCGGCCTGGCCGACGGGACTTTAGTCCCGTTCCCCTCGCCGTCACCGGTAGTAGTCTCACGAAGCTGAGCACGTAAGTAGGTCCGAGCCCTGGAAGCAACCGGGCGAGAGGTTTGGTCGGGTGTTTGACCCTGAGGACAAGCTGGAAAGTCTCGGAGTTCACGTAGTCGAACGCGACCTGAGCAGCATCGGTGTCGACGGCCTGTACGACGCCGATACGCATACCGTCTTCGTACACGACGGGCTGACGCCCGGGCAGCGAAGAGCCACCCTGGCACACGAGCTGGCGCATGCGGAGCGCGGGGAGGGGGCGGCGCCGAGCGCATGGCACGAGCACAAGCAGGAACGCCGGGCGGATACGAAGTCGGCCCGATGGCTCGTCGGTTTCGACGAGATGATGGAGACCCTGCGCGCGACCCCGTCGATGGCCCGGGCGGCCGAGATCCTGAGGGTCGACGTGGACACCCTGCGGATCAGGCTGGAGTCCGCGGGCAAACTGGAGCTGATCGGGTGGATGTACCGGCGGCGGAGGTCGGCCGTCGCCACCCTCACCGTCGCCGCAGCCATCCTCACGCTCGTCTCCAGCGGGTGGTGGGTCGCGAACTGGCAACCCGCGGGTGGAGAGGAGGCCATGGTCGCCATCCCGGATCCGAGCCAGGCTCTCGACCGCTCTTCCACGTCCCCGCCGGTCGTCTCGTCCGACGACGAGGATGGCTCGGCGAGCGTCACCGGGACCGTGAGCTCGAGCGCCGAGGGGGATACGTCAGCCTCCGACTCCGCGGCACCGGCCACGACCCCGCCGGCGTCCGAGCCGCCGTCCGCACCGGAAGACGACAACCCGAGCCCGGCGGCGCCATCGTCCACGCCGACCGTGGAACCGGCGGATCCGAAGTCCGGTGGCGGCTCGAACGACGGTCCGAAGGAGCATTCGACCGAGAATCCGGACGACGAGTCGACGTCGATGGTGACCCTCAGGAACGTCTGCTGGACGGTGACCGGTGACAAGGAAACGGTCGCGCGGGAGGACTCGTGCGAGACCTGGGGTCTGGACGACACCGTCGTGGTGAAGAAGAAGGGGGCGGACATCGATCCGAAGCGCTGCTGGTTGATGTGGACCAAAGGCGACAAGACGAAGCGTGCACTCGCGGCCTCCCGCAACACGTTGGCCAAGCCGTGCCCCAAGAACGAGATCCACGCGTTCGCCGAGAGCATGGAACTCCTGAACAGCGAGGACGACGAAGGCGAGGGAGAAGAGGAGCAGCCGAGTGAGGAGGAGACGAGTCCACCGGCCGAGACCGAGGAGGACGCGAGCGCTCAGTCCGCTCCGGCGGGGAGTTCCTCGCTACAGGCCGGCAAGTCGGGATCGCATGGCCCACACCAGAACCTCGGTCGGAGCGACGGCGGTCACGCGCTCGCCCTCCCCGCGAGTAATCCGAGCCGCGTCACCGCGCTCCAGTCGACCACTTCCCTCGAGGTCTACGGCGCCGCGCGCCACGTACAGCTGGACGTACGGCTCCACCGGTAGCCGTACGCGTCCCCCGGTGTCCAGGCGCCCCGCGTGCAAAGCCGCATCTTGTTGGGCGATTCGCACCGCCGCCGCGCCCCGATGCTCCGGCATTCCGCTGGCAAGCGTCACAAGCCCCCCGCCCGCAAGCGCCGCTGAGACGTCGAACTGCTCATAACCGGGCGACAGCGATTCCGTGTCCGGAGGCAACCACATCTGAACGAAGTGCACCGGGTCGGAGTGGCGTTCCTCCCCCAGTCGCCAGGAATCGTTGCGCTCCGAGTGCTCGATGCCCGTACCGGCGCTCATCCGCTGCGCGAGACCGGGGTAGATCAGGCCCCGATGACCCGCCGAATCCTCGTGCACCAGTGAGCCCTCCAGCACCCACGTGACGATCTCCATGTCGCGGTGCGAGTGCGGGTCGAAACCGGTTCCGGGTTGTACGACGTCGTCGTTGTGCACGCACAGCAAGCCGAAATGCGTGTTCGCCGGGTCGTAATGCGGGCCGAAGGAGAAGGAGTGCGCGGAGTCCAGCCAGTCGGTCTTGGTCCGGAACCGGTCCCCGGATCGGCGTACGTCGACGTCTCGGGTCAGCCCCCGCGGAGGTCCCTCGACTGAGGCCATATGGCCAGGATAGGAGCTGGCGAGCCGGCCGCAGGTGCGCCGGGTTCGACGACGTACGCCGATGGCTAGACTGGCCCGGATCCCCGGCAGTGGGGCCTGCCGTCAACCGTCGCGGCGTTGCGACCAACGGTCCCTACCCACGCAGATGAAGCATGCCCGGGTAGGAGTCGCACACATGCCGAGAACGCCGACCGAGGGATCTCCTGTGGATCCGGACGCCGGGTCAGGCGATCCGTACGCCATGGCGCACGATCCGCCTGACATTGCCCCGTCGGGAGCCACCGATCCGTTCCGCGAGTCCAGGCGGGCCACCCGTATGCCCGCACGGCTGCGCGCCGGCGCCATTGGGGCCGTCGCGCTCGGCGGGGCGCTCGGCGGCTACGCCCGGCTGGGCATCGATCTGGTGATGCCCGCCGAGTCCGGTCAGGTGCCGTGGGCGACGTTCACGGTCAACGTGTCGGGAGCGGCGGTGCTCGCGCTCCTGCTCACGCTGTTGCTCGAATCCTGGGTGCCGTACCGGTATCTGCGGCCATTTCTGGCGGTTGGCTTCCTCGGATCGTTCACGACGTTCAGCACGTGGATGCTCGAAGTGCACGCACTCACGGCCGACGGCCACCCGGCGGTCGCCGCCGGCCTGGCGGCGACCAGCCTCGGCCTGGTGCTGGGTCGTGGAATCGTCGTACGCCGTCATCGAGCTCGAGAGGTGTCGAGATGAAGCTGCAGGGCTCCGCACAACGTCTGACCATCTTCGTCGGCGAGACCGACGTGTGGCATCACAAGCCGCTCTACACCGAGATCGTGCACCGCGCACACGCCGCGGGGCTTGCGGGCGCCTCCGTACTGCGCGGGATCGAGGGGTACGGCGCAAGCCGGCACGTGCACACGACCCGCATCCTCAGCCTGTCCGAGGACCTGCCGATCGCCATCGTGATCGTCGACATTGCCGAACGCATCGCGGACTTCCTGCCGCAGCTCGACGAGCTGATCACCGAGGGGCTGGTGATCCTGGACGACGTGCAGGTCATCACGTACGCGGGACGAGAAGCGGACGGGAGGGAGGAATGAGCGTCCTCGCGCTCTGCCTCTTCCCGCTGTCCGCCGCCGCCGGCGCGGCCGGCCGGTACGTGCTCGACCAGATGATCCAGGGCGGCCACGAGCGGGTATTCCCGTGGGGCACGTGGGTGGTCAACGTGAGCGGAGCGTTCGCCCTCGGTCTGCTGGTCGCGACCGAGGACGCGTACCGGCTGTCGCCGGATCTCGTGACGGTCGCGGGTGCGGGCTTCCTCGGGGCATACACCACGTTCTCGACGTTCACCTGGGAGACCATGCGCCAGATCGAGGACGGCGCGCTCGGTGCGGCCGCGCTCAACGTCGGCACCACGCTGACCGCCGGGCTGGCGGCCGCGACCGTCGGCTATGCGCTCGGGTCGCTGATCTGACCAGACCGGACATCGGTGCAATCTCGGCGCGACATGCCGCCCCCTCTCGCGCCGAGATTGCACATCTGGCCGTTTTCTTCGCGTCACTCGTAGCCGAGCTCGTGCAACCGGGCGTCGTCGATGCCGAAATGATGGGCGATCTCGTGTACGACAGTGATGCCGACCTCGTCCACGACGTCGGACTCGTCGTCACAGATCGCGAGGATCGGGTAGCGGAAGATGGAGATGCGATCAGGGAGTGAGCCGGCGGCGTACCAGGTGTCCCGGTCGGTCAGCGGCACGCCCTCGTAGAGTCCCAGCAGGGTCGGATCATCGGGCGGCGCCTCGTCCTGTACGAAGATCGCGACGTTGTCCATCACCTCGGCCAGCTCGGCCGGGATCGTGTCGAGTGCCTCGGCGACCAGCTCCTCGAACCGCTCGCGACTCATCTGGATCACGCGACCATTCTGCCTGGACGGGTGGCCGGTAGGCGGTTTGGATGGATGCGTGACCAGCACCTATGCTTGATCGGTCCCCGACGGCACGAGATCCGTGTCAAGGCGGCCCAGCCCTCATCGTCTAGAGGCCTAGGACGCCGCCCTTTCAAGGCGGTAGCACGGGTTCGAATCCCGTTGGGGGCACGGTGTGTGCATGGAGTAGGATTCGTGCGCTGCTTTGGCACACAACGAGGCCCCGTAGCGCAGTTGGTTAGCGCGCCGCCCTGTCACGGCGGAGGCCGCGGGTTCGAGTCCCGTCGGGGTCGCTTGATCTCATTCTGAGTCCAAGCGCCGCTACGGTATGGTGGCCTGCGCCCCAACGGCCGAGGGTTCCGCCGTTGACGGCGGGCAGGTAGCTCAGTTGGTACGAGCGTCCGGCTGAAAACCGGAAGGTCGGCGGTTCGATCCCGCCCCTGCCCACCACTCTCAGCAGGCGTGATCACGCACCGTACGTGCCATGAGACGAGCAGGGCTCCAGGCTCGGGTTGGCGATCAGCGCCCCGGCGCACGGCCTTGCAACCTCAGCCGAAATCGGCTGAGGTTGAGGCAGGATCACGTCTGCTATGTGTTGGTGCAGGGCTGTGGACGCGGTCCTCCATCCCGATACCTACAGCGACAGGACTTGTTGTGCATGACAGGGTCGACGACCATGACGCCGCGTAGCAGTACGGTCAGCTACTTGTTGGTCGGCATCGCCATCCCCCTCGTCCACTCGCTCGGACGCCTGGTCCAACAACGCAACGATCCGGAGCAGCGGGGTGCACGGCTTCGCAAGCTGAAGAGGCGTAACGCGAGACTGCGTGCGGCAAACCGATCCTTACGCGCCGAACTGGAGGAGGCGCGTGTCGGCGACCGCGGCGACCTGCGGTTCGTGTTCATCGTGACCTATGGCCGCTCGGGCTCGACGCTGCTCCAAGGCATCCTTTCGTCGATCCCGGGCTATCTGATCCGTGGTGAGAACGGCGGTGCGGCGTACCACCTCTACAAGTTCCACACCATCGCGGAACACCGCCGCAAGTCCAGCCGAGGGTGGAGAAGCCCACGGAGTGCCTGGTTCGGCATCGGGGATTACCCGACGCAGCTCGCGCTGAGGGAGCTGCGGTGGCTGCTGCTCGCGACCGTTATCCGTCCGGAGCAGGACTCCAGAGTTGTGGGATTCAAGGAAATCAAGTGGCATCAGAAGGACCTGGGCGAGTACGTCCAGTTCTTGCGTGCCGTCTTTCCGGGCGCCCGGTTCGTCATCAACACGCGCAACCTGGATGAAGTGGCCGTCAGCAAATGGTGGGCCAAGAGGAGCGACGCCCGAGAGGTCCTCACCAAGACCGAGGAACGGATACTTGCACTCAAGGCCAGCCTCGGCGATGACGCCTACCACATCCACTATGACGACTACGCGCAAGAGCCGGACAAGTTGCGTGGTCTGTTTGATTGGCTTGGTGAGGAGTTTGACGAGGCCCGCATCAAAGGGATCATGGCCAAGAAGCATTCGTACTGACGGCAGTCCCAAGCTCCAGCCGCAGCTGGACGGCACGATCCCGAGCCCTCTGCGGGTCAGCAGGTTGTGAGGCTCAGATCGTCGGGGTTCCAGCACTGGATACCCGACTCGGTGGCGACGAGCCGGTTCTTGTCGAGCTGCCAGGTCCAGGTCCGCACCTCGTACGGCGCGGACGTGTCCGCGGTGGGGACCCAGCTGATCAGGTCGCCGTCGACCAACGCGGAGCTGACGATTTCTGCGGCCGTGTAGAGGCCGCCGTCGTTAACGAGGTCCGCCGGCGAGCCGGCGGCCGGCTCGGCCTGGACCACGGTGTCGCCATCCCAGGTGAAGACCCTGAGCCACCCGGCGTCGCCGCCGCTGAAGCTCAGGACCACATCGGCGGTGCCGTTCTCGTCCAGGTCCGGAGTCCCGGCGATGGTCGGGACGGGCGCCTTGCCGAGCTTGACCTCTTCCCTGCCGCCCCCGTCCAGCTTGACCTGCAGCCGCACGTCCTTGCTGTCCACGATCGAGTCACGAGCATTTTTGGCATCGGCCGGGGGGACCATGACCCGGATGATGTCGACAGCGCCGTCGCCGTCCACGTCGGCGGGGGCCCGCTCGAATTCCTCTAGGGCCGGCTCCGTGGGTGACGGGGTCGGGGTCGGGGTCGTACTCGGGGGGCTTACAGGGCCGGAGGGGCCGGCCGAGCCGGAGACGTCGAGGGCCGACGCGACGCCGAAACCGACGGCCACGACGGCGGCGACGCCGCCGGCCGCGAGGGCGGTGGCACGACGGCGGTTGGCGCGGGCCTTGCGCATGATGCCCGGCATCGGGTCGCCCACCGGGTTGGTGTCGGCGACCCGGGCGAGGCGGTCGAGCGCCTCGAAGATGGGGTCGGTGGTGTTGTTCATCGGGGGCCTCCCTTCCGTGTGCCGGGGTTGTCGGGGGTCTGGGCCAGGGCGGCGCGCAGGTGCGCCAGGCCCCGGGATGCACTGCTCTTGACCGTGCCGACGGAGCACTGCATGGCGTCCGCGGTCTGTGCCTCGGAGAGGTCGCACCAGTGCCGGAGGACGACGGCGGCCCGCTGCCGCTCCGGCAGGGCCCGCAACGCCGCCAGCAACACCTGGGACTCCACGACGGCGTCTCCCTCGCCGGGGGTGCCGGCGCGCCAGGACGCCTCGGGGATCTCGTCGGTCGACCACTCCCGGTTGCGGGAGCGGCGCCACCACGACGTCCTCAGGTTCACCATCACCCGGTGCATGTAGGCCTCGGGCGAGTCGTACGTCGAGATCCTGTGCCACCGCGGCAGCACCTTGGCGTAGGCCGACTGCAGCAGGTCCTCGGCCTCGTCTAGGTTCCCCGTGAGCAGGTACGCGAGTCGCCTGAGACGCGGACTGCTGGCGCGCACCCAGCTCTCGAAGCCCTCCCCCGTGGAGGCGACGACGTCGCCCCGAGGGACGGCTGCTTGTCCACTCATGCCCCTAAACACGCAGATATGGTTCCCCACGTTGCGTCTCCGGGCAAAGATTCTTCGGACGAGTCTCAGACCCCGCACCCGGAAGGTGAAGAGTCCCCCAAGCGCATGGGTCCGGCCGGATACGTCCGTCAGTGCGAGACGGACTCCAACTCGTCGAGTCGCTCTCAGGTGTCGTGATCGGTGGCTGTCGTCCGCCGGCCGCCGCTCCCAATCCTCCCGGTCGAGCGCGTACTCGACGTCGCCGTGCTCGTCGCCGGGGATCTTGTCGGGCCAGTCGGCGTGGAACACCCGCACAAGCCGCAGACCAGCCTTTTCCATCACCCGCCGGGAGGCGGCGTGCACGAACATCGCCTCGGCCAGCACCCGGCGTACCCCGTGCTCGGCGAAGCCCTTGTCGATCAGGGCCCGGCAGCCCTCGGTGGCGTACCCCTTCCCCCAGGCCGACCGGCGGAGCCGGTAACCGAGCTCCGGCTCGTCAACGGGATGCCCCTCACCCGGCCGGAGGTGGAACCAGCCGATGAACTGCCTGGTGGCCTTCTCCTCGGCGGCCCAGAACCCGATCCCCGGCGACTCCGTGTAGTAGCGGAGCCACCGGGGCAGGATCACCCGCTCGATGTCCTCCCGCGGCGTCGGCCGCCCGCCGGTGATGAAGTGCATCACCTCGGGGTCGGCGTCCAGCTCGACCAGGTTGTCGACGTCGTCCTCGGTGAACTTACGGAGCACAAGCCGCTCGGTCTCGACGTAGACACCACCCACCACGCCATCGTCTCGCACCGCCGAACACCCAGCGAATTCCCGGGCGACCACCCCTCGGCACGACTGAGCGGACGGCGGCATGACCAGTGCGATTTTGCCCTGGTGGACTCAGGGGGTCTGGGTGAGGATCTCGTCGGCGTGCTCGGCCGCCCAGCCGACCAGGGAGACAAGTAATGCCGCGAGCTCCTGGCCGCGGTCGGTGAGGCTGTAGTCCACCCTCGGCGGGATGACGGGCTGAGGGGAGCGGTGCACGAGCCCGTCGCGTTCCAACGTCTTGAGGGTCTGGGCGAGCATCTTCTCGCTCACTCCCTGCGCCCGGCGGCGTAGTTCGCTCCAGCGGTGCGGGCCATCGGCAAGGGAGATGATTATCAGCACGCCCCACTTGCTGGTGATGTGGTCGAGCAGAACACGGCTGGGACAGCCGGCGGGAAACACGCCGTCAGGGAAACGTTGACGGAGCGGCCCCAGGTGAGCACTTACTTCCATACCAGTACCTTACCTGAAAGTGCGTACTCTCCGTTGGGAAGTACGCGGTGTCCGGCGCGGTTGGCGATGGATGCGAGTCGTCACCCGTCCATGAGAGGAACACCATGACCTATGTGATCACCGGCGCCACCGGACACCTGGGCCGCCTTGTCGTCGAGGCCCTGCTGAGCCGTGATGTGCCGGCCGACCAGATCGTCGCCGCCGGCCGAGCGCTCGACCGGATCACTGACCTCGCCGATCGCGGCGTGCGGGTCCGCGCCGCCGACTACAACGACGTCGACTCTCTGCGCGAGGTCTTCGCAGATGCCGAGAAGGTGCTGCTGGTCTCCAGTAGCGAGGTCGGCCAGCGCACTGGGCAGCACCAGAACGCCATCGACGCGGCGAAGGCCGCCGGTGTCGGGCTGTTGGTCTACACCAGCATCGCGAACGCCGACAACACCGTCATGCAGTTGGCGGCCGATCACCAGGCCACCGAGCAGGCCCTTGCCGACTCCGGGGTTTCGTACACACTGCTGCGCAACAGCTGGTACTTGGAGAACTACACCGACCAACTTGCCACCTACATCGAGCACGGTGCGGTGCTCGGCAGCGCAGGCGACGGTCGGGTCAGCGCCGCCACCCGAGCCGACTACGCCGAGGCCGCGGCAGCGGTGCTGCTCAGCGACCGACCAGGCCGGCCAGACCTACGAGCTCGGCGGCGACGAGGCCTTCACCCTGGCCGAACTGGCGGAGAGGGTCAGCGAGGCCACCGGCCGTCCCGTCGGCTACCGCGACCTGCCGCCCGATGAGTACACCAAGGTGCTGGTGCAAGCCGGATTGCCCGAGCCATACGCCGCAGTCCTCGCCAACTCCGACCTCGGCATCGCCCGGGCCGACCTGCTGGTCACGACCGGCCACCTGAGCCGACTCCTCGGCCGCCCAACCACCACCATGCCCGAGGCCGTAAGAGCGGCAGCAGCCCGAGCAGGCATCCACGCCTGACACCCGAGCCAATCCGCCCCATGAAATGTGCCGTGCCACCACAAAAAAGCGACATGGAGCACCGATCGCGGCATAGAAACACGTGCGGTGATTGAGAGACTCTGAGGATGGACTCCGAGGAGGCGCTCAGCGGCGGACACATGAGCGGAGCAACGCGGGTTGGCGAGACCGTGCGCCGCGAGGCTGGGCCGTGGACGCCCACGATCCATCGCCTGTGCTGCACTTGCGCAGGCACGGCATCAGGTGGGTGCCTGCGCCGATGGGCCCCGATGACAGTGGGCACGAGGTTGTCTCATTCATGTCGGGCGAGGTCCCGCAGTATCCGCTCCCCGCGTGGGTCTGGGACGACGAGGTGCTGATCGAGGCTGCGGAACGGTTGGCGAACCTGCATGAGGTGACTGCGACGTTCGAGGACGCGGATGGCGTGTGGCAACTTCCGGCGCATCACCCCATCGGTGGTGTGTCACAACGACTTTCGCGCCTTACAACATGGTCTTCACCGACCACCAGCTGAGCGGTGTCATCGACTGGGATACCGCGTCGCCTGGCCCTCGGATCTGGGACTTGGCCTACCTCGCGTACCGCCTTGTCCCGCTGGTCGGCCCCGGTAACCCAGACGTGGAAGGCCACTCCCTGTCTGAATCGGCTCGCCGGCTACGGCTGTTGTGTGATGCCTACGGCCATGGATGCGAGCCCGAGGCCGTGATCCTGGTGGCGGTGGATCGGCTCCGCGATTTGGCAAGGTTCACAGCAGAGCGCGCCACGGGAGAGCATGACCCCCTGCGCTCACACGTCAATATCTATCTTCAGGACGCGAACTGGATCGCCACGCACGCAGAGACGCTGGCACCCTGACTTACCTTCGACTGCGCACCCGCGCTGTCGTCGACATGACCGCGCACACAGCGGCTGATCCGGACGTTCGGATTCCGTGATTTCATCCCCGGATGGAACCGGGTCCGGCCAGACTGCGTCCCATGGGCGTGGCCGCCATGTGGTTGGTAAAGGTCGGGGTCCTGGTCGCTGTGTTGGCCGGACTTGTCGCCTGCGGCAGCCCTGATCGTGCCGTCGAAGGGTCTACCGCGACGAGCGCCGACGAACCCGAATCACCAGTGGTCACCGTGGATGGCGAACCCCTGCTGAGTTGCGGGCACGGGCCTGGGTTCACGGCCGCCGCGATGACCGGGGGCGTGCAGAACCTGGCCGACCACAACGAGGTCACCGCCGCCTTGGAGCAGCTGGTGCAGCGCGCCGGGATGGATGCCCCGACGGCACTGCAGGACACGCCTCTCGGCGACG
The DNA here is from genome assembly GCA_009377795.1 of Propionibacteriales bacterium. Classification (GTDB taxonomy): domain Bacteria; phylum Actinomycetota; class Actinomycetes; order Propionibacteriales; family Nocardioidaceae; genus WHTJ01. The sequence goes on along the minus strand of WHTJ01000006.1, from coordinate 85,870 downwards.
CGGAGTGGTACGTGCTTGGGAAATCCGACGGTGAACTGACGGTGGCCACGGGCCCGTGGGATCGCAACGGCCCCGGCCCGCATGGCCAGGTGGTGACGTTGAACCAGGTTCCCGGCGGCTGGGATGCAGCCAGCTGGGGCGACTGCTCGCTCGCTCCCGTGCTCACGCCCGGACTCCGCTGCACCTACGCGAGCCCCTGGGCAACCGAGCACTCCTGGATGGCTCCACCTGGCCCGCCACTTCGATCGCTGACCGGTGACCTGCACGAAGCAGGCGATGCGATCACCCAGCGGCAGATGAGTGCGTACCTTGGGGCTCAGGTTCCGCTGCCGTAGGGGCGGGTGATGATCTCCAGGAAGTGGCCGCTGGGGTCTTCCCAGTAGACGCCGCGGCCACCGTCGTTGGTGTTGATCTCGCCCTGGTGGCGCCGGAACGGGTCCGCCCAGTAGATCAGCCCGCGTTCGCGGATACGGCCGAAGATCTCGTCGAACCGTTCCTCGTCGACGAGGAACGCGTAATGCTGCGGATGCAGCGGGCCATGGTCGTCGGTGAAGTCGAGGGAGACGTCGTTGTCGACCTGGACGACCAGGAAGGGGCCGAACGGCACCGGCTCGCCTACCCCGAGGATCTCGGACAGAAATGTCGCGGACTCGTGCTTGTCGCGCACCGCCACGATCGTGTGGTTCAACTGGACAGGCATCCGCCCTCCCTCACACCGGCCAGCGGGCTCGGTGATCCGTCTCGGGTCACATAATCAGTGTTCCACCATGCACCGACGGCTCCCCCCGCCTGCATCACGCATAACCTGTCTGACGAACCCGACGTCGGCAGCATCGAAGACTGGGTCACAGATGGCGCACACCTCATCCGCCGAGGCTTGATCGAGTTGTACGGCCACCCTCAGCGTCGTTATCGGTGCAGGATTCGGGGCCGCTGACGCGCTGCTCAATGACGTGGCCTCCCCGTACGGCAACCTTGGTGGTCATCTAGCGGACGCGGGACTGTCGTGGGTTGCGACACCCGCGAAGCTCGCAGGATTGTGGATCCACTCAGCTTGGGCGTGGGCCGGGTTGGGGCTGTTCGTCGGATGGATTGCCAAACGACTGGCTGTCGGGGCGATCGGGGGTGTACTCGGCTTGTTGGTCGCTACGACGGCCTACTACGTCCTCTATCCCGTGCTGCAGCAGCAGCCGCTGTCATGGTATTGGTCAGACTTGGGCAGGTCGGACGTGGGTTGGTGGTGGCCAGCGAGCGTCATCTTCGGGCCGTTCCTCGACGCATTGGGCGCGTGCATGCGCAGACAAGGTCTCGTGGGTCTGCTTGCCGGGCTGGTGCTGCCCCTTGGCATGACTGTGTACGAGCTCACTTATGCCGGGCCGATCTTTCTGACGCCGATCGAGCGCGTAGCTCACGTGGGCGTCTTTGTGGCTGCGGCGCTGGTCGCAGGCGCGGTCGTTACTCGGTATCTCGTCGGCAGGACGAGGCCTCGCGCCAATTCGTCGGAGACTCCAAGCGTCGAGTCGACGGACATGGGCCAAGGACACGGCGGACCCTGACGACGCGCGTCGAGTCAGCTCCCGAGATGGAGTAGCTGTCCATCAAACCGACGACGTCGTCACGGCACCAGCACCAGCTTGCCGGTGACCTTGCCGGCCTCCAGAGCCCGATGGGCGTCGGCGGCCTGACGCAGCGGCATGATGGTCACCTCGGGGCGGATCCGCCCCTCGCCCAGCAGCCCGATGAGCGCACCCAGGTCCTGGCGGAAGTGGTCGGGGTGGCGGGTGGCGTAGCCGCGCCGTCCGGCAATGACGTAGAGCCGCACTGCCGCCCCGGGCGTCAAGCGGACCCCGGCCAGCACGGTGCCCTGGCGGACCAGCGTGCCGAGCCGGCCGCGGCCTTCATCGACACCGAAGGACACCCCGTAGCTGAGCACCACGCCGTCACGCCGGGTCGCCGCTCGCGAGCGGCGCAGGTGCGTGCCGCCGACCGGGTCGAAGGTCGCGTCGACACCGGCTGGCTCGTGCCGCAGTACCTCGTCGACGACGTCGACGGCTCGTCGGTCCAGCGGGATCCCACCACGCTCGGCGACGGCGGCGGTCCGGTCACCCGATGCGCCACCATAGGCCCGTACGTCGTGCGCCCGGGCCAGCTCGAGGAGCGCCGTACCCACTCCACCGGCGGCGCCGTGCACCAGCACGCTCCCTTGCCGCGGGACCGCGGCGATGCGGTGCAGCATCTGGTGGGCCGTCACCCAGTTCAGCACCAGCGCGCAGACCTCGGGCGCGGGCAGCTCGTCAGGGATCGGCACCGCTAGCGCCGCCTCGGCCAGCGCGTGGGTCGCGTTGGCACCGGTGACGGTCAGCGCGGCCACCCGGTCACCTTCGCGCAGATCCTGTACGTCGGCGCCCGCGGCAACGACACGGCCCACTAGGTCGTAGCCCGGGGTGAACGGCAGGGGCGGGGTCTCGGGGTAGATGCCCCGGCGCATGAGGACGTCGGCGTAGGCGACTCCGCTCGCCTCGACGGTGACCAGCATCTGGCCTCGCCCGGGCGCGGGCATGGGGACCTGGGTCAGCTCAAGCCGGTCGTCGCCGCCGTGCTTGCGGATGACGACCGCGTCAGTGGTCTGGTCCACCCGTCAAATCTAATGGAGAGAAGTCCAGGCCGCCCGCTTATCGGCTATGAGCGCAAGTTGCGGCAGCTCGATATGCCGCGGCGTAGCATGGTTTTGCGGGGAAACCGGGGGCCAGCACCCACGGTTTGGAGTTCATGGCATGAGTGAGGAAGACCTCAGGGCTGAGGTGCCTGCAGTGGATGAGCGGTCGCGGCGGGCGCTGGAGAGCGCTCAGGAGTGGGTCGGCGACGGTGTGCAGGGTGTGGCGATCGGGGCCACTGAATCAGGTGAACCGTGCGTCGTGGTGTACGTGTTGGAGCCGGAGGCACCTGCGGTACAGCGGTTACCCGACGAGTGCGAAGGGCTGCCTGTCCGAGTAGAGCGTGGTGACGCCTTCACAGCGGGAGGCTGAGAAGGCGTCACCACAATGCAGACCCTCTACTGTGGTTGGGTCACGGCCAGATTCGCACGTTCAGTGCGAGTTGGGCCGAGGCAATCGGATTGAGGATGGTCGCCACACTCGAGCCGGCGAACAGCAGCCCGACCGGGTTGTTCTGCCAGTCCAGCACCAGTGAGCCTGAGTCGCCGCCGGCCGACATATTCGACGTGACGATCTGGTTGCAGAACTTCGCAACCTTTCCTCCGCCGTAGTTGACGTTCACGGTGGCGCCAATCGCAGTGACCCGGCCGGTGGTGAAGTTGGTGGTCCTCCCGGTCTTTTTCAGCAGCATGCCGACGGTCGCCGCCTTGGCCGCAGTGGCGGGGTAGCCGGTCCAGTACACATCCCTGTCGATCATGTGGAAGGGCACCTCGGCGACGGCCGCGTCGACGCTGTTGCACGAGCCGTCGAACTTGATCGGCACGAACCTCGACAGGCGCCCGATCACGTCGCTGGCCAGGACACCGCCGTCGAACGGACCCGGCTGCAGTACCGGATCGCCAATGTTCGCGGCGTTGGAGTTGGCCAGCACGTGATTGTTGCTCAGGATGTAGTAGCGCGGCGGGATCCCCGGTAGCGGGCGGAGGTCGTAACACCCAGCACCGATCGTGCCGGCAGTGATCCGGAAATGACCAACGCTGTAACCCGGTCGGGCCGGCCGCGACCGAGTGGCGAGCGTGAGCGCGTCCACTTCCTGTGTTCCCATTCCGGATAAAGTGGTCGTCTCCTCCGAGTCTCCGGCGAAAAGTGTGCCGACCTCCAGCACGTCGGTCGGCCCCTCGTCGACCGTCTCCGGCACTGCGTCGGCGTCGCTGAGCAGATCTACCGGCAGCTTCTGGCTGACCAACACCATCACGCTCGGGGTATCGCTTTGCACGCCGTTAGTGATCTTGCAGCCCACCCCCACTCCAACAACATTTTCTTTGGCTAGCAAGCTTTCCTCGGCGGCAGCCTTCGACTCCGCCGTAGCGACCAGAGCTTCGGGAATTGCCTCAGCCTGCGCCGCGTGTAGGTCTTCGGTGTTCATTTTCCCCTCCTCGTAACCAGGTGCCCTCCATCACCACCACGGCGATGGTCGAATTCAGTTCTTCTCGCGGTCCTGGCGTCGGTAGCTGACCGACTACGTGATCTCGAAGACGAAAAGATTGCGATCCAGCTAGACCGCCGGATCGTGCCAGGGCGAGCAGAACAGGAAGGAGCTGTCGAGATAGTTCGACTTCCCCACCGCCGGTATGGGACTCATTCATGTCCCAGCTCCCGAGTTCGGCAAATCTTGATTCCCCTTCGTCTGAACGTACGCAGCCAGGCCAGCGCCGCATAGGGTCAGAAGTCCCTAACTGGCTGTGAACAATGTCGGTTTGTCACCGTCAGGCACGCGAGTCTGCAATACCGCCTTGGTCCGATGCGGCAACCCGCACGTTGCACTGATCGGTGCAGATGGTCAGCCGGGTTCCCCGATCGCGGTACCCGGGCTGGACACGCGCACTCGGCGGCATGGTGCGGGATGCGCGCGTACACCTGCGAAACTCAGGGCGCCCCGGCTTGGTCTTGCACGAGCCGCTGAGGGCCCGCACCGTCATCGACGGCTACGACGGAGCACGCATCCCCGTCCGATAAGCGCGCGATGAGGGGGCCGCTGCATACGCCGTCGAGCGGGCCAGCGAAGATTGACCCCACCTGGGAGGTCGAGGTGACCGACCCGATGACGGCGGCGTGGACGTCCGACTCGTACGAGGGCTACCGTGTCGTCGTCATCGAAGGCGACGACGAAGACGCCGAGGGATCGCGATCGGGTGGCACGATCACGCGGCGTACCCGTTCCGTCACCTTGCACTACCCAGCTCAGCTGGAGGTCAGAGAGAGGATTGCCTGGTGAACGAAAGCCGGTCTTACAAGTGGACGGGCGCCGGGGGACCGTTCACCTTGGCGGTTGACGAAGGCGTATTTACACCCAGCAGCACGAGCCGAGTCCTCGGGGACGCCATGCAGGTGCGCGAGGGAGACACGGTGCTGGACGCCGGATGCGGGTGCGGCGTACTGAGCTTCGCCGCGGCCCGGCTCGGCGCGGCCCGGGTGATCGGCTGCGACGTGTCGCCGGCGGCGGTCGAGTGCGCCACGAAGAACGCACGGGAGCTCGGTCTGAGCGACATCACCGAGTTCCGGTGCGGCTCGCTGTTCGAACCGGTACAGGACATACGCGCCGACATCGTGATCGCCGACGTCAGCGGCATACCCGACGTCATCGCCAAGACCACCGGCTGGTTCCCCGACGGGCACGGAGGAGGCCCCACCGGCGCCGAGCTGCCGGTCGCCATGCTGGACGGCCTCGCCGACCACATCGCGCCGGGAGGGCACGCCTACCTGCCGACCGGCAGCATCCAGGACGAGTCCCGTGTCCTGCAGGCGGCCCGCCAGGTATTCGGGGACGGCATGCAGGCGGTCGCGACCCGCGACTTCCCGCTGCCCGAGACGATCACCCGCGCGCGCGACGTGGCCCGGCTGCTCTCCGACGGCGTGATCCGGCTGACCCGCCGCGGCAGCCGGTTCTTCTGGCGGCTCACGATCTGGCGCTGCAGCCCGTCGTGAGGGACGGCTCGGTGAGGGTACGCCGGGATCTCACCACCCCTCGCGGACCAGAGGAGCGACCTGCTCGGCGGTGAACCGCACGAACCCCTCGACGTCGGGTTCGCCCGCGAGCGGCTGCAGGACGACGGTGTCCGCGCCCGCGGCGGCCCAGCGGCGTACGCCGGCTGCGATCGACTCCGCGTCACCGGACACCGTGACGTCGTCCACCTCCTCACCGGCCAGCTCGGCATGCGCCCGCTCGCGCGGCATCGACCCCCTCGCGGCGAGCAGATTGAGCACGACCCGATGCGGCTCCGAGCGGTTCGCGGCGGAGCGGCCGGCGTCGATCCGCTCCCGGGCCCAACCCAACCGGACGACCGAGGTACCGGCTGTGAGGATCGTGCCGTCCCCCACGGACCCGGACAGCTCCAGAGTCTTCGGTCCGGACGCCCCGATGAGCACCTCCGGCGGACCGTCCGGCGGCCAGCCGAGCGAGACCTCGGTGAGCTGCACGTAGTCGCCCCGGACCGTCACGGTCTCGCCGGCCAGCAGGCCGCGTACGGTGGTCGCGTACTCGCGCAACAGCGTCAGCGGCGAAGCCGCGCGGGCGCCGACCTGCGCCATCCAGTCCTGCACGCCGTGGCCGAGGCCGAACCGGAACCTGCCGGGAAACGCGCGGGTCAGGGTGGCCAGCTCCATCGCCACGATCGCGGGATTGCGAAGCGGCACCGGAAACAGCCCCACCCCGACCCGCACCCGCTCACTCCAGGCGAGCGCCATCGCCGCGGCCGAGACGCCGCCCTCCAGGAAGCAGTCCTCCCACAACCAGAGCTCGTCCAGCCCAGAGGAGTCCGCCGCCTCGACGACCCCGCGCAGGCGCTCCGGTGCGAGCTGGGGTCTGAACACGACACCCAATGTCGGTCCCGGCATCTGCATCCCCTTTCGGCCGGTGATCCGGACCGCTGATCCAGACCTGCCGACAGGATGCCGGACGCGACCGACAACCCACCAAAGGCGGCTACCGCTGGGCGGCCTCCGCCGCACGCCCTTCGAGGTCCGGCAGCGCACCCGTCGAGGGCGTCCAACCGGCTGCGTGCTCTGTCATTACGTCCGCCATTCGGCGCGGCTGGCTTCGAGCGCGCCCTTACTCATACCGTTGTCCACGATGAACAGTCGAACCGGCCAGGTCGTTCTGGTCACGGGTGCGACCGACGGTCTCGGCCGGTACCTCACCGGCGAGCTGACTGCCGGCGGCGCGAGCGTGGTCGCGCACGGCCGCAACCCGAGCAAGCTCGGCCGGTTGCGGGACGACCTGGGCGTCGAGACCGTCCGGGCCGACCTCGCTCGACTGCGGGACGTCGACGCGATGGCCGACGAGCTGCTCGAACGGGTCCCGAGGCTCGACGTGCTGGTCAACAACGCGGGGGTCGGGTTCGGACCGCCCGGTGGGGAGCGGGAGCTGTCCGGCGACGGGATCGAGCTGCGGCTCGCGGTCAACTACCTCGCGGGTTACCGCCTGACCCGCCGCCTGCTCCCCCTGCTGGTCGAGTCGGCGCCCGCCCGGATCGTCAACGTGTCCTCGATCGGGCAACAGCCGCTGGACTTCGACGATCCGATGCTCGAGGCGTCGTACGACGGCATCACGGCCTACCGGCGCAGCAAGCTGGCCCAGGTCATGTTCACCCTCGATCTCGCGCACGAGCTACGCGACCGGGGCGTCACGGTGAACGCGTTGCACCCGGCGACGTTCATGAACACCTCCATGGTGTTCGAGCACGGCGCCGCGCCCATGAGCACCGTCGAGGAAGGCGGCGCGGCCACGTTGCGGCTCGTCACCGACGAGGCGCTCGCCGCCGTCACCGGGCGGTTCTTCGACGGACGGCGCGAGGCGCGGCCGGACCGAACGGCGTACGACGAACAGGCCCGGGCCCGGCTGCGCAGGCTGAGCGACGAGCTCGTGACCTCGACCCTGCGGTCGGCGTGACCAGCCGTCGGCGTGACCAGCGTTTGGTCGTTGTATCGTCGTCGGTGACAACGGCATGAGCCCTCGACGTCAGGAGAAGCGATCATGATCGGATTCATCGTCGCCGGACTCATCATCGGCGCTCTGGCGCGCCTCGTGAAGCCCGGCAAGCAGAATCTGAGCCTGCTCATGACACTCCTGCTCGGGCTGGTGGGGTCGGTGATCGGCGGAGGCGTGGCGAACATTCTGGGAACCGGCGGCATCTTCGAGCTCAACGTGCTGGGTTTCGTCGTCGCCGTCATCGCGGCCCTGCTGCTCATCGGGGTCGCCGAGGGCGCCTCGGGCTCCCGGAAGACCTAGGCCGCGTCTCCCAATCCGCTGTCCTACTGCGCGGCGCCCGGGCGAACCGTCATAGCTGCAGCCGCAGCATCCGCCGGGCGTTGCCCTCGTAGATCTGGGTCCTCAGGTCGTCGGAGACATCGAGGTCATCGAGCACCCGGATCGTCTCTCTGATGTAGCCCGGTCCCTTCTCCGGGTCGAACGGGCAGTCGGAGGCAAACAGCACGTTGTCCTGCCCGAAGAACTCGAGCCCGCAACGGGTGGCGGCGGCCGAGCCGAAGACGGCGGTGTCGCCGTAGAACTGCTTGAAGTAGTCGAATGGACGCTTCTCCAGCCGATCCAGAATCAGGCTCAAGTCCTGGTCGCTCGTTCGGGCGCCGAGTTGGTCCATACCGGGCCCTATGCGGCCCTCGAAGTAGGGTGCCATGCCCCCCAGGTGATGGGTGATTATCTTGAGGTCGGGGAAACGGTCGAAGTATCCGCCGAAGACGAGTCGGGCCATCATCGCGCTGGTCTCATATGGCCAGCCGAATGTCCACCAGATCTCGTACTTGGATTCATCTTCATCGAGGTAGTCGGGCATCTCTGCGCCACGCGCTGGATGAACCCAGATCGGAAGGTCGTAGGCCGCCATCAACTCGAAGATCGGAAGGAAATCCGGGTGGTCGAGCGCACGGCCGTTGACGTTCGTGAACACCTGCACGCCGGTCGCGCCGAGCTGGTCGATGGCTCGCTTGGCTTCGGTCACGCTGGCGTCGGGATTGTTCATGGGCAGAGAAGCCACGAACCCCACGAACTTGTCCTGCTCGGCAACCAGCCGGGCCATCCCGTCGTTCGCCACGGTGGCCAGCTCCGGGCTGGTCCCTGGGCCAGCGACCCGCTCGATAGGTGGCGAGGAGAGCGTCAACACCTGCACGTACTCGTCCCCGAACTCCTCCATCATCCGAAGCCGAGCGTCGACATCGACCAGCACGGGTATGTTGCGAACACGCTTGCCGATGTCCTCCAACCCGGGAGCCACGTCGTTCATCTTTTCGAAATACTCAACAGGAAAGATGTGGTTGAACGTGTCGATCTTCAACATACGTAGCGCCCTTCCTCACTCGAATGTGTTCGCGATGGCGTTGGCGGTCCGCAGCGCGGCGTCCGCGATCTCTCGAATCTGCTCCGGTGCGAGCCGCGACTCGGGAGCCGCGATGCCTATGCCGGCGGATGGTGAACCGGCCAGGTTGGGGATCGCTACGCCGATACCCACCAAGCCGGCGTCGCTCTCGCCGAGGTTGGTGGCGTAGCCGGCCCGGCGTACTTCCTCGAGGACGGTGAGGAGCCTTCGGCGGCTGCCGATCGAGCGCTCGGTGAGCGTTCGTAGCGGTTCATCCGGATACAACTTCTCGAGTTGCTCGGAAGGCAGGTCGGCCAGAATCGCCTTGCCGGCCGACGTGCAATGGGCGGGACGGAGAAGACCGGTCCGTCCGGCGACCCGGACCGGACGCGGGCTTTCGACCGAGTCAAGGAAGCGGACGTCCGCGCCCTCGAGGCACATGAGTGTCACGGTCTCCTCGATCTCGTGGGCCAACCGTTCCATGTGCGGGCGAGCGAGACGGCGGATATCCATGCGCACCACGGCCGCCAGACCGAGGCTGACCAGAGCCGGGCCCGACCGATAGCCCCGTGACTTCGTGTCCCGCTGTGCGAAACGGTAATGCTCCAGCATGCTCAGCAGCCGATGGGCTGTCGAGCGAGCAATGCCCAGCTCGCGACTGGCCTCGGCGATCCCGATCGTCTCGCGATCGCGCAGCATCAAGAGGATCTCCAGCGCCTTGCCGACCGAGCGTACGGGATAGCCCGGCGCGTCCGGCGTGTGGAGCGCGACGTCACCCATGGCTCCCTCCGAGGGACTCCTCGACCGTTTGACGCATCCTTGTTCCGCACATAGACTACATCGTCAAGATTGTCCCGCAGTACAGAACACCAAGCCCGGGCAAAAAGAATCTTCTAGGACGAAGAGTTCCCGTGAGGTGCCGCGGTGGCGAAGGTTGCCAGAGACGGACGGGACACCAACCCCTGGCCAGGCACTTCGTTCTGGGTCGGCCTGGTCGGTGTGCTCCTCGTGATGACGGCGCTCGAACTGGTCGCCCGTTTCGAGCTGTTGCCGTCCCGTTGGTTTCCGCCGGTGACGGTGGTCCTCGGCGCTGTGGCCGACCTCCTCCCCACCGGTGACCTGTGGAGTGAGATCGGCCGCACCCTGTGGGGCTGGGGTGTCGGGCTGGCCGTCGCAGCCGTACTCGCCATACCACTGGGGATGCTGGTCGGCTCGGTCGAAGCGATCTATCGAGCGCTTCGGGTGGTGATCGAGTTCCTGCGCCCGATCCCTTCGGTCGCGCTACTCCCGGCCGCTGTGTTGATCTTCGGCATCGGATCGAGCATGAAGGTCTTCCTGGTCGCGTTCGCCTCGTTCTGGCCGATCCTGTTCCAGGCCATCTACGGCGTACAAGACATCAGCCCCGGCGTGAAGGAGACCGCCCGGGCCTACGGGCTGGGACCGGTCAGCCGGTTCATGCGGGTGATCCTCCCCAGTACGCTCCCCTACGTCGCGACCGGTCTACGCATCTCGTCGGCGATCGCCCTGATCCTGGCCGTCACCTCCGAGCTCGTCGTCGGCGCGCCTGGTCTCGGCCAAGCGATCGCGGCTGCCCATACGGCCGCCCAGATTCCCACGATGTACGCGTTCATCGCCGTGACCGGCACCCTGGGCTGGCTGCTGAACACCGCCTTCCAGGCTGCGGAGGCCAGGGCGCTGCACTGGCACCCCGCGCAGCGGGAGAAGGCCGTGGTGTGACATGACCCGTCGCGGGCTACTCCTGGCGCTGGAGATCGCCGTACCACTGATCTTGCTTGCCATGTACGCCGCCTGGGCCGGCGCGAAGGAGTCGTTCTACTTCCCCCCGCTGGATGGCATCGGCGAACGTTTCGTCGAGCTGTGGCTCTCCGACCGGTTCGTTCAGGACGCCCTCCCGAGCCTGCGCCGGCTCGCGATCGGGTACGTCCTGTTGGTGGTGCTGGGCGTGAGCATCGGCCTGGTGCTGGGGGCGTTCCGGCTGGTCCAGCAGGCGGTTCAACCGTTCGCCGAGTTCCTGCGGGCACTGCCGGCGGTCGCACTGATCCCGTTCGGCATGCTCGTGTTCGGCGTCGGTGACACGATGAAGATCTTCATCATCGTGATCGGTGCGATCTGGCCGGTCCTGCTGAACACCATCGACGGAGTGCGCGGCGTCGACCCGGAGATGCTGGAGATGGCACGCGCGTACAACGTGGGCCGGTGGGGGCGCATACGCGAGATCGTGGTCCCGGCCGCGCTGCCCCGAGTGGTCACCGGGATGCGCACCAGCCTCTCCATCGCCATCATTCTGATGGTCGTCAGCGAGATGGTGGCCAGCCGCAACGGCCTCGGCTACTTCGTCCTGGAGTCCCAGCGCCGGTTCGCGATCAGTGACATGTGGGCCGGGATCGTTCTGCTCGGCATCATCGGTTACGTCGCCAACTTCCTGTTCGTACGCGCCGAGCGAAGTGTGCTGCGCTGGCACCGGGAGTCGAAGGGACCGGCACGATGAGCGGACGCGCCATGCTCGAAGTCACCTCGCTGGCCAAGTCTTACCAGTCACGGAACGGCACTACCGACGCGATCGCCGACGTCTCGTTCCGCGTGGCCTCGGGTGAGTTCGTCTGTGTGGTCGGGCCGTCGGGGTGCGGGAAGACGACCCTGCTGAAGTGTCTCGCGGGCCTGCTCAGCCCGACCGCCGGCGAGGTGCAGTTGAACGGGGAGCCGGTACGCCGACCCCCGCCGAACATGGCGTTCGTCTTCCAGGACTACAGCAACTCGATGCTGCCGTGGCTGAGGGTGGAGAACAACATCACGTTCCCGCTGCGGCACAAGGGTGTCAGCGCCGATCGCAGAGCGGCGCTCGCCGAGGAGACATTGCGGGTAGTGGGGCTCGGCGAGTTCGCCCGCCACTATCCGTGGCAGCTGTCGGGTGGCATGCAGCAACGCGTGGCCATCGCCCGCGCGCTCGCGTACGAGCCGGAGATCCTGCTGATGGATGAGCCGTTCGCCTCGGTGGACGCGCAGACCCGCAGCGACCTGGAGGACCTTCTGCTTGACGTCTGGGCACGGTACGGCGTGACGACGGTGTTCGTCACTCATGACATCGACGAGTCAGTCTACCTCGCCGACCGGGTGTTCGTCCTCAACGACCGCCCGTCGACCGTGCAGATGGAGGTGCCCGTCGAGCTGCCACGCCCACGCGACCAGATCACGACCAAAGAACTCACCGAGTTCACCAAGCTTCGCACCGAAGTTATGCGAACCATCAAGCACGCAAGGAGGAGCAGGAGCGATGAGGAACGGATGGGTCAGGCATAAGGCGTTACGGGCCGCTGCCGCGGTCATGGCACTCGGGTTGGTAGCCGCGAGCTGCGCCGACGACGAGGGCGGCGGCGAGGACGGTGCCGAGGGTGGTGTCGAGGAGACGGAGAACGTCAGTCTGACCGTCGGCGACATTCTCGGCATACCGTCGGCGTTCCTGCAGTTCGCCGTCGACCAGGGTTTCATGGAAGAGCAGGGCCTCGACGTCGCGGTCGAGGCCAACCCGGGCGGTGCGGCGAACATCCCCGGGGTGGAGTCTGGCGACTTCGAGATCGCCGGCTCCAACGTCGTGTCGGTGCTGCTGGCCCGCAGCCAGGGCCTGGAGCTCAAGATGGTCAGCGCCGGCACGTTCGCTGCGGAAGACGCCGACGCCGATTTCTCCCAGGTCGTGGTCCCCGCGGACAGCCCCATCCAGAGCCCCGCTGACCTGGACGGTCGGTCCGTGGCCGTCAACACCCTCGCCAACATCGCCGAGGTCACCATCCGTGGCTCGATAGAAGCCGCCGGCGCCGAGCACGAGAACATCGACTTCGTCGAGATGGAGTTCCCGGACATGATCCCCGCTCTGCAGGACGGGCAGGTCGATGCGGCCCACGTGATCGAACCGTTCCTGTCGATCGGGCTGGAGGAAGGAATGCGTCCGATCATCGCGCCCTACGCCGGAACTCAGCCTGGTATGGCAATCGGGTCCTACTTCAGCTCTGACGAGTTCATCGAGCAGAACCCGGACGTCATCGATCGGTTCATCGCCGGCATCAGCGCGGCCGGCGAGCACGTCGCCGACAACCCGGAGGAGTTCCGCGCTGCCCTCGTCGACTTGGCTGACCTGAACCCAGAGGTCGCCGACGCTGTCCAGCTGCCACCGTGGGGTGGACCGGTGGACGTGCCGTCGGTGGAGCGTATCGGGGAGCTCATGGTGGACTTCGAGCTGATCGACGAGGTCCCGCCGATGGAGGATGTCGTCTACCAGCCTTAGCCGGCACCGGAGACCGGCGAATCCTCGGCGATCGCGTTCCCCACCTCGGTGCGCGAGCTGACGCCGAGCTTGCGCAGGATGTTCGAGACGTGGATCGCGGCGGTCTTCGGCGAGATGTAGAGCCGCCGCGCGAGTTCGGTATTGGTCAGCCCGTCCGCCACCAGAAGTGCCACCTCGCGCTCCCGTCTGGTGAGTGCCGCCGTACCGCTCACGGCGGTACGGCGGTCGGTCGGCGTCATGCCCAGCTGGGCCCGCACCTGGTCCAGCTGGGCGACCCGCCAGCCGCGCCATCTGGCGAGCAGCGTCGCGGCCGACGTGACCTGCTCGACGGCTGAGTCGGTACGCCGAAGGACAAGCGCACAACGCGCGGCGCCGACGCGTGCGGTACCACGCACGGACGGCGGGAGGATGGTCTCGTCCGCCACCGACTCATATTCCTCCAGGGCGGCGGCCGCGTCGCCCTGTGTCTCGGTGAGCTGGGCGCCGACCAGGACCCGATAGGGCTCCAGAACTTCCCCGTCCAGCAGCTCCCGGATCATCCGCTCCAGCCGGCGCATCGGCAGGCCGGCGAACAACGCAGCCGAGACGAGGTCGTGCGCCTGTGATCCACTGCGCCAGGCTTGTTCAGCGAGTGCGGCGAAAACCTCGTCCAGAGTCTGCTCCGCGGCCGCGAGGTCACCGCGCCGGCAGGCGAGATGGAAGGCCAACGCCGGAACGGTGAGCGCAGACGCTCCAGGAAGCACGCGTAGGTCGTTGACGATCGCGTCGACCCGATCCAGGTCGTCGGCCTCCAGAGACAGACCAGCGAGGAAAACGGCGTGGAAGTCGGATCGGCGGCCTCGTCGCTCGTACGTCTGGTCGCGCTCGCGCCCCTGCTCCAGCGCCGCGAGCGCGGCGTCCAGGTCCCCATCCCGAACCGCGACCCGGGCCAGCCCGTGGAAGTAGGCCGCGACCGCGAGCGACTCGAAACCCGCACGTTCGGCGTCAGCGCGCATCCGCTCGAGCATCTCGGCATGATCGGTCGGTGACGCCGGCGGCGCCGCGTTCACCAGGTTGTTGAGCGCGCGGGCGGCCAGCACCCACTCGCCGAGCTTCTCCGCCTCGTCGACGAGGCCGGCCAGGATCCCCCTGCCCTCGTCCGCGGTGTCCCAGTGTTCGGTGAGCGCGTAACCCTTCTCCACCAGGGCGGCCAGGCGGATCCGAGGCAGGTCGAGCTCATCGGCCAGCGTCAGAGCCCGATCCGCCCACGTAAGCGCCTCCTCGCCCTGGTCGCGCAACATCGCCGACTGGGCGACCGCCGTCATCGCCCTCGCCTGGTCCTCGCCGGGTGGCAGCTCGTCGATCAGCGCCTCGACCTCGTGGGTGAGCGCCTCCATCTCCTCGGTCTGCTCGGACATGTTCTCGACGTACTCGAAGCCACCCCCGGCCTCCCAGGCCAGCCGGATCTGTAGGTACAGCGCCTCCGCGCAGTCGGTCGGCGTCACGCATTTCGCCCGCCAGCGCCGGGCGTATCCGACGGCGTCGTCGAGCAGGCCGGCCAGCCAGGCGGACCGGGCGGCGGCGGAGAGCAGGTCCGTATCATCGCTGTTCTCGTCCAGTCCCATCTCCGCGAGCTGCAAGGCCTGGTACGGCGACCCGATCGACAGGTAGATCTCGGCCCCGCGCCGGGCGGCGTCGACCACGTCGTCGTACCGTCCGGCCGCCTGCGCATGGTGGGCGACCAGGGCCGGATCCGAACCTCCGGCGGCCAGTAGCGCCTCGAGCGCGGCCTCGTGGATACGCCGGCGCTGCCTCCCGAGCATCTGCTCCGCGATCGCCTCCTGGACAAGCGCATGCCGGAAGCTGAACTCGTCCTCGCCGGACTCCAGCAGAACACCGCGGGTCACGAGATCCCGCAGCGCGGCGATGAGCTCCTCCTCGCTCGCGCCGGTCACGGCCGCGAGCAGGTCGAACGGAACGCGATAGCCGAGTACGGCGGCCGCCTCCACGATGCCCAGGTTCTCGGGATCGAGGTCGTCGACCTGCCGGCGCAAGACCTCGACGAGGCTCCATGGCAGCGGGCGCTCGCAGAACGACTCGAGGTCCTCGCCCTCGTGTCCGCGCACCAGCTCCTCGAGGAAGAACGGATTCCCGCCGGTGCGCTGATGCAGGGTGGCCACGGGCCGATACGGCGCGGGGGCTCCGGTGATGCCCGCTAGCAACGCGGCGGTCTCCGACTCGTCGAGCCGTCGCAGCCCCAGGTGACTGACCGAGTGGCGGCGTTCCAGGCGGCCCAGGAGCGCGGCCATCGGGTGGCGGCTGGTCACTTCATCCGGCCGGTACGTCCCGATGAGCAGTCGCGGGCCGGTGTGGTCGGCGATCCGCTCGAACAGCGCCGCGCTCTCGGAATCGGCCCAGTGGAGGTCCTCGAAGACGATCACGGCGGACTGGTCGCCGACGACGTCGTCCACGATCGTCAGGCCGGTGTGCAGCCGTTCCACCGAGCTGCGGGCCGGGTCGACCAGCGCCTCCAGGTGGGCCCGGTCGATGTCGTCACGGTGGGCGATCGCGTCCAGCAGCACTTCGTACGGACGGGCGAGCGACCCGGGCTCCGCCTGGCCGACCAGCACGACCGGCTCGGGCTGGAGAGCGGACAGCAGTTCGCGGATCAGCCGGGTCTTGCCGATTCCCGGCTCCCCCGCGACGAGTGCGATGTGTGGATGGGTGGACGCTGCGAGCTCCATGAGGTGACGCAGCTCGCCGTCGCGCCCGACCATCATCGGGCTGGCACCACCGCGCGTTCTCCGCACGAGGTCAGGTTACCGGCGTCGCGTCCGCTAGGCGTCGCGTTCGCCTTGTCGCGGGCGCTTGCCCTTGCGTACGCCTTCGCCCGCGCTCGGCGCCACCGCAGCGCCGCGGACAGCCGGCGCCGCTTCTCGGCGTAGGAGATCAGCTCGCGATGGCGGTCCTCCAGCAGAGCTTGTGCAACGTAGGGATGGGTGTTCATGTCGTTCTCCTCGCGGTTCCTCGACGATGAGTCCATCCTGCATCTGTAAGGATCACCATCCATCAGTATCGATTACCTAACTTAGCCGACCCGCCGCTACCTATGTGGGCCTGAGGGCCGCCTAGGTATACCTAGGCGGCGGCGTCACGCGGACCCTAAACTCCCCCACCTCTGGACGCCGTGATGATTTCCAGCCCCAACGGTGTGAGGGAGTGCACCATCGCCTTGCCCCGACGCCGACTGGCGACCAGGCCGGCGCGTCGCAGGGCCGAGGCGTGCGCAGAAGCCGATGACGGGCTGAGCGCCATGGCGCGGGCCAGCGATGTCGTGGTGTGTTCGGCGACCAGTGTCTGCAGCACGGTGGCGCGGGTAGCCCCGAGCGCGGCCTTCGCGCCGTCGTACCCGGCGTTCGTCTCGGCCAGCCAGATGGCATACGGAATCGGGTAGACCAGCGTGGGTTGGCTCCAGTCGAGGGCGACCCCGGGGCGGGGCCACACCGAGGGCATCACCCGAAGTCCTCGACCGGACAGATCGACGTCGCTATGCACCGGACCCGCGACCTCGAGGACGCCCGCGCGCCACCGAATCGCCGGATGCAGGCTGTTCAACGTCGCGGCGATGCCCTCCGCCGCAATCTGACGGGTCCGTTGGCTCCGCTCGGCCGCCACAGCGCGACCGTGTACCGGCGACAGCGGCGCCATCACCTGGTCGTGATATACGCGTGCATCGCCACTCCCAACTCGTGGAGCGCCCGCCGTCGGCCATGGCAGAGGTCCTCGACCCACGGAAGAGGTCGGGCTGCCGCCTGGCCGGCGGTCACCTCGGCCCGAATCCGTGCCGCCGGTGTGGATTGCACGATCTCGACTGCCTCGTCGATGTCGTCCACCATCTCCGGCGCCAGGAACAGCGGGACGTCTCCGCGCGCGGGGATGAGCTCCCACAAGCGAGCCGCCTGACGGGGGAGCTCACCCTTCGCGGAGCGCCACAATCCTCGATAGGGATGCCCGACCTGCTGAAGCGCCTGCACGCTCACCGACAGCTCGCACATGCCTGGCGCCGCGACGCACGTGAGTGCGATGTCCTCCACGCTCATCCGAAGCCGCAGCATGTCTCACACCCCTGTCAGCACAAACGATTCGTCGACGACCGAACCGTTCGCACCCTCGACGCAGCCGCGCTTAACGTTCGGCAGGTCCTTCGATGGGTCCGCGCGGCGGCGCCTGGTCGCCTACCGCGACTTAAACACTAACTGAGGAGACCAGAGTCATGCGATTGATCAGTGCCGCCCTCGCGCTCGGCGGATCTGCCCTCGTCTCGCTTCCGGCGACCGCGGTCGCCGACACCCCGGCGAACCCGAACTGCTTCGGCGTGGTCAGTGCCCAGCGCGCCGTGGCTCACCATGACATCGGCGAGCACGCGTCCGCGCAGGAGGAACCCCGCCTCGGCCTGGGCAATGTCAGTCGGCTGATCCTGGGAGAGGACGCCCACATCGGCGACTTCGGAGCGTTCCTCGGGGAGATCGACGGCGACGACGCCACGCACTGCCCCTAGCCATAACCAGCGCACTTCTCGCCGGCGGACCGGAACCGTCCGTCAAGCACCAGGTGTGCGTCACGACGGTCAACAAAGGTTGACAAACCACGATCGTCAACCTAGATTGACAACCATGACGGAGGCGACGGATGCGGCCGAGGCCGCGACCAACCGGGATCCGCGGGTCGGCCTCCGCGCGGTCGCGGCCCTCCGGCGGCTGGCCGAGCGCCTCGAAGCGCTACAAGTAGATAACGCACGCCGCCACGGATGGTCGTGGGAACAGATCGGCTCCGCTCTCGGCGTGAGCAAGCAGGCCGTGCACAAGAAGCACGGGCGGAGGTAGGTCATGTTCGAACGGTTCACCCGCGAGGCACGCGAGGTCGCCGTACGCGCACAGACCGAAGCCCGGGCACTCGGCCACAACTACGTCGGCGCCGAGCATCTGTTTCTCGCCGCGCTCACGCAACCGGACGCACCGGGAGTGACCGCGGTGACCCGGCGGGGCATCTCCGCCGCGTCCTTTCGTCGGACGGCGATCCACGAGGTGCTCGGGGGCCCGGTGAGCCCCACGGACTCCGAGGCCCTGCGGACGCTCGGCATCGATCTGGACGAGGTACGCCGCCGGGTGGAGGCCAGCTTCGGGCCGGGCGCACTCGACATATCGCCCGGGCAGATCCGGCGTTCGTCATTGCCCTGGCGCAGAAATCGCTGTACGGACGGCCTCACGGGCCACATCCCGTTCACCCCGAGAGCGAAGCGCGCGCTCGAGCGAGCGTTTCGGGAGGCACAGGCTCTGCAGGACAACTACATCGGTGTGGAGCACGTACTGCTGGGCCTGCTGGATCCCGAGGGCAACGTCGCGGTGGAGGTGCTTCGCCGTCTCGGCGTCGAACCGGACGCGCTCCGCGACGACGTACTCACGGAGCTCGGCCGGGCGGCCTAGTCTCGTCCACGCAGCAGCGCTTAGGCGGGCGGCACCAGCTTGCCGGGGTTGAGGATGCCGTCCGGATCGAGGGTGTTCTTGACCGCGCGGAGCACCTCGATGCCAAGCTCGCCGATCTCGGCCTCCATCCAGTCGCGATGGTCCAGCCCCACCGCGTGGTGATGCGAGATCGTGGCGCCGCATTCGGCGATCGCATCACTGGCCGCCGTTTTTGCCTGCACCCATTGAGATATCGGATCGGCTCCCTGTGCCGCCGCGACCGTGAAGTACAGTGACGCGCCGGTCGGGTAGACGTGCGACACGTGACACAGCACTAGCGGCGGCGTCCCCTGGTCGGCCAGAGCGCGGGTGAGCGCGTCGCGCACGGCGGCGTACGTCGTCTGCAGCCGGCTCCACGACGTCGCCGTCTCCAGGGTCTCGACCAGCCCGCCGGCGTCGAGGACGGCGTCGCGGAGGTACGGCGCGGAGTAGCGGCCCTCCCGCCACCGCGCACCGAGCTCGGTCCCGAGCGGCGAACCGCCGTACTCCTCCAGCAGACCGGCCAGCTCCCCCCGCGACGCCGCGACCCGCTCGGCGTCCCCTTCGAAGCCGAGGATCGCGAGACAGCCGCCCTCCGGCGCGCCGCCCCCGCCGACGTCGTCGGCCATCGCCAGGTTCGCGAACGTCTCCGCCTCGTCGGACAGCCGGACGATCGTGGGCAGCCGGCCGGCCTGCGCGAGCCGGCGGAACGCCTCGACGCCGGACCCGAAGTCCGCGAACCGCCACGCCTCGTCGACGCACTCCTCCGGTACGGCGTGCACCCGGACGGTCACCTCGGTGATGACGCCGAACGCCCCCTCCGAACCAAGCACGAGCTGCCGAAGGTCCGGACCCGCCGCCGACGCCGGCGCGCGGCCCAGCTCGAGCGTGCCCCGCGGGGTCGCGAGACGCAGCCCGACGACCATCTCGTCGAACCGGCCGTAACCGGACGACGCCTGGCCGGACGACCGGGTCGCGGCGAAGCCGCCGATCGTCGCGTACTCGAAGCTCTGCGGGAAGTGCCCGAGCGTGAGCCCGCGCCCGCCGAGCAGCCGCTCGGCCTCCGGCCCGCGCAGCCCGGGCTCGAGTCGCGCGGTCATGGACGTCTTGTCGGCCTCCACCAGCCGGTCCAGGCGGCCGACGTCCAGCGCGACGACCGCGGCGTGGCCGTCCCGCGCCGGCTGCACGCCACCGACCACGCTGGTCCCGCCCCCGAACGGGACCACCGCGATCGAGCCCTCCGCACACACCCGCAGCAGATCCACCACCTCGTCGTGCGACCCGGGACGCACCACCGCGTCGGGCGCGGACTGCTCCACCAACCGGCGGCGGAGCAGATCCGGGGTGCTCTTGCCGCCGGCGTGCGCCAGCCGGGAGGCCACGTCGGTGTGCACCTCCGCCTCGCCCACGACGGCCGCCAGGGCCCCCTCCACCTTGGCGGTCAGCGCGACGGACGGCAGCCGCACCTCTTCCCGGGCCACCGGAGTGCCGGACGGAGCGCGCATCCCGAGCGCCTGTTCCAGGAGCCGTTGCAACGACTCGGGCAGCGGGCGGCGCCGGGCAGGGTCGCCCCATCCGGACCAGTCCATCTCGCGTGTGCTGGGTTGCGGTGTGCCCATGAGCTATTGTTACATTCGATGTCAATTCGTAACGAAGAGCGGATCCTCGACGCGACCCGGCAGTGCGTGCTCGCGTTCGGCGTACGCCGCACCACCTTGACCGAGATCGCCCGCCGCGCCCGGGTGAGCCGTCCGACCATCTACCGCCGCTGGGGCGACGTGTCGACCCTGGTCGCCGACCTGCAGACCCGGGAGGTCGGACGGCTGCTCGCCGAGATCCACGACCAGCGCGACCGTCACGGTTCGGGGCGCGAGCGGCTGGTCGCCCAGGTGCTCGCGGTCGTCGGCGCGCTTCGCGAGGATCCCCTGTTCCGCAAGATTCACGACGTGGATCCCGAGGTGGTGATGACCTACGTCCTCGACCGTCTCGGTGCCGGCCAGCGGGCGGCTCTTGAGTTCCTCCGAGAGGCGATCCTCGACGGGCAGGCGGACGGGTCGATCCGCCTGGGCGACCCCGGCGTACTCGCACACATGACGCTGCTGACCGCCCAGTCGGTGGTGTTCTCCGGCGACACGATCGTCGAGAGCGTGCCGCCGGACCAGCAGCTGACCGAGCTGGCCGGACTGTTGCACGGCTATCTCGCCGTTCAGCCGAAGGAGCGGGCCGTTGACACCGGACGTTGAGCCCTCCACCTCGCTGAACGCGCGTCGCCGACGGCGCGACCTCGAGCGCTTGTACGCCGACCCGACCTGCGATCTGCTGGTGATCGGGGGCGGCGTGACCGGGGCGGGTACGGCGCTCGACGCCGCGGCCCGCGGACTGTCCGTCGTACTCGTGGAGCGGCACGACCTCGCGCACGGCACCAGCCGGTGGAGCTCGAAGCTGGTGCACGGCGGGCTGCGGTACCTCGTCCAGGGCCATCCCAGTGTCGCCATGGAGAGCGCGGTCGAGCGGGACATCATGTTCCGGTACACCGCACCACACCTGGTTCGCGCGGCGCCGGCCATGCTCCCGCTGCTTCCGGGTACGCCTCGTACCCACGCCGCGCCGCCCGGACGCCCGGGTCGACGCTTCCGCACGGCCGCCGGGTCACCCGGGCGGAGGCGCTCCACCTCGCACCCGGGCTCCGGGATCGCATCTCGGGCGGACTGCTCGGGTGGGACGGCCAGCTGGCCGACGACGCCCGGCTCGTGGTGTCGCTCGCCCGCACGGCCGCCGGCCTCGGCGCGCGGGTGATCACCCGATGCTCGGCGCGGGACGTCACCGGCGAGGGGGCGTTGCTCCACGACGAGCTCACCGGCGACCGGCTCCGCCTGCGGGCTCGCGCGGTGGTCAACGCCACCGGGGTGTGGGCCGGCGATCTGGTCGACGAGATCCGGCTGCGGCCGAGCCGGGGCACGCACCTGGTGTTCCGGGACGCCGCGGCCCTCGGCGGATTGCGCACGGGCCTCACGTTGGCCGTGCCCGGCGAGGTCAGCCGGTTCGTGCTGGTGCTGCCGCAACCGGACGGCCGGGTGTACGTCGGCCCCACCGACGAGCCGCTGGACGGCCCGGTTCCCGACGTACCCGAACCCACCGACGACGAGTACGACTACCTGCTGGGAACGCTCAACACCGTGCTGCACACCACCGTGACCCGGCGGGACGTCGCCGGAGCCTTCTCCGGACTCCGTCCGCTGCTCGACACCCGCTCCGGGCACACCAGCGACCTCTCGCGCAGGCACGCCGTGCTGGTCTCCCGAACCGGTGTGGTCACGATCGTCGGCGGCAAGCTGACGACGTACCGCCGGATGGCCGAGCAGGCGGTCGACGCCGCCGTACGCAGCTCCGGTCTGGAGGCCGGCCCGTGCCGCACCCGACGGCTGCCGCTGGTGGGCGCCGCACCGGCCCGCGTCCTCGCCGACGTGCGGGCGTCCCGGCGGATGATTTCGCGGTACGGCGTGGAGGCTCCGGCCGTCATCCGGGAGGCGGCGGGCGACCCGGCGGACCTGCGTCCCGTGGCCGACGGTCTCGACGTCACCGCGGCCGAGCTGCTGTTCGCCGTACGGCACGAGGGAGCCCTGGACGTCGACGACCTGCTGCATCGGCGCGCCCGGATCGGGCTGATCGCGACCGACCTGGAGAGGGCCCGACCGGCGGCAGAGGAGGCGCTGGCCCGCGCCGAGCCGCCGCTGGTCAGATAGCGGCCAGCGCTGGTTCCGGCTCCGGCTTCGGCGCCCGCCGGGCCGGAGAAGCGATGAACAACGGCGGTACGCCGCGCAGCGAGATGCGCACTTGTACGTCGCCGTCGTGGGTGCGAACCCGGGCCTTGAGCCCGCAGCGCCGTACCAACGCCATCATCGCCGGACTGTGCGACCGCACCACGCAGACCAGCTGCTCGCACTCCCGGGCCGC
>WHTJ01000006.1:0-62943 GCA_009377795.1 Propionibacteriales bacterium | reverse complement strand
CAGGTGCCGGGCAGCACGCCAGCTCAACGCGGAGACCGGAGTGCGGTAGCGGCTCGCCAGCGTCTGCGTGGAGCAGCGCTGATGCATGCGCATCACCGCGGAGATGTCCGCGAGATGGCCGAGCCGCAGCTCCGGGGTCGCGCTCACCGGCCTGCGCTCAGCATCGGCCCGGTTCCCCGGGCGCGCAGACCGGGTCACGGACACGTCCGTACCGCCGACGTCCTCCACCAGCGCGGTCACGTCGAGGGACCGCCAGCCTTCCGGCGTACTCAGGGTCACCTCGTCCGAGACCCCCTCGGCCGAGCGCGAGCTCTGCAGGCCGAGGATGTGCACTCCGAGATCTCCGCTGCGCCGGACCAGCGTCGCGAGCGCATGCGGCCGATCCACGAGCGTGGTGCGTACTCTCCACTCCATCGGACCCTCCCATCTCAGTCAGACCGCTTCAGGATGGACGAAACGCGTTGCCCGGCTGCGGCGAATGCGTTTCGGCCACGAAAATTCGCCACTCGCCGCGCGGATCAGTCGAGCCGGTGGTAGCGCGCGCGGTGGTGGGTGAGGTACCCGGAGTCCGCCGTACGCAGGTCCACGTGCTCGAGCACCGCCTCGACCAGCAACGCCCAGCCGACCTCACGCGTCCCGTCGTCGAGGAGTCGACCCCCGGCCCAGGGGTACGCCGAATCCAGCACCGGCCCCCACTCGGTCTCGATCCACGAGCCGAGCCGGAACGGCCCACCCGGCGCCGGTGCCACGCCGGCGAACGCCTCCGCGAGCGCCCGGTCGTCGTACCCCAGGACGCTCACCGCCACCGTCTCCGACTCGGCGAGCACCTCCCAGAGGTCCGAGTCGGGGTCGATCAGCGCGAGCAGCCGGGCGGGGTCGCCGTCGGCGACCATCATCGACGACACGGTCAGCCCGGCCCGGCGGCCGCCGTACGCCGAGGTCCACACCGTGACCCCGGTCGCCAGGCGGCCGCGGAACCGGCGTACGGGACTGCGTTCGCCCTCGGGCGGCAGGAACGGATGATCGCCGTGAATGGTCACGGGTCGATCATGCCAAGACAGCCGGCGACACAGTAGGAATACTGGGCCGCATGGACGAGCTGATCGAACGCCACCGCGCCGTACTCCCGAACTGGCTGGCCCTCTACTACGAGGAGCCGCTGGAGATCGTCGGCGGCCAGGGACGACGCGTCACCGACGTCGACGGCAAGACGTACCTGGACTTCTTCGCCGGGATCCTCACGAACATGCTCGGCTACGGCGTCCCCGAGGTCACCGACGCCGTACGCCGCCAGCTCGACACCGGCGTCCTGCACACCTCGACGCTCTATCTCATCCGGCGGCAGGTCGAGCTGGCGGAGCAGATCGCCGAGCTGTCCGGCATCCCGGACGCCAAGGTCTTCTTCACCAACAGCGGTACGGAGGCCAACGAGGCCGCGCTGATGCTGGCGACGACATACCGCCGGTCGAACCAAGTCCTCGCCCTGCGGAACTCCTACCACGGCAGGGCATTCGCGACCGTCGGCATCACCGGCAACCGCGGCTGGTCGGCGTCCAGCCTCAGCCCGCTCCAGGTGAGCTATGTGCATGGCGGATATCCGTACCGCAGCCCGTTCCGGGACCGGTCCGACTCCGAGTACATCGCGGCCTGCGTAGCCGATCTGCGCGAGGTGCTGGAGACCACGACCTCGGGAGATGTCGCCTGCATGATCGCCGAGCCGATCCAGGGCGTCGGCGGTTTCGCGACGCCGCCCGACGGGTTGTTCGCGGCGTTCAAGGAGGTGCTCGACGAGTACGGCGTGCTGTTCGTCTCCGACGAGGTGCAGACCGGGTGGGGGCGCACCGGGGAGCACTTCTGGGGTATCGAGGCGCACGACGTCACGCCGGACGCGATGACGTTCGCCAAGGGTCTCGGCAGCGGGCTGGCGATCGGGGGCGTGGTGGCCCGGGCCGAGCTCATGGACTGCCTCGCCGCCAATTCCATCTCGACGTTCGGCGGCAACCCGGTCGCGATGTCGGGTGCGGCCGCCGTGGTCGACTACGTACTCGACCACGACCTGCAGGCCAACGCCGCCAAGCAGGGCGCACGGCTGCTGTCCGGGCTGCGGTCGGCGCAGTCGCGGTTCGCGACCCTGGGAGACGTACGCGGCAAGGGCCTGCTGATCGGACTCGAGCTGGTCGAGCCCGGCTCGACCACGCCGTCCCCGCGGGCGGCCGCCGCGGTCCTGGAGCGGTGCAGGGACGGTGGGCTGCTGGTGGGCAAGGGCGGGCTCTACGGCAACGTCATCCGGATCGGTCCGCCGCTGACGCTGACCGACGAGGAGACCGACGAGGGCCTGGGCGTCCTCACCGACGCTCTGGCGTACGCCGACCGGGAGCTCCCCACCTGATCCGTCTAGGGGTTTTGGGTCGGAAGACGGTCGTGGTGGATCGGCCCATCGCGCCGAGATGTGCAATCTCGGCGCGAAAAAGGGGGCCTAGCGGCGGGAGAGCCACAGCCAGAACTCCCGCCGGGTCTCCGAGCCCAGAGCCACCATCGCGGCCACCAGCAGCACGAGCGGGGCGGCCACCACCACCGGGGTCACCGCGTCCACACCCCGCGCCCACACCACCGACAGTCCACCCGCGACCGCGGCCACGACGGCGGCCGCCAGGCCGGGAACCAACGGCCGCAGCGCACGGACCGCCCCGTCGGCCGACGCGCCGTACGAGTCCTCCGCCAGGTCGACCAGTACGACGTGAAACAGCACCAGCAGACCACAAGCCGCCCCGGCCACCACCGAGCCGGAGTACAGCAACAACAGCACAACCCCGACCGGCACGGCGACACTCAGCCAGGACAGCCTGCGATTCCAAGCGCCGAGACTGACGGCGCCGGCCGCCACCGCCCACCAGGACTCGCCCGCACCACCGATCGCCGCCAGCGCCAGCGCGACCCATCCACTGGCCGTCGCACCCACGAGCAGCCACCACCGCGCGCTCATGGCCGGCCACCCGCACTCCGCACACTCGCCAGCCAGCCCAGCGTGCCGTGCACGGTGTCGGCGTACGGAACCACCCGGATCCCGATCCGCCGCAGCGACGCGCTCAGCGCCTGGCGCTCCAGCCGCCACAACCGCACCGCCAGCTCGTCCCGCGGCGCCGGGCGCTCGTCCAGCGTGAGTACGTCGACCACCACCACCGGGTGTGCACGCTCCCGGAGATCCCGGATCGCCTCGACCACGAGATCGTCCAGCATCGGGCTGAAGCAGACCACCAACGCGCCCGTGGGAAGCACGGCCAGCGGCAGCCGGTCGAGGCTGGGGTCGACGTACGTCCTCGCCTGCCGGGCCTGCAGCAACGTCTCGACCACCCGATAGAAGTGCCGGTTACCGGTCGTGGGCGTCAGCCAGCGCAACGCACTCCCGAACGCCACCACACCGACCCGGTCGGCCACCGACAGGTAGCTTCGCACGACGTTCGTGGCGCCCCTGACCGACCGGTCGACCGTGGTCTGCCCCACCGGACCGACGTCTCGGACCGAGTCGATGAGGACGACGACATCGGCCATCCGCTCCTGTGCGAACTCGTTCACCATCCAGCGGTCCGCCCGGCTGCTCTGAGCCCAGTTGACCCGGCGTACCGAGTCGCCCGGCAGGTACTCCCGGGTCCCGGCGAACTCCACACCGGCCCCCGGCGCGCGCGAGACGTGCGGGCCCAACCGCCGCCGCAGATGTGGCGGCGGGGGCGCATCGGCGGTTGCCGAGGCCGGTGGATATACCGTCAGCCTCGGCCCCTCAAGGGAGGTCTCCGACACCCACGCCCGGGTTGCGGATCGGGTCCGGGCGATCACCGTTCCGGTGCTCCAGTAACCCCAGAGTGTGGGAGCGAGCCGCCAGTGCGCCCGGGCCTCCGGCAGCGGGGACACCCCCACCCGGTCCCCGGTGACGTGGACCGGCGACTCGGGGCGCAGGATCAGGTGTACGGCCCCGCCATGCGGCGTGGCTGTCGACCGGACCGCCAGCCGCCGGGCCTCGTGTTCGAACGTGCGGGGGGTGTCGAGCTCCACCGTCAGCTCGACCCGCTCGGGCCGGCGGCCGCGCAGCCACACCGCCATGGCGAGCAGGCCGGGCAGGGCGAACGCGACGAGGGTGGGGTTCTGGCTCACGACGCCGAGGCCGATGCCGAGCACCACCATGGTCATCAACCGGCGGGTCAGCGGGGACGGCCGCCACGTCGGTGTCGCGGTGGTCGTCGTACGCCTCCCGTCCGGACCGCCGCCGCGCACACCGGTGGCCCTCGGGCTCAGCCCTGCCGCCATCGGCGGACCGCCTCACCGGGATCGACGAGTGGGGTCTCGACCTGCTCGAGCACCTCCCGCACGAGGTCGTCGCCGGTGACCCGGGCGACCCACAGCTCGGGGCGCAGCACCAGGCGATGACCGAGTGCGGGCACCGCCAGCCGCTTGACGTCGTCGGGCGTGACATGAGCGCGACCGGCGAGCACGGCGGATGCCCTCGCCAGCTGGGTGAGCGCGAGGGTCCCGCGCGGGCTGGCGCCGACCAGAGTCTTGCCCTGCTCCCGGGTGGCGTGGACGATCGCCACGACGTAGTCGAGTACGTCAGGATGCACCTCGACCCATTCGAGCGAGTCCATCATCGCGAGCAGGTCCGCCGCGCCGCACACCTGCTTCAGCTCGGCCTCCTGACCGCGCTGGTCCAGCTTGCGGCGTACCATCCCGGCCTCGCCGTCGGCCTCGAGATATCCCAGGCTCGCCCGCAAGCGGAACCGGTCGAGCTGCGCCTCCGGCAGCGCATACGTGCCTTCGTACTCGATCGGGTTCTGGGTCGCGAGCACGACGAACGGCGACGGCAGCCGGTGGGTGACGCCGTCGGCGGTGACCTGCTGCTCGGCCATTGCCTCCAGGAGCGCGGACTGGGTCTTCGGCGGCGTGCGGTTGATCTCGTCGGCGAGCAGCAGCTGAGCGAACACCGGGCCCTGGCGGAACACGAACTCCTTGGTCCGATGGTCCATCACCACGGCGCCGGTGAGGTCCTGTGGCAACAGGTCCGGGGTGAACTGCACCCGGTTGAAGGACAGCCCGAGTACGCGCGCGAACGACCGAGCCAGCATCGTCTTGCCGAGACCCGGCAGGTCCTCCAGGAGTACGTGCCCGCGGGCCAGGATGCCCATCAGCACGAGCTCCAGGGCCGCGCGCTTGCCGTAGATGACGCGCTCCACCTCGTCGAGGATCTGCGTACTGAGGCGATGCGTCTCCTCGATGCTGCCGCTGATGCTCTCGGTCACAGCTTCTCCAGACGGTCGACGAACTCGGCGAGCTCAGCTTCGCTCACACCACCACCGGTTCGGTCACGGCTGATCGGACGGCGGGGATCGATCAGACTCCACAGGTCGGCGCCGAGGATCGCCCGGGCGCGTTCGGGATCGCGGTGCAGGTCGACGTCCTCGGATTCGGCGAGCCGGCTGCTGGCGATGTGCTCGAGCCGGCGCCTCAGCGCGAAGTCGAACTCCCGGCGGCTGTGCCGTCCCATCAGGACGGCGTGCCGGATGTCGTCGTACGCCGGAGCCGCACCGCGCCGGTCCCGCTCGGCCACCTCGAACCAGGTACGGCGGCGACGCGGCAACTCGACCAGGTCGACCCGCCACAGCACCAGCTCGAGGCCGACCAGCACGGAGGTGGCGATCACCAGCCCGACCGGACCCGAGAGGTAGCCGACGACCCACGCCGCCACGAACAGGAGCACATGGATCATCGGCAGCCGTTTCACGACCGCTCACTCCCGACCCGCAGATCGGACTCCAAGGTGTCGAGGTGATCCCGCACTCTCGGCAGGGCGTCCGGTGGCATCGCCTCGTGGGAGAACCGCGCCGCGTGAAACAGGTCGAGCAGCCCGGTCGCGGCACGACGCGAGCGGAGCACACGGCTGGCCAGCGCATCGTGCAGAAACTCCCCGGCGGTGTCGGAGACCCGTCTTCGCAGGCCGTGAGCCTCGATGGCGGACTCCATCGCAGCGTAGGCGGCGATGACGGCTCGCCGCGCGTCGTCATCGGTGCCAAGGGCACGCCGGGCCCGGGCCAGGGCCTCGCGCAGGGTCTCCGGCTCGGCCGGTGTACGACGGCCACGGCCGAACCGCCGCTCCCGCCAGGTCGTACCAGCCAGCCGCCCGTAACGCGGGCGCATCCCGAGGGCGGTCAGGAGCACCAGCAGTACGGCGGCCGCCGCGGCCGTCACCACGAGGCCGATGACCACGACGTTGAGCGGGAGATCCACCTCGAGCCTTCCGCGCGGGAGAGCGGGCAGCCCTGGCTGACCCCCGGCCGAACCGCCGGGGAGCACGGCTTCGCCTCGGCTCAACAGGAGCAGGAGTGCCGTGGTGAGCGCCACCTGGAGAAGCGCCGCCTTGCGAAACGCGCGGCGCCGGTTGCCGTCCCGAGCGGTGCGCGCGAATACCAGGGCGGCCGCGGCGACCCAGGCCGCGGACGCCGCGAGCAGCACGCCCCACTCTCCGGCGTCGCTCAGCCGTATCGCCCGGCCGGGCAGCTCGGTCCGCTCCCCCCAGGTCACCCCGACGACACCGGTGATGCCCAAGACGAGCACGCCGAGCGGAACCGTCAGCGGTCGAACGCTGCGCCGCGGACCGCCGCCGGCCCGCCCGGGGAAATCCGTCAACCCAACAACCCCCTCGGGCCGAACGCGTCCGCCTCATCGGATGGTCCTGGATGCGGCCTCCGCGGCCCGCCACCTCGACGCTCTCGCCCGATGAGACTAGGCCCGCAGGATATCGACTCCGGCTCGATCCCACATCGATCAGGCAAACGAAAAGCGGGACGCGCCGTGGTTACGGCATGCGCCCCGTCCGTACGTCCGGCCTCGGGTGACTCGCGGTCACCGGCCGTGCGTGGTCCCGTCCTATGGATGCGGTGTGAGTAGTCAACCAGCCTCGTCGGGCTGACGTTGCTCCGGGACGTTACCGGAGAGGAGAGCCCGCACCTCCGACTCGCGGTAGCGGCGGTGGCCGCCCAACGTACGGATCGAACTCAACTTGCCGGCCTTGGCCCAGCGTGTCACGGTCTTCGGGTCTACCCGAAACATCGCGGCCACCTCGGCCGGTGTAAGCAGCGGCTCTGAATCCGTTGCTCGCGTGTCCATCAGCGGTCTCCTCCAGCAAAGCTCTGAATGCAAACGGGTGCAAGGGTCCTGCCACCCAACCCGTCGTCGAGACCCATCATCTCACCCCGCTGTTGGGTTTGCTAGGTGATGTCTCGATTTAGTCATTTATTTGTCGTCTGTCCAGACAGGTTATCGAAATTTCTTCCTGACATGGCGGTAATTCTCAATTTGCGTATTCAGACATTCTCACAGCTTGCCATCGCGTGACTACCCTCTCGTATGCCGAAGTGGCCTCCTGCACCTGGCCCGCGGCGAGCGCGGACACCGCCGCGGCCACGTCCTCCGGCGAGGTGTCCTCCTCCAGGTCGCCGAGCAGCCGGGCGAGCCCCGCGTAGTCCAGCTCCACCCGCGAATGCGGGTGGAAGGACTCCAGCCATCCGCCCAGCTCGGCGATGAGATCCGAGATCGGGTCCTCCTCGAAGGACCGGCGTACGACGGAATGGGCACGGGCGACCCGCTTGCGCGCACGGACGATCGGCGTCCTCATCCGCATGCTGAGATTGCCGTCCACGTTGTAGAACTCTCGCTCGGCCGACTCCACCAGCAGGAACCACACCGGAGGGATCTGCCAGGTCTGCTGCCGAATGTGCGGAACCGCCTCCGGATGCTCGCTGCGCCACGACATGAACTCCGGACTGACGTACTCGAGGCTGCCCGGCGCGAGCAGCCGCAGATGCGCGTCGCCCAGCTCGTCGATCAGCTCGGCGAGCGCCAGCCACGACCGCAGCCGCATGTCGTACGGGCAGACGAACAGGTCGGAGCCCTCGCGCAGCACGTACGCCCCCTCGTCGCCGGGAATCGGCGCCGCCAGCGTGGGCGCGTTCAGCACGGCGGTCAGCGAGGTGTGCTGCTCCGCGCGCAGCACGGCCACCGAGTCGTGCGCCTCGGCTCGCTCTTCGGCGTACGCCGCCCAGCGGGCGGCCTCGGCGTCCTCGAACGCGGACAGCGGCTCGTATACCCGGAGGTACGCGACGTAAGGAACCACGTAACGAGGCTATACGCCCCACCCGGGCGGTCTCCCGGGATCCCGCTCCGGAGCCCTATCGTGGTCATACTCACCGCACACCCGGCGGGACCCATAACAGGACACGGAAGGGGTCACTACCGTGACCGGATCCCACGAGAGCTCCCACACCACGGGGGCTCCCACCGAAGTGTTCGGACGGCGCACCGGACACGAGCAGGTCGTCTTCTGTTCCGACGAGGCCACCGGCCTCCGGACCATCATCGCCGTCTACTCCACCGCCCTCGGCCCGTCACTGGGCGGCACCCGCTTCTACCCGTACACCACCGAGCAGGCCGCGCTCGAAGACGTGCTGGATCTGTCGAAGGGCATGGCCTATAAGGCGGCCCTGGCCGGGCTCGACCTGGGCGGCGGCAAGGCGGTCATCATCGGCGACCCGGACGAGGTCAAGACCGAGGCGCTGCTGCGGGCGTACGGCCGGTTCGTCCAGTCGCTGGGCGGCCGGTACTATACCGCCTGCGACGTCGGCACGTACAGCGAGGACATGGACATCGTGGCCCGGGAGTGCTCCTACGTCACCGGCCGTACGGTCGAACACGGCGGTGCGGGCGACTCGTCGGTGCTCACGGCGTACGGCGTCTACCAGGGCATGCGGGCCGCGGCCGAACGGGTCTGGGGAGACCCCACGTTGTCCGGGAAGCGGGTCGGAGTCGCGGGCGTCGGCAAGGTCGGCAGGCATCTGGTGACCCACCTGGTCGAGGACGGCGCCGAGGTCGTCGTCACCGACGTGAGCGCGCGGGCGATCGAGACCGTGTCCAGGGCCCACCCGAGCGTGGAGGTCGTCGACAACACGGGCGCTCTGGTGCGATCCGACATCGACGTCTACGCGCCGTGCGCGCTCGGCGGCGCGATCTCCGACGAGGTGGTCCACGTGCTCCGGGCCAAGGTGGTCTGCGGCGGGGCCAACAACCAGCTCGCCCACGAGGGCATCGAGAAGGTGCTCGACACCCGCGGCATCCTGTACGCCCCGGACTACTGCGTGAACTCGGGCGGACTGATCCAGGTCGCCGACGAGCTGGAGGGCTTCTCCTTCGAGCGGGCGAAGGCCCGCGCGGCCCGGATCTTCGACACCACGAAGTCGGTGTTCGAGCTGGCCGCCACCGAGGACGTGCCACCCGCGGTGGCCGCCGACCGGCTGGCCGAGCGCCGGATGACCGAGGTGGGCAGGCTGCGCGGGCTCTGGCTGCGGTAGTTACATCGCATGGCACGTTTTGGCTCTGGTCGTACGTCGCGTGGCGTGTTCTGGCTGCCAAATTGGCAAAATCACAGCCATTTCGCACCACGCAAGACCGGCCCCCGCCAGCACTAGGCGGATCTTGGCGAAGGGGGTGGCCGGCGTACGCCGGTCAGCGCGCGGAGGACTCCACGTCGTCCCCGTGGGGGTCCGGTACCTCGCCAAAGGGCTCGTCGCGTGCCCCGTCCTCCGATGGCGGACTCTCCGACTCCTGCTCACCGTGTAGCTCGCGCTCGAGCTGGTCGAAGTCAGTTTCTAAGGTGCGGTACTTCAGGTCACGAGCGACCTTCGTCTGCTTAGCCTTGGCTCGGCCGCGCCCCATAGGGTCGACCCCCTCGCACATCTAGGCCGGGGCCAGCTCCCGCGGAGGGCCCGGGCTGGAGTTCGTCTTTTCGTAGCACAACCGTACCTGCCGCCCGACAAATTCCCCACACCACCCCTCGGCCGCTCGGCCGCTCGGCCGCTCAGGCATAGTCGTTGTGCAGGTTCACCCGGCCCTGACCGGCGACCACATCTCCGGCCACCCAGGCCTTGATCCCGGCCGCCTCCAGCACCGCCAGCGCACGGTCCGCCGCCGAGTCCGCGACGAGGGCCACCATGCCGACGCCCATGTTCAGGGTCGACTCGAGCTCCGCCCGATCGACCGCCCCGACCTCGCCGACCAGGCCGAACACCGGCTGCGGGGCCCACGTCGACCGGTCGAGGGTCACGTCCACGGTGTCGGGAACGACGCGCGCCACGTTGGCGGCCAGACCGCCTCCGGTCACGTGCGCCATCGCGTGCACCTCGGTCTGCCTGATCAGGTCGAGGCAGGGCTTGGCATAGATGCGGGTCGGCTCGAGCAGCTCCTCGCCGAGGGTACGGCCGAGGTCCGGTACGTCGCGCCCGACGTCCCATCCGGCGAGCGTGAAGAAGACGTGCCGGATCAGGGAGTATCCGTTGCTGTGCAGCCCGCTCGACCGCATCGCGATCACCCGGTCGCCGGATACGACGCGCCCCGGGCCGAGCAGGTCGGCCGCCTCCACGACGCCGGTGGTCGCCCCCGCGACGTCGTACTCCTCGGGTTCCAGCAGCCCGGGATGCTCGGCGGTCTCCCCACCGAGCAGCGCGCAACCGGCCGCGACACACGCCTCCGCGATCCCCTGCACGATCGCCGCGATCCGCTCCGGCACGACCCGGCCGCACGCGATGTAGTCGGTCAGGAACAGCGGCTCGGCACCGCACACGACGAGGTCGTCGACGAGCATGCCGACGAGGTCGTACCCGATGGTGTCGTGCCGGTCCATAAGCTGGGCGACCGCGACCTTGGTGCCCACGCCGTCGGCCGACGAGGCGAGCAGCGGCTGCTTGTACGACGTGAGGGAGCTCGCGTCGAACAGCCCGGCGAACCCGCCGATGCCGCCCAGTACCTCCGGCCGGCGCGCCTTGTCGACCCAGACCTTCATCAGCTCGACGGCCTTGTCGCCGGCGCCGATGGACACCCCCGAGTCGGCGTACGTCGTCGGATGGTTCACAGCGTGGCCAGCCCCGCGGGATCGAGCGCCGCCGTCTGGCCGTCGTCCCCGGACCCGGATTCGAGGAGATGCTTGCCGAGGTCCTCCGCAACTGGCAGCTCGACCGGGTAGACGCCGTCGAAACAGGCCCGGCACAGGTTGTCCTTGGCGACACCCGTGGCGTCGATCAGATGATCCAGGGACACGTAGCCCAGCGAGTCCGCACCGATCGACCGGCACATCTCCTCGATCGACAGGCCGTTGGCGATCAGCTCGGAACGGCTCGCGAAGTCGATGCCGTAGAAGCACGGCCATTTCACCGGCGGACTGGAGATGCGTACGTGCACCTCCTTCGCCCCGGCCTCGCGGAGCATCTTTACCAGGGCGCGCTGGGTGTTGCCCCGGACGATCGAGTCGTCCACCACGACCAGGCGCTTGCCCTCGATGACGTCCCGCAGCGGGTTGAGCTTCAGCCGGATGCCGAGCTGCCGGATGGTCTGGCTGGGCTGGATGAAGGTGCGGCCGACGTACGAGTTCTTCACCAGTCCCTGCCCGTAGGGGATCCCGCTCTCCTCGGCGTAACCGATCGCCGCCGGAGTGCCGGACTCCGGTACGGGGATGACCAGATCGGCGTCGACGGGGTGCTCGCGAGCCAGGCGGCGGCCGATGCCGACCCGCACGGAGTGCACCCGCTGGTCGGTGATGCGGGTGTCCGGCCGCGCCAGGTAGACGAACTCGAAGAGACAGCCCTTGGGCTCGGGGGCGGCGAAGTTCCGCGACCTCGGGCCCAGCTCGTCGATCACGAGCAGCTCGCCGGGCTCGACCTCCCGCTCGAAGGAGGCGCCGACGATGTCGAGGGCGGCGGTCTCGCTGGCCACTACCCAGCCCTGCTCCAGCCGGCCCAGAACCAGGGGATGGATCCCCTGCGGGTCTCGAGCGGCGTACAGCGTGCCCTCGTCCATGAAGACCAGGCTGAACGCACCCCGCAGCAACGGCAGCACCTTGAGCGCGGACTCCTCGATGCTCAGCTCGGGATGGCCGGCCAGCAGTGCGGTCATCACGCTGGTGTCGGTGGTCGCGATGTCGAGACCGCCACGCGGCAGCTCGAGCTCCCCGCTGCCGGCGCTGGTCGCGACCTGGTCGGCGAGCTCGCGGGTGTTGATCAGGTTGCCGTTGTGGGTCAGGGCGATCGACCCGGTGGCGGTGGAGCGGAAAGTCGGCTGGGCGTTGAGCCAGGTGCTGGCTCCGGTGGTGGAGTACCGGCAGTGGCCGACCGCCAGATGACCCTTCAGCGACTCCAGAGTCGGCTCGTCGAAGACCTGGGAGACGAGACCCATCTCCTTGTAGACGACGATCTGCTGGCCGTTGCTGATCGCGATGCCCGCCGACTCCTGCCCACGATGCTGCAGCGCATAGAGACCGAAGTACGTGAGCTTGGCCACATCCTCATCCGGTGCCCACACACCGAAGACTCCGCAGGCATCCTGCGGGCCCTTCTCCTGAGGGTCGAGATCGTGTGTCAGACGACCGTCACCGCGAGCCACGTGACGAGTCTACGGGCTGACTGGCGCATCCTGGTTGTGAGCCTGGGCGCGCCGGACGTCGACTCCGACACACTGGCGCTCACCCGATCCGGTGGGGGGCGATCCGCTCGCCGAACTTAGAACACAGACGCTGCCAACTCCTCATCGCTGACCTGCACCTCCTGCCACAACGCCTCTGTGTTCTGGCCTCGGCTCTCGGCAACTCTCGCGAGGTACCTCCACGCGTCAACCGGCCTACGGCGTGCATATGAAAGGCGGAAGACGTTCGCACACGATGGCACCACACGACCAGGAAGGCCCGGCAGCTCAAGCAGGAGGGCACCCACAGCGCGCAGCGGATCGTGTCCCAGACCCTCGATCGCGACCACCGTCGCCTTGGTCTTGATGATCGCAGCCAATTCTGCCGGGATCCTGAGCATCCTGTAGTTGTTCGTGATCAGACCGTCCCAACCGAGCTGATACAACGCGACGAACAAGCGCCGGTCGCTCAAGGACGACAACCTTGGATCCAGCTGATGGAGGCTGGTCAATTTCGGGCTCGGACGGGAGGAAGCTCTCAACAGCGCGTATGAGCGGCGTCGGAAAGTTCTGATCGAGTGCGAGCCGCAACGCGCTCACCGGTCAGGCGATCGCAGGAACGGCCATCAACTGTCGCTCGAGGTCTATTGCCTCATTGATGGATTCGACCGGGCTTGCGTACATGTCGGCTATCCGCTCCGACGAGAAGCCACGCGCGGCCAACGCCGCCACACTCTGGGTGGTGAGCCGCGTATCCGCTATGTGCGGCTCTCCTGCCACCTTTGCGGGGACGATCCGCAAGTGTGGCCGCGGCCGAAGGAGGTTCGGACC
Organism: Propionibacteriales bacterium; assembly: GCA_009377795.1. GTDB lineage: Bacteria > Actinomycetota > Actinomycetes > Propionibacteriales > Nocardioidaceae > WHTJ01. The sequence goes on along the minus strand of WHTJ01000006.1, from coordinate 49,629 downwards.
CTCTACGCCGTCCTGCCGGAACGGCATTGTCAATTCAAGCCTGCCCTCGGGCAGCAGTGCCGGCTGTTCGTGCAAATCGAGGATCTCGCCATCAGACCGGACGAAGATGGCTCCTGCGGCGTCGACCAGAATCGGCGAGTGCCCGGGAGAATCCGGAGCCCAAAGATCCAGCCCGCGACGCTCTAGGAGTACGAGCGCTCGGCGCACCTGTGACATCGGGTTGGCTGGAAGCTCCGCACCGTGAGGTGCGGCCTTCGGGTGGCGAAGCCAGGAGACGATGCGAAGGCACATGAGGTCGGAGTAGGACCACAACTTCTCTTGTACCGGAGAAACCGACGGCACCACGATGCCTTGCCGCGCCCACCAGTACATCGTTGACTTGGGCACGCCAGAGAGAGCCGCTGCCCGAGCGGCCTCGTAGCAGCCATCAGCGGCGGCAACGCTCAGAGGAGCCTCCATACTCGAAAGTATGCCGTAGTAGGTGTGCCGTAGCCGAGATAATCCGGCTCCGCTGTGGAAACCAGGACGACCGCAGCCGACCGCTACAGGGCCCTTCAGTGCACGGGTCTGCATTGGCTGCACCCGTGCTTCACGGATCGCGACGTCACTCGGCGAGCTTGTCGAGCAGCAGGGCCTCGGCGAGACACGCCCGTTCGAACTCCGCCAGGTGGAGCCCCTCGTTCGCTCCGTGCGCGCGTGTGTCGGGATCCTCCACGCCGGTGATCAGGATCGCCGCCTCCGGACAGGCCTCGGCGAACGCGGCGATGAACGGGATCGAGCCGCCGGTGCCCATGTCCACGGGGTCGGTGCCGTCCCAGGCCTCCCGGAACGCGGACCTGGCGGCGTCGTACGGCGCGGTGTCGGCGCGTACGGCGTACGGCTCGCCGATCTCAGGATCGCTCACCCGGACCTGGACGCCCCACGGCGCGTGACCCTCCAGATGCCGGATCATCGCGGCGTACGCCGCCTCGGCATCGTCGCCCGGCGCCACCCGCAGGGAGATCTTGGCCCGCGCCGACGGGATGAGCGTGTTCGAGGCCTCGGCGACCCGTGGCGCGTCGACCGCGAGTACGGCGATCGCCGGCCGGGCCCAGAGCCGGTCGACGAGGGAACCGCTGCCGATCAACCGAACGCCGTCGAGCATGCTCGACTCGCTACGCAGCCGCTTCTCGGAGAGCTCCAGGTCGGCCGCCCGGCCGGAGCTCAGCCCCTCGACCGCGACGTTGCCGTCCTCGTCGTGCAGGGTGGCCAGCAGCCGGGTCAGCGCGGTCAACGCGTCGGGGATCGGACCGCCGTACATGCCGGAGTGGACCGCGTGCTCGAGCGCCCGGACCTCCACCACGCAGTTGACCAGGCCGCGCAGCGACGTGGTCAGCGCCGGCGTGCCGACCTGCCAGTTGACCGCGTCGGCGATCACGATCACGTCGGCGGCCAGCCGGTCTCGATAGGCCTCCAGGAACTCCGCCAGGCTCGGTGACCCGATCTCCTCCTCGCCCTCGACGAAGACGGTGACCCCGACCGGCGGGCCGTCCCGGCCAGCAACGGTCTCGTGCGCACGGATCGCGGCCAAGTGGACGGCGATTCCGGCCTTGTCGTCGGCAGCCCCGCGACCGTAGAGCCGGCCGTCGTGCTCGGTCGGCTCGAACGGGTCGGTGGCCCAGTCGGCGTGCGCACCCTCGGGCTGCACGTCGTGATGGGCGTAGAGCAGCACGGTGGGAGCGCCGTCGGGCGCCGGTCGCCGGGCGACGACCGCGGGCTGTCCGGACCCGGCGCTGAGGATCTGTACGTCGGGGAATCCGGCCTCGCCGAACAGTCTGGCGGTGGCCTCGGCCGAACGGCGTACCTCACCATGACGACCGGGATCCGCGCTGACCGACGGGATGCGCACCAGCGCCTCCAGATCGGCCCGCACACCGGGGAGGACCTGCCGCACCGCGTCGCGTATGTCGTCGACCATGCGCCGATCCTAGGGCGTGCGGCGCCCACGCAGTTCGGCTGAGCGGTTACTCTCGTGCGCCGCCCGGGGCGCGACGGTGTACTCGCGTTTGGACGCGTCGAACGAGGAACCACATCCCTCCCAGCACCGTCAGGACGGCAAGCACCCAGAGCGAGTTCGCCGGGAGGTCCGACCCCGGCGCCGCGGCCGACCCGTCCGCATTATCGGCGGGTACGACGCCCTGCGCCTGCCCGTCCTCGTGCTGCGATCCAGCGGCTGCTGCAGCGTGCGTGTCGTCTCCTCCTTCGCAGTCGGTACCGGTTCCCCCGACGGCGGGTGACCTGATGAGTCCCCACCGCTCTTGGCATTCGTGACCGCTGACCGGCGGTGGCAGCTCGATCACTTCGAGACCGCCGGGAACGGTCAGCGTTCCTATCCGGTACGTGCCGAATCTCCCTTGCTGGGCGACGAGCTTCCACGTACCAGCGTGTGGAACGGACAGGGTGGCGGCGTAGTGCGAAGGCTGGCCGAGCGGCACACCCGCAAACGTGTGCGCGGTGCCGTCCTCGTCGACGATCCGCAGGGCGGTCTTGCCGAGCGGTCCGTAGGAATTCTCGTACGGATGCGCGGCGTGCTGCATCACCCAGTAGCCGACGGTGTACGTCTGGCCGGGCTGGATGCGTTGGGGCAGCGGGTCGAGCACGGTGGCGGCCCAATTGCCCGCATGGGCCGGCGGTACGGCGAGGATCCCCGCCGCCAGGGTGATCACAACGGCGAGTGTGAGTTTCGTGGCACGCATGCTTGCCTCCCTCTTCTGTACACCGCCCGGCCGCGGACGGTTCCGGCATGCGCTCACTAGATGCTCACTAGATTGGCGCCCATGAACGCCACCCCGTTCCAGGTCGTGTGTGAGATCGAGCCGCCGACCCGGCCGGACCTGAAGCATGTCCGCCACCAGATCGGGACCCTCGGCACGGTCGCCGACTCGTTCCTGATCCCGGACAACCACCTCGGCCGCGCCACCGTGTCCAGCGTCGCCGTCGCGCACGAGGTGCAGGCGATGGGCGGGCGCAGCATCGCGTGTCTGAACTCCCGTGACCGGAACCTCCTCGGTCTCCGGCGTGACCTGTTGACGGCGGCGGCGTACGGCGTGGACCAGTTTTTCTTTGTGTACAGCGATAAACCGACCGCCGGTGGCCGGACGAGCGAGCTCACCGTGCAGGCCATGATGGAGGAGGTGCGCGGGATCTCCGATGATGCGGCGTTCGCCGGCTTCCCGCCGTTCCGGTTCGGCACGGCGTCCGGACTCCCGTGCACTACCGGAGTGGAAACGCGCGGCCGACTTCATCTTCGTGCAGGTGACGTTCTCACTGGAGGCGTTGTTGCGCTGGCGGGACGCCAACCCGGTCGACATCCCCGTCTACGCGGGGGTGATGGTCCTCGCCAGCGAGGGACATGCGCGCCGGTTGGCGGCGGCGATCCCGGACATCGACGTCCCTTCCAGCCTGGTTGAGAATGTGGCCGCCGATTCCGAAGCGGGAGTCGATGCCGCCTGCGCGCAGGTCCTGCGGATCCACGAGTCCGGCGCGTTCGACGGCGTGCACCTCGTACCGGTCAGCCGGTATCGCGAGGTGGCCGCCCGGCTGGAGCGGATGCTGTAGCGGCGACCTACCCGGACAACGACGCCAGCGGCAGCAGGTCGTCGAGGTCCGACCGTTCACCGGACGCGGTGACCTGCCCCGAGCGCACCGCATCCGTCCACGAGAGGTCGCCGCGGGCGAGCCGGATCCACGTCATCGGGTCGGTCTGCACGACGGCCGGCGGAGTGCCGCGGGTGTGTCGGGCACCCTCGCGGCACTGGACCACGGCGTACGGCGGCACCCGGACCTCGACGCTCTTGCCGGGATATCTCTGCACGAGCACCGCGAGGTAATGCTTCGTGAGCAGACGCAGGGCGTCGGCGGATGGATCCGGGGTGCTCCGCAACGCGTCCCACGCTTTGGACACCGTGGCGTCGTCCAAGGGTCGAAGACGGGTCGGCATGGGCAAAACGATAACGAATCGGAAACGTTCTCCGGCAGCGCAAACCGAATCGGGCTCGCCGGACGTCTGAGTTCTAGGAAGCACCATTTCGCCATGGGGACGGTGTCGGGCCGTCGGCTGCTGGGGACCGATGGAGTTCGCCCCCACCCGCGGGGTGGTGCGGCTCGTCTCCGGGAGGAAATGACGAGCCGAGGCCAGCCGGGGTCGGGGGGTCCGGCCGGCCTCAAGGCGTGCCGGAGGGGTGAGGGGCGTGGCCGTCGTCGTACGGCCACGCCCCTCCCGCCAAATCCAACCGCCCGCCTCCCCCTCGCGCCCGCCTCCCTCGCGCCGAGATTGCAGATCAGGCCCGTCCCTCTCGCGCCGAGATTGCACATCTGGCCGTTTCTTCGCGGCGAGATTGCACATCTGGTCGACCGCCACTGCAATCTCGGCGCGACGGTCAGGCATCGGCGACGGTCAGGCAGTTGGGGGCGTACCCGGTCGGGCCGCGAGCAGAGGCCGGGCCGCAGGCAGAGGTCGCGTCGACCGGGCGTCGACGCTGTTTACTCGCCGCACTGCTCTTCACTCGCCCGACTACCGTCCTGTGCCCGAAAAGCTCCGTATGCGGCACGGTTGAACGAGCAAGCAGCAAGCCCGCGAGCGAAGACGTCCCACATGACATGCGCGACGCCACCGGATGCGCCCGGACCCAGGCAGCATGCGCTGAGATTGCATCGGGCCGTCCCCTTCGCGCTCAGTCCCCGAAGAGCGCCGGAAGGGTGCCCGACCATGCGGCACGCAACTCAGGGAGCGGCAGGTCGAACTGATCGTGTACGACGACCGCGTCGCCGCCGACCTCCCCGATCGGCGCATGCGGTACCCCCCGCGCCGTACACAGGTCCCGGAACCGCTCTTCCGCCACCTCCCGCACGGCCACGACCGCCCGGCCCGCGGACTCGCTGAACAGCGCGACGAACGGATCCAGGCTGGCCGGCAGCCGGACCCGGCACCCCACGCCGTGACGAAGCGACGACTCCGCCAGCGCCTGCGCCAGCCCACCCTCGGAGAGGTCGTGCGCGGCGTCGACCAAGCCGTCGGCGGCCGCCGAGATCAGTACACCGGCCAGGTCACGCTCGGCCTCCAGATCGACCACCGGCGGGCGACCGCCCAGGTGGCCGTGCACCACGTGCGCCCACTCGGAGCCGGCCAGCTCGTCGCGCGTCTCGCCCAGCAGGTAGATCCGCCGACCCGGTTCGCGGAATCCCTGCGGTGTACGCCGGCGTACGTCATCGAGCACACCGAGCACACCGACGACCGGGGTCGGAAGGATCGCGGTTTCTCCAGTCTGGTTGTAAAAACTCACATTCCCCCCGGTGACCGGGATACCGAACTGACGGCACCCGTCGGCAAGTGCACGGGTCGCCTCGGCGAACTGCCACATGACCGCGGGATCCTCGGGGGAGCCGAAATTGAGGCAGTCGGTCACCGCCAGCGGCCGGGCACCGGTGACCGCGACATTGCGATACGCCTCGGCCAGAGCCAGCTGCGTTCCCCCATAGGGATCGAGCTTGACGAACCGGCCGTTGCCGTCGGTCGCGACCGCCACTCCGAGCCCGGTGTCCTCGTCGACGCGTACGACTCCCGAGTCCTCGGGTTGTGCGAGGACGGTGTTCCCGCGCACGTAGTGGTCGTACTGATCGGTGACCCACGACTTGTCGCACAGGTTCGGCGAGCCGGCCATCCGCAGCATCGTCTCCCGCAGCTCCGCACCGGTCCGCGGGCGAGCCAGCTCGCCGACCGGCGGAGATCCGGACCGCAGGTCGTCCTGCCAGGCGGGCCGGGCGAGCGGCCGCTCGTAGACCGGACCCTCGTGCGCGACCGTTCTCGGTGGTACGTCGACGATGGTCTCGCCCGCGCACTCGACGACGAGTCGCCCGGTCGCGGTGACCGTACCGATCGCGGTGGCGTCGACTCCCCATTTTTCACACACGGCAAAGAAACGCTCGACGTTGTCCGGCTCGACAACCGCCATCATGCGTTCCTGCGACTCGCTCATCAGGATCTCTTCCGGGCTCAGAGAGGAGTCCCGTAGCGGCACCTCGTCGAGCCGGATGAACATGCCACCCTCGCCGGCGCTAGCCAGCTCCGATGTCGCGCAGGACAGCCCGGCTCCTCCGAGGTCCTGAATCCCGACGATCAGTCCCTCGGCGAACAGCTCGAGGGTGCACTCGATGAGCAGCTTCTCCAGGAACGGGTCACCCACCTGGACGCTCGGGCGCTTGGCCGGTCCGGACTCGTCGAAGGTCTCCGAGGCGAGGACGGATACCCCGCCGATGCCGTCGCCACCGGTGGTGGCGCCGTACAGGATGACCTGGTTGCCGACCCCGGCCGCCTTGGCGAGATGCAGGTCCTCGTGCCGGAGCACGCCGACGCAGAGCGCGTTGACCAGCGGATTGCCGGCGTACGACGGGTCGAACACGACCTCGCCGCCCATGGTCGGCAACCCGAGGCAGTTGCCGTAGCCCCCGATCCCGGCGACGACACCCGGCAGCACTCGATGCGTGTCCGGCGAGTCGGCGGGCCCGAACCGCAGCGGATCCATCACGGCGACCGGCCGCGCACCCATCGCGAGGATGTCGCGCACGATGCCGCCGACTCCGGTGGCGGCGCCCTGGTACGGCTCGACGTACGACGGATGGTTGTGCGACTCGATCTTGAACGTCACCGCATAGCCCTGGCCGATGTCCACGACGCCCGCGTTCTCGCCGATGCCGGCCAGCATCTTCCCGACCGGGGTCTCCTGCGGCAGCTCCCCGAACCGGCGGAGATGGACCTTCGAGCTCTTGTAGGAGCAGTGCTCGCTCCACATCACCGAGTACATCGCCAGCTCGCTCGACGTGGGCCGGCGGCCGAGGATCTCCCGGATGCGCGCGTATTCGTCGGGCTTGAGCCCGAGCTCCGCCCAGGGCTGCTCCTGATCGGGACTGGCGGCGGCGTTCTGGACGGTGTCGAGCAGACGGGCGCGGGCCACTGCGGCGTACTCCTGAATCGAGACGAGACGGATCAGGCCCAGGCTATCGGCCGCCCAGATCGACCGACCTCGACGGCGGCCCGCGCGAGCCGGCCCGCCCGCCGGGGGCCGCGCAGTAGGACGGCGGATAGGAGGCGCACCTTAGGGTCGGCCCATGGCGATCGTGCTCGCGCTGGGATCGGCGCTGATCTATGGGGTGTCCGACTTCGTCGGCGGGCTGCTGTCGCGACGCACGCAGGTGTGGTCGGTGGCGTTCGTTGCGCAGGTCTCGTCCGCGGCGTGCACGCTGCTCGTGGCGCTCGTGGTCGGCGGCCGACCGACCATGGCGGACGCGTCCTGGGGTGCCGTCGCAGGCGTCGGCACGGCCGTGGGTTCGGCGTTCCTCTATCGCGGCCTGGCCAGTGGGCGGATGACCGTGGTCGCTCCGTTGTCCGCCGTGGGTTCCGCCTTGCTGCCGGTCGCGGTCGGAGTGGTGAGCGGCGAGCGTCCGGCGGCGTTTACCTGGCTGGGTGTGGTGTGTGCCTTTCCCGCGATCTGGTTGGTGTCGCGATCGTCCGAGATCGAGGAGGACCTCGCGGGAGGACATACCGAGCCGGCGAGCAACCCGGGGGCCCACGGCGATGCTCGCGTGGTCGTTCATGAGTCCGTATGGGCGAAGGCGCGACGTACGGGTGTGGTCGACGGGCTGCTCGCGGGGCTCGGATTCGGCACTCTGTTCGCCGGGCTGGGACAGGTCGGTGGGGACGCCGAGCTACCGGCCCTGGCGGTCGCCCAGGTGGTGTCGCTGCCGGCGATCGTCGCACTCGCCACGATCCTGCGCGCGCAATGGTGGCCGACCGACCGGGAGGCTCTGCGGGCGGTGATCGTGGGGCCACTCGGTGCCGCGGCGACCGGAATGTTCTTGTTCGCGACCCAGCTCGGGCTGCTGTCGGTCAGCGCCGTACTGTCGTCGCTCTATCCCGCGTCCACCGTCCTGCTGGCCGCCATCCTGCTGCACGAGCGGATCCATCGCGGCCAGGCCGCGGGTCTCGCGCTGGCCGCGGTCGCGGTCTCCCTCGTCGCCCTGGATAGCTGACGCATCGCGCCCGCAGAACGACCGATTCTGACCGGTCGGCGACCTCTAGAATTGGCATCGGGCGACTGCTACAGTCAGCGGCCTGGCCGGTCGTCTTTCCCCCGTGGCGGCCGGCCAGCCACCTGAGGCCTCGTGTCGGCCCCGGTCGGTCGGGCGGCTACCGTGCATGCCATGCAAACCGAAGGCCCACTGTCCGACATCCTCGTACTCGACCTCACCCGCGCCATGGCCGGGCCACACGCCGCCATGATGCTGGGCGATCTCGGCGCCCGGGTGATCAAGCTGGAGAGCCCGACCGGGGACGACAGCCGCGGATGGGGGCCGCCGTACGTCGGAGATGACGACCAGCGCGAGTCGACGTACTTCCTCTCCTGCAACCGCAACAAAGAGTCGGTCACGGCGGATCTCAAGACCGACGAGGGCAAGTCCCTCCTGACCCGGCTGGTCGAGCGAGCCGACGTCTTGTGCGAGAACTTCCGGGTCGGTGTGCTCGACCGCCTGGGTTTCTCGGTGCAGCGTCTGCACGAGATCAACCCGCGGCTCATCGTGCTGTCGATCAGCGGCTTCGGGCACGACGGGCCGGAGTCGCATCGCGCGGGCTACGACCAGATCCTGCAGGGTGAGGGCGGACTGATGAGCATGACCGGCTGGTCGGAGGACCAGCCCACCAAGGTGGGTGTGCCGCTGACCGACCTGCTGGCCGGGATGAACGGCGCGTACGGCGTCGTGGCCGCACTCTACGAACGCGAGCGCACCGGGCGCGGGCGCGTCGTACGCACCAGCTTGCTGGCCGGCGTCGTCGGCATCCATGCCTACCAGGGCACGCGGTACACGATTGCCGGTGAGGTGCCCGGCGTCGCGGGTGCGCACCATCCGTCGATCTCGCCGTACGGGTTGTTCCACACCGCGACGGCGCCGGTTCAGATCACCTGCGGGTCCGAGTCATTGTGGCGCGCCTTCGCGGACGCGGCGGGTCTGGACGCCGACGAGCCGCGGTTCGCCACGAACCACGACCGGGTGCTCCACCGTGACGAGCTGATCGCGGTGATCGAGGAGCGGTTCGCGACCCATCCGGCCGAGCATTGGCTGCAGCTGATGGAGAAGGCCGGCGTTCCGGCCGGCAAGGTCCGCTCACTCGACGAGGTCTACACCTGGGAGCAGACCCGGTCCCAGGGGCTGGTGATCGACGTCGACCATCCCACGGCCGGACGGATCGCGCTGCCGGGTCCGGTGCTGCGGCTCGACGACCAGCCGTACGCCGGCGGGCGCGCGACCCACCAGCCGCCGCCGACCCTAGGGCAGCACGACGAGAGCGTCCGCGCCTGGCTGGACGGCCTGGACACGGCCGTGCAAGACACGGCGGAGGCCCCTCCCCCCTCGTAGGGACAGGGGCCTCCGGGTGGAGCTGCCGCGCCCGCGTTAGGGCGTGGTCTCCGACTCAACCGGTGTGCACAACCACGCCTCCACGTGAACGGCCGTGCCCTGCGTGCCGGTCCGAACCATGAACGGTCCGGTCAGCTCCAGTCCGTCCGGGCAGATCGGACCAACGGGCCCCTCCGGCCCTGCCGGACCCTCGGGACCCACCGGCCCTGCCGGCCCCTCGGGCCCCACCGACTTGATCTTCTCCTTGGTGAAGTCGTTGAGGTCCCTCATGCCGAGCGAGCCATCCGCGACGGGGCCACTTCGCACACTGCCATGGATAAGCTCAGCGCCTCCGACGCTGTCCTTGGCGACCTTCGGCTTCGTCACCGCACCATTACGGATGTCGTCGGTGCCGATCATGCTGGCCGCCGTCGCACCGCCGATTCCTCCAAGACCGGCCAGCAAGACAGCACCAGTCGCAACTGCGACGACTCGGCTGCGGAATATCTTCATAGCCACCTCTCCGTTTCAAACGACGGGACCGTCCCGGCCGCCGCTCCCGAGACCCCCAAGGTGAAGACCGAGCGCCCCCCATCCACGTCACGCTCGGCTATGGCGCCGACGCATGCGGCGACCCGGTGGCATGCCGGTGCTGCGTCGGGTTAGAAAAAGGCCGCTGCCCGTAGCCGTCGCAGGTGTACGACGGATGGCCGACGGCCGAAGAACACCCCCACACCTCCTGCGTTGGGATCCGCAATCCCGCGTGACCAACCAGACGTGGTGGCAAGCAATCCCGTCGCCCGACCACGCTCCGTGCGCAGCCGATGCCGTCCCCGTCGCCTACCCGATGTCAGAAACGGATTTGTGGGAGGCCGAGCGGGATCGCCGCCCGGGCGGCACCGAAGCGAATCACGGTTGGGGACGCAGTCCGTCCAGGGTGACCGCGACAAGGCTGCGAACCGCCGCCTCGGACGGCAGGCTGCCCGCCGCCGAGAGGGCGTACAGGCAGTAGCTCGCGAGCTCGGCGGGCGAGACATCGTCGCGAAGATCACCGGTGGCCGCGACCTCGCTCAACAGGTCCCGGAACAAGTCGAGGAGCTGTTGCTGCGTCCGCGTGACGTGCTCACCGCGATGCAGGAGGGCCCCAAGCTCCTCGGTGCCGTGGCGCTCGCGGTAATGGCAGATGCGCGCATAGGCCTGCAGCACCGCCTCGAGTCGCTCCGCGGGGTCGCCGGCCCGCTCGCGAAGCTCGGCGAGCTGTTCGAGGTGACCGCTGACGTGGCGCTCGTGCTCGGCGAACAGGATCGACTGGACGTCCGGGAAGTACTTGTACAACGTCCCTCGCCCGATGCCGACCTGCTCGGCGATCTGCGACATCGTCACCGACAGCAGGCCGTGCTCGGCGACCAGCCTCCAGGTGGTGTCCATGATCGCCTCGCGCACCGTCTGGCGGTGCGTCTCGATCGTGTCCTTCCACAGCTTCGGCACCAGACCAGGATACGCGAAGTCCCTCTCGCGACACCCTGGATATTATGACGACATCTTGTATCGTAAAATCGTTTCGCGCGAACGCGGAGGAGGACACGCACATGGCTGACCCACCCCCCACCTCGGATACCGACGACACCGACGCACCACCCAAGACCCCACGATGGGTGTGGGTGTCGGGCGTCATCGTGGGTCTCGTGATCCTGGCGGTTGGCGCCATCATGCTGATCAGCGGCGGTCACGGTCCTGATTCGTTCGGGCCCGGTGGCCACTGATGCTCCTGCCGCCGCGCCTCGGCGAGAGGGGCGGCCACCGATGACCATGCCACCCCGCATGCGCAAGTTCGCGCTCACCGTTCATGTCATGACGTCGGTCGGCTGGCTCGGAGCGATCGCGGCGTACCTGGCGCTCCACGTACCCGCTTTGACCAGCCAGGACCCCGAGACGGTCCGCGCCGCCTACCTGATGATGGAGCCGGTCGCCCGGTTCGCCATCGTTCCGTTGGCTCTCGCCTCGCTGCTCACCGGGATCGTGCAGGCCCTGGGCACGCCCTGGGGTTTGTTCCGGCATTACTGGGTCGTGATCAGTCTCCTGCTGACCCTCTTCGCGACCGTCATCCTGGTCTCGCACCTGCCGGCCATCGGCGAGATGGCCGACGCGGCGGCGGATCCGGACGTCGATCCCAGCGCGCTGAGCGGCGATCTCTTCCACTCGGTGGGCGGCCTGCTGGTGTTGCTCGGACCGCTGGTCCTGAACATCTACAAGCCGCGGGGCCTCACCCGGTACGGGTGGCGCAAGCAGCACCAGCCGAGCAAGCGAAGCGGAGTCACGTCGCCTCCGACCGCCCCTCCCGGCGTACGACGAGGTTGAGCACCGCGGCCATGCCCTGCCCAAGCCCGAATGTCGCACTTCTCGCGCCGAGATTGCACCTCTGCACGCTTTTTGCGCCGTGATTGCGGAAATCTCGGCGCGAAGGTGGGAAGGTCAGCCCAGGTCGACGATGGCCGCGACCGGACCGCCGCCGTCCGGGCCCTGATGGGCTGCGGACACCGAGACGAAGACCGCCGGGTCACCGGTGACGGCCGCCGCCACTCCGCCGACGCACGCCTTGATCTGCCGGTGCCAGTGCACGTCGGAGTCGTCCAGCATCGCGTTGCGTCGTCCGCGCACCTGACCGTCCTGGCTGACCTCGCACTTGAGGAACGCGTTGACCACGCGGCCGCTCAGGTCACGGGGATGCGGGCGCTCCGGGAGCTCGAGGCCGGCGTCCCTGATGGCGTCCCAGATCCCGTCGGCGTCGAGCGCGTCCCGCATCACCGAATGGCCGATGCGGTAGCGCCCGCCGACCCCACGGGTGTTGCCGACGACCACGACCTGTGCGCGGTCCAGCTCCACGCCGGATGAGCAGGACGCCACTGCGGAGTAGAGGTCCCGATTGCGGAGCACGTCCTCGTCGGTCGGCATCTCGATCTCGCCGAGCGCTACCGCCACCCCGAGCGCGGTCACGCCGTTGGACAGATCCATCGACTCCAGGGTGTGCTCGGTCCAGACCGTCTTTCCACGCTGCTTGGCGTCCCGGATCATGTCGATGGTCAGCAGCGGGGTCTTGGTCTGTACGTAGTGCACGTCGGCCGGGTCGGAGATTCCGGCCCGGCCCATCGCGGTCTTCACCGCGTCGGCGACCTTGGAGATCATCGGCGTACGCCCAATCTCCTCGGGCAGCAACTGCTCGCTCATCGCGAACCCCACCGTCAGCCGCAACTCGTCGGTCGGCGCGGCCTTCTCCTCCGGCAGGGTGGCGAACACCGTCGCGTGCGGGCTGATCACGCCGTCGGTGCCGCCCGACCACACGACGGGTATCTGCTTGACCTCGTCCATCGGCCGGCTGCCCTTCCCGACCAGCACCTCGCGGAATGCGCGGTCGGCGATGATCCGGGTGTAGTCGTTGACGCCGCCGTTGCCTTCCGTCTTGCCGATGATGGCGATCACCCGGTCCGCCTCCATCACGCCGTCGTCTATCAGCTTGGCGAACTCGCTGGCGTCGCTGACCGAGTGCAGCGGCACCTTGCGCACTTCGATTGCAGATGGCACGTGAGCTGTCCTTCCGCGAGGTTGAGATTCTCTTGTACGGCGGGCAATACACTCACACGTCCACCAAGACACGAGTGCCTGCGTCACCCGCGACGGCGGCCTCGATCCGAGCCAGCGACGTGATCACGCCCGGACGCCCGGTGCGCTCGGCGAACCGGGTCACGGCCTCCACCTTCGGCGCCATCGAGCCGGCCGCGAAGTGGCCCTCGGTGGCCAGACGCCGTAACTCGACCGGGGTGACCCGACCCAACGGCCTGGCCTGCGGCGTACCCCATCCGATGACGGCAGAGTCCACGTCGGTCGCGATCACGAGCGTATCCACGTCCAGCTGCATGGCGAGCAGCGCCGCGGTGAGGTCCTTGTCGATGACCGCCTCCACACCGATGTATCCCTCCTGCTCGTCGGACACCGTCGGAATACCACCACCACCGGAGCAGACCACAACATAACCAGCATCCAGCAGCGCAGTCACACCCGCGACATCCAGACACTCGCGAGGCTCGGGTGAGGCGACCACGCGACGCCAGCCACGATCCTTGATCTCCACCCAGTGCTGGCCGTGGTCCATCATCAGCTCCGCCTCGGCACGCGTGACATAACGGCCGATCGGCTTGGTCGGCGTCGCGAACGCCGGATCGTCCCGGTCGACCAGCGTGCGGGAGACCAGCGTCGCAGACCGCGTCGACGACCCTCGCTCGGGAAGCAGCCGGTCCAGTGCGTCCATCGCCAACATGCCGATCGTCGCCTGGGTCTGCGCACCACACCAGTCCAGCGGAACCGGAGGCACCACCTCGGCGGCCAGCTCGTTCTTCAACAGAAGATTGCCCACCTGCGGGCCGTTGCCGTGCGTCAGCACCACCCGGTGACCCGCGACCACCAGATCGGCCACGGCCTCCATCGCCGCCGTGATCGCCGCCCGCTGGTCGGCCGGCCGCGCCGAACCGTCCGCGGCCGTCATCGCGTTCCCGCCCAGGGCGATCAACAGCCTCACAGCGACGAATGTAGCCGTTGCGTACTGCCGGTGGCGGGGTTATCGCCTGATCCGCAGGGCGCGACCCGGGGTGGGGGTGGGTGGCAGCTAGCGTGGCGCGTTCCGCTCCACCCGATCCGGCCGGTCGGCGGCGAGGCGCTGCCCGCCTGACCCGGACCGCGAGTCGGCCAGATGTGCAATCTCGGCGCGAAAGGGGGTTAGGCGGGTTCGAGGACGATGTCGAAGTTCGTCAGCCGGAACGGCGAGGGTACGCCGTACTTCTCCGCCTCGCTGCGATCGTCGACCCGGCGGAACTCCTTTATCAGGCTCTTCTTCACCGCGAACACCGCGTCGGTCTCGATGTAGGGGCTGTCCGAGACGAAGATGTGCGTCGTCACCGGAGTGTGTCCCTCCGCGCCGACGATGAAGTGGATGTGCGCCGGCCGGTACGGGTGTCGCGTGGTGTTGTCGAGCAGCTTCCCTACCGGGCCGTCCGTCGGGATCGGGTAATGGCTCGGAAGGACGGTGCGGAACCAGAACTCGCCGTTGGAATCGGCGGTGAACAGCCCACGGCCGTTGCCCAGCGGCTGCACATCCGGCTGCTGCACGTCGTAGAAGCCGTGGTCGTTCGCCTGCCAGACATCGAGCTGTGCGCCGGGGAGCGGGGTCCCGTCGACGGATACGACGCGCCCGGTCACGACACAAGGCTCGCCGTCGCCGATCAGGTCGATGCTCGCGCCAAGCTCGCGGGCCGGTGACTCGACGACGTGGAACGGCCCGAGGACGGTGGAGTTCGTGGCCGCGTCGGAGCGCCGGCCGTTGATGGTCTCGACCAGCATGGAGACTCCGAGCACGTCGGACAGCAGGATGAACTCCTGCCGTTTGTCGTCACACATCTGCCCGACCGCGGTGAGGTAGTCGATGGCCTGCTCCCACTCGTCCAGCGTCGGCCCGACCTCGCGGACCAGTTCGTGCAGGTGCCGCACCACGCCGGTCAGGATCTCGCGGAGCCGGGGGTCGGGGGTATCGGCGAGGCTTGCGACGACGGCGTCGGTGGCGGTCTCTTCGGTGAAATCCGTTGCCATGCTTTCCTCCTGTCCGCGACGGGGATCAGAGCCAGTCGGCTGGCGCGGACGGCAGGCCGGCCAGTTGGGCGTAGCCCGGTCCTCGGTCGAAGAAGGGCTCGTCGGCCGCGTTGGCGGTACGGCCTTGGGTTCGCTCGGCGCGCAGCTCGCGGGTCGCGGCCGCGTCGTATCCCAGATCGTCGCCGTCGACGTTGCCGATGATGGCGACGCCGTAGTCCGCGTGCGCCGCGCCGGTCGAGACCTTGCCCCATCGGACGTCGCGTGCTACCAGCTCGGGGTCGCGTTCGAGCGGGTCACCCCAGCCTCCGCCGCCGGTCGTACGGATCCGGATGATCTCGCCTGCCCGGACCGGCTCCGCATCCGCGAGCGCGTGCACCTCGCGTTCGTTCGGACCGCCCGGGTCGACCACGACCTGGAACGGCCGTCCGGCCTTCCCACCGCGTACTCCCCAGCAGGACAGGATCGACCGATCGGCGATCGACATGAAGTGCGCGTCCTTGAGCATCCGGATGTGCTTCTCGTACCCGAGACCGCCGCGATGGGCACCCGGTCCCCCGGAGTCCACCGCCAGGCCCAATCGCTCGACCACAAAGGGGAAACGAGACTCGGTGAACTCAGTCGGCAGGTTCCGCGAGTCCGGGACGACGTGGATGGTGTCCTCGCCGTCCGCGTAGTACCGGCCGCCCGACCCGCCGCCGAGCACCTCGCGCATCAGGTAGGGCCGGCCGTCGGCGTCCTCGCCGTACACCCCGGTGTAGCGGATCGTCTCCTGGTCGGCGGGCATCCGGCCGTCGACCGCCTTGGCGAGTACGCCGGCCAGCACGCCGAGCAGCCGCAGGATCACGAACGTACGCGCGTTGGTCGGCGCCGGGAACTCCGGCGTGAGGAGAGTGCCCTTCGGGGGGAACCGCATCTCGATCAGCGGCACGACGCCCTCGTTGACGTCCAGCTCGGCCATCCGCTCGGGCGAGTCGGCGAGATTGCGGAGTATCGGCGCGAGCCACTTCTTGAGGAACACCCCGTCGGAATAGTCCCCGCAGTGGTTGATCGGCCCCTTGGCCTGCGGAGACGTGCCGGCGAAGTCGATCACCAGCTGCTCGCCGTCCGGGTCCTCCGGCGGAGTCCGGGTGAGGGTGATGCGCTGCCGGTGCAGCGTCGGCGGGTCGACGCCGTCGTGCTCGGCGTAGTCCTCCCACACCCATTGGCCGACCGGGATCTTGGAGAGGATCTCCCGGCGGTAGGTCTGCGTCGTACGGTCGATGATCGCGTCGAAGCACGCCTCGACGGTCTCCAGGCCGTACCGCTCGAACAGCTCGCCCAGCCGCCGCGCGCCCATCAGGCAGGCCGAGCACTCGGCATCGAGGTCGGCGGCCAGCGACTCCGGCATCCGGGTGTTCCGGGTCATGATCGTGAGCGCCGCCCGGTTCGGCCGCCCGCCCTCCCACAGCTTGATCGGGGGGACCATCAGTCCCTCCACGAACACCGAGGTCGCCTCGCTCGGCATCGACCCCGGCACGGCTCCGCCGATGTCGTCGTGGTGTCCGAACGCCTGGACGAACGCCACCACCTCCGGCGCCCCCTCACGCGCCCCCTCACGCGCCCCCTCACGCGCCCCCTCGCGCGCCCCCTCGCGCGCCCCCTCGCGCGCCCCCTCGCGCCGAGATTACGGGGACCGTCACGCAGAGATCGGGCAGGTGGCCGATCCCACCCTCGGATTCGTATACGTCGTTGTGAAAGAAGACATCGCCCGGACGCATCTCCTCCAGCGGGAAGTCACGTACCACCGGATGCACCAGCGCGCTGTAGGAACGGCCGGTGAGCTTGCGCAGAAGCCGGTCGTGGATTCCCGCGCGGAAGTCGTGCGCATCCCTGATCATGGGCGACCGCGACGTCCGTGCGATCGCGGTCTCGACCTCCTTCTCCACCGACGCGAGGCTGCCCTGAACGATCTCGAGTACGACGGGGTCGACCGACGCGCCGGCGTCGGCGGTCAGCATGCCGAACGGAAACCGGGTGGGCGCCGGACTCGACGCCGCGGTCTCGTCATACGCCGTCATCCGCGCCCTCCTCCCGGGTCACGATGATGTTCAGGTAGTCGTCGACGCGGGCGACGAACCCGGGGTGGACCGGCACCGTCGCGCCGTACTCCTCGATGATCGCCGGACCCGCCAGCCGGTTCCCGGGCCGCAGATCGTCCCGCGCATAGAGCGGCGTCTCCACGTACGCACCCTCCGCCGAGAAGCAGACCGGCCGCGTGCCAGACGGTCCCGCCGCCGCACCGTCCGGCACCGGGTCGTGCCGGCGGACCTCCGGCCGCTGGATCGGGCCGATCCCCGAGACCCGCAGGTTCACCCACTCCACCTGCTGCCGGTCGTCACCCGCGAAGTCGTAGCCGTACAACGCGCGATGCTCGGCGTGGAAGGACTCGGCCACCCGGTCGGCGAGGCGCCGGTCGATCGGCCCGCTGGGTACGCCGACCCGCACCTCGTAAGCCTGACCGAAGTAGCGCAGGTCGGCCGTGCGGGCATATCGATGCCGATCCCGCGCGAAGCCCTCCTTGTCCAGCGCTTCGGCCGCCTTGTCGGTCAGCTCGGCGTACCGCGAAGCCACCTCTTCCAGATCGAGATTTTCATGCAACGAAACGAACGTTTGGACATAGTCGTTCTTCACGTCCACGGTCAGGAGACCGAACGCGGACACGTTGCCGGGGTCCGGCGGCACGAGTACGGCGGGGAGGTTCAGTACGTCGATCAGCCGGCAGAGCAGCAGCGAGCCGGACCCGCCGAAGGTGGTGAGCGTGAAGTCGCGGACATCAAGCCCACGCTGCACGGTGAGCTGCCGTACGGCGTTGGCCTGGTTCCAGGCCGAGATCTCGAGCACCCCGAGGGCGCACTCCTCCACGCCCATGCCGAGCTTGTCCGCAAGCTGGGTGAGCCCACGCCGGGCGGCCTCGACTTCCAGCGGGATCTCGCCGCCGAGCAGGTACGGCGGGATGCGCCCCAGGACCACATGCGCATCGGTGATCGTGACGTCCGTACCGCCCTTGGCGTAGCACAGCGGACCCGGATCGGCGCCCGCCGAGGCGGGGCCCACCTTGAGCGTCCCCTCCGGCGAGAGCCAGGCGATCGACCCGCCACCGGCGCCCACCGTCACGATGTCGATCATCGGGATCTTGCTCGGATAGCGGCCTACGCTGCCCTCCGTGGTCAGCGTGGGTTCGCCGTCGACCACCACGCAGACGTCGGTGGACGTACCGCCGCCGTCGCAGGTCAGCACCTTGTCGAACCCGGCGTGGCGGGCGATGAGCGCCGCACCCAGAGCCCCGGCGGCCGGTCCGGACAGCACGGTGCTGATCGGCTGGTGCACGACCTCGTCCGCGCTGAGCACACCGCCGTTCGACTTCATCATGTAGAACGGCACCCGGCGGGCGTCCTCGTCGCCACCGGTGTAGGCGTCGAGGCGGGTACGGATGCTCGCGACGTACGCCGACACCCGCGGCTTCACCGCCGCGTCGACTAGCGTCGTCATCGACCGCTCGTACTCGCGGTACTCACGCAGCACCTGCGACGAGAGCGAGCACACCGCCTCCGGATGCTCCTCGGTGAGAATCTCGCCCATCCGTTCCTCGTGCGCCGGGTTCGCGTACGAGTGGAGGAGGCACACGCCGATCGTCGCGATGCCGCGTTCGCGGAACCACCGCGCAACGGCCCGCGCCTGCTCCTCGTCGAACGGCCGGATCTCCGCTCCGGTGTAGTCCAGCCGGCCGCCGACCGTCCTCACCAGGTCGACCGGCACAATGCGGTCGGGCTTCACCCAGAAGTACGAGTTGCCATAGCCGTCCGGCACGGACTGCCGGGCGATCTCCAGCACGAACTCGTAGCCCTCGGTGGTGACGAAGCCGAGCCGCTCGACCTTTCCCTCGAGCAGCTGGTTGGTCGCGACCGTCGTACCGTGACTCACCGCCGTGATCGCCTCACCGCCGACGTCCGGCAGACCGGCGATCTGGAGCACCTTCTCGATACCGGCCAGGAAGGCGTCGGCCGGCTCGCTCGGCGTGGACGGGGTCTTGGTCGTGGTCAGCGTGCCGGTGGACTCGTCGAACGCCACCACGTCGGTGAACGTGCCGCCGGTGTCGATCCCGATCCGCAGGCGGTGCTGCGGTGCGGAAGGTACGGCGACCATGACGCCATTGAACCGTACGCCGGTCAGGCGTGGCGCGGGTCGGGGCGATCGAACGGGAAGGACGTCCCGCCCTCGCCGGTCAACGTGTCGACATGACGACGGATCAACTCGAGGTTGCGATCGGCGAGATGGTCGAACCCCTGCGGCACGCTGGAGCCGGGACTCAGCGCCGCCATCGCGGTCGCCGGATCGAGCCGTGCCGAGACCCAGGACTCGTACGTCGAGGTACGGCCGATCACCTCGGCGATCGGCGTCACGATCATCGAGTTGCCGTAGTACAGCATTCCGCCGGGGTCGATGCCGACTGCGTTCGCGCCGACGACGAAGACGTGGTTGTCATACGCGCGTGCCCGGTTGGTGAGCTCCCAGATGTCCGCGGACCGCAACAGCGCGGACGGCCGGCAGATGACCTCGGCGCCCTTGAGCGCCGTGATCCGCGACAGCTCCGGGTAGTCGCCGTCGAAGCAGACGATCAGCCCGATCCTTCCCAGATCGGTGTCGACGACACACACGTCGTCCCCCGGCGTCACCCATCCACCACGCGAGCGGAGCTCGGTGCAGAACGGGTGGGTCTTGCGGTAGACGCCGAGCACATCTCCCGTGGGTCCGGCGAGTACGGCGGAGTTGTAGACCACCCCACGCTCGGGACCTCGCTCATACGCGCCGTACACCACATGAACCCCGACCCGGCCCGCCACCTCGTGGAGGGGTTCGGTCATGGCACCGGGGAATCCCTCGACGAGATCCCACAGCTTCTCCGGAGTGACGGCGGGCGTGAAGCCGGTCGTACAGGTCTCCGGGAGAACGACGAGCTCGGCGCCGGTCGACTCGACGCAGCGTTCGACCCAGTCCGCGCAGTGCTCGACGTTGGCCTTGATGGTGTCCGGCGACAGCTCCTCGTGGCGCGGCTGCACCTGAACCGCCGCCGCGGTGAACGCTCTCATGCTTACGACGGTACCGCCGAAGACCTCGTCCGGCACGTCCTCCTCGCGCCGAGATTGCACATCTGGCCGACCTCGCGCAAACGCATGACACGTTCAGTCACACCGCACCCGGGTGCACCGTGACCGAACGTGTCATGGCGTTCTTCCCGCGAGGACCGGCACCGGTACGCCTTACAGGTGGCGCGACTAGCTTCCGGCCAGCACGACGAGATACCCGTCGAGGTCGCGCAGCCAGATCTCGCGATGTCCGGCATTCGGGTTGTGATGCACATCGGTCACGATCTGTGCCGAGGCCCGGCGAACGCGGTCCACCGCGGCGTCGAAATCGTCGACCTCGAACCAGACTGCCATCCCGTTGCCGAGCGGCTGTGTCGCGTCGCCGAAGGGGCCGTGGTGGTGCTCGACGTCGATCTGATGCAACTGCAGGACCAGCACATCGTCGACGAGCAACCGTTCATATTCGGGGCCACCATGACCACTCACTCCCGCGAGCACCTGCTGATACCACTTGCTGGCCTTCTCGACATCGCTCACGGCGAGCATCGGTTGCGGCTGTGCGGAGGGGCGTGTTCGTTCCGTCATGCCGCGACATTAGGTCGCCCGGCCGTCCGTGGTCTTGTACGAATGGGAACCGCAGCCGGATGCGAGACCGCCTCGCCCGGCCCGCGTCCCGCGTCAGCGCCTGCGCCGACTCGCGACGGCTCCGGCGACGACCCCGAGCAGCACCAGCCCGCCGCCGACGACGAGTCCCTTGGAGAAGTCGTCGCGTCCCGTCGTGCGGGCAGGTGCGGTGAAGACCGTGCCGACTTCCGAGTCCGTCCCGGAGGACGGCGTACGGCCACCGTCCACCGCGGCTGCGGGCGCCTGTCCGGTCAGCACGTCGTCCACCGCGGTGAAGAACTCGCCCGCCCGGCGCCTGCCCACCGAGGTGAGCATCCGCTGGCCGACGCCGCCGACCGTCCCGCCCACGACCGCGTCCGCCTCATAGGCGAGCCGCGTGGTGTGGTCATCGTCGCCGGAGAATGTCACGTTCACGTCGGCGCCGATGGTTCCTGGTGCGCCGGAAGCGGCGATCCTCATGGTCAACGATCTCGGCCGGTCGAGGTCGCGCAGCTCCACCGTGCCGGCGTACGTACCCGTGATCGAGGCGACCCCGGCGGTCACGGTCATCGCGTATGTGTGTTCCCCCGTGGACTCCAGCCGCTCGCAGCCGGGGATGGTGCGCACCAGGATCGCGGGATCGAGCAGCGCGTCCCAGACCTCCCCGACCGGCGCATGGAGTACGGCGTCTCCGGCGATCCTCATCGGTCGTCGCTCCTCTCCGAGCCGGCGTCCCCCTGAGCATGGAGCCGCCGCAGCTCGAACAGATCCGAGGGTGAGATCGGCATCCGGGTGATCGGGAAGCCTTCGGCGTCCTCGATCGCGGCCGCGAGCGCTGCCGCGGTGGGGATCACCCCGGCCTCCCCGGCGCCCTTGATCCCCAGTGGGTTCAACGGGGTCGGCGTCTCCAGATGGTCGATCTCGATGGTGTCGGGGATCTCGGTGACGTACGGCATCAGGAAGTCCATGAACGACGCGTTGACCAGCTGTCCGTGCTCGTCGTACGCCATCCGCTCGTACAACGCTCCTCCGACGCCCTGCGCCACCCCGCCGTGGATCTGCCCCTCCACGACTCGCGGATTGATCATCGGGCCGCAGTCGTGCACGACGCAATACCGCAGGATCGAGATCTCCGCGGTGTCCGGGTCGGTCTCGACCACGACGGCGTGCATCCCGTTGGCGAAGGTCGACTGGTTCGGCGAGTAGTAGTCGCGGCCCTCGAGACCCGGCTCCTGGCCCTCGGGAACGGGAGGCTGCGTCGGGTCCCCGACGGCGAACTGGGTGGCCGCGACCGATGCCCGGTCGAAGGCGTACCGCAGCGGGTTGGAGAGTACGGCGACCGTCCCAAGCGCGATCTGGTTCTTCGACGCGCCCCGGACCTGTACCACGCCGTCGACGATCTCCAGGTCGGCTTCGTCCACCTCCAGCGCATCCGCAGCGATGTGGAGCGCCTTGGCCCGCACCTTGCGGGCGGCGAGCGCGATCGCCGAACCGCTCATCACCGCCGCCCGTGAGGCGAAAGTCCCCACCGCATAAGGAAATCTTCGGGTATCACCGGTGACGACCTCGACGTCCTCGATCGGTACGCCGAGCTCGTCCGCGACCACCTGCGCGAAGACCGTCTGATGCCCCTGCCCCTGCGAGGTCAGCCCAGTCGCGACCTTGACCTTGCCGCTGGTCTCGATCTGCACGTGCCCGCCCTCGTACGGCCCGACCCCGGTGCCCTCGACATAGCAACCCAGCCCGATGCCGACCCGCCGCCCCTCGGCACGAGCCTGCGCTCGGAAGGACTCGAACTCCTCCCAGCCGACCAGCTTCTTGAGCTTGTCCAGAGTGGCCGGGAAGTCGCCCGAGTCGTAGATCAGCGGCTTGCCATCCTGGAACACCAGACCGTGGTCGTACGGCATCTCCTGCGGCTGGATGAAGTTGGTCTCCCGGACCTCGATGCGGTCCTTGCCGAGATAGCGGGCGATCGCGTCCACCGTGCGTTCCATCACGAAGGCGCCCTGCGGCCGTCCCGCACCCCGATAGGGAGTGACGATCACGGTGTTGGTGTAGAGGCTCTCGAACTCGACGGTGTAGGCACCCGGCTTGTACGGCCCGAGCAGCTGGGTCGAGCTGATGATCGGGACGATCAGGCCGTACGGCGTGTAGGCGCCGTTGTCGTGCCAGAACCTCACCGCCAGTCCGAGGATGCGGCCGTCGTCGTCGAATCCGACCTCGACGTGGTGCTGTTGCGCGCGCTCGTGCGCGGCGGAGACGAAGTGCTCGCGCCGGTCCTCGGTGAACTTCACCGGGCGACCGAGCGCCCGCGCCGCGAACGGCACCATCACCTCCTCCGGCCACGGATGCACGATCTTCACCCCGAAGCCGCCGCCGACATCCGGCGTCATGACGTCGACCTGGCCGAGGTCGAGACCCAGCTTGGCCGCGATCGCCGCCCGGACGCCGGTCGAGGTCTGGGTGGACGACCAGACCCGCATTCGGTGCGCCTCGGTGTCCCATCGGGCGAGCACGCCCCGGCCCTCGAGCGGCGTACTGGCGCTCCGCTCGATCTGGAGGTCGAGGCTCAGCCGGTGCGGCGCCGACGCGATCGCCGACGCGGCGTCGCCGTTGGACTGGCCCATGCGGGCCGCGACGTTGCCGGGTACGTCGTCGTGCACGAGGTGTTCCGCCCGGCGAGCCGCGTCGAGGCCGACGACCGCGGGCAGGGGTTCGTAGGTGACGTCGATCCGGTCCACGGCGTCCTCGGCCGCGTAGCGGTCGGTGGCGACCACCATCGCGACCGCCTCGCCGACGTGGTTCACCTCGTCCTTGGCGAGGGCGTACTGAGTACGCCCCTGGGTGAGATTCGGATGCGGGATCAGCAGGGGCAGCGGCTCGGCGAGCGGGCCGGTGAGGTCGTCGTACGTGTAGATCGCGACCAGCCCGTCGACGTCCAGCGCGGCGTCGACGTCGATGTCGACGATGCGGGCGTGCGCGTGTGGCGAGCGTACGACGGCCAGGTGCAGGGCGTCCGAGCCTAGATCGTCGACGTACTGCCCGTCTCCGCGCAGCAGCCGCTCGTCCTCCACCCGCCGGATCGGCTCGCCGAACAACCTCGTGGTCATGGCGCCACCGTCTCCGGCGCTTGCTCGGCGGCTCCGAGGACTGCGGCGACGATGTTCTGGTATCCCGTGCAGCGGCAGAGATTTCCGGCCACCATGTCCCGCGCCTCTTCGCGCGTCGGCGCCGGGTTGTCCCGCAGACCGGCGGTGACCGTGGTCAGGAACCCGGGCGTACAGAACCCGCATTGCAGGCCGTGGCACTCCTTGAACGCCCGCTGTACGGGTCCGAGGGTGCCGTCGTCCTCGGCGAGACCCTCGACCGTGGTGATCTCGTGGCCCTCGGCGGCTACCGCCAGCATCAGGCACGAGCGCGTCGGCTCCCCGTCGATCAGCACGGTGCAGGCGCCGCAGACGCCGTGCTCGCAGCCGACGTGCGTGCCGGTGAGCCCGAGGTCGTGGCGGAGGGCGTCGGACAGCAACCGCCGCGCGGGGACGGTGACGTCGTACGCCGTCCCGTTGACGTGCAGCCGGATGTCGTGCGTCTTCGCGGGAGAGCGTCGTCCCCTTTTTTCGCGCCGAGATTGCACATCTGGTCGACCAGATGTGCAATCTCGGGGGGAGGAGTCAGAACTCTGCACGGCCTTGGCGTAGGCCTCGTGTAGCGCACGGCGGGTCAGTACTCCGGCCAGATGGCGGCGGTAGTCCGCGGTCGCGTGGACGTCGGTACCCGGCTCCACAGTCGCAGTCGCGAGCTGGACGGCGCCATCCAATGCCGTGCCGTCGTCGACGCGACCGCCGTGGAGTGGCACGGTGAGGTCCACGGTGTACGGCGTCGGCGCCATCGACAGGTAGCCGGCCCGCGCCGAGACCACGGCACCCTGCCCGTCCACCCGAACGACGGCCGCCACCCCGCACACCGCGTAGTCGCCGTGCCGCCGGGAGATCTCGCGATAGGACGTGCCGCTGCCCGCCGGCAGCACGGGGAAGAAGACCTCGGTCGCCAGCTCATCGGGCGCCAGAGCCGTTTCCAATGGTCCAACGAAAAACTCGGCAGCCGGTATCCGCCGCTCGCCACCGCGCGACCGGCAGGTGACGGCGCCCTCCAGCAGGGTGAGCGCCAACGGCAGCTCGGCGGCCGGGTCCGCATGCGCGATCGAGCCCACGACCGTGCCCTGGTTGCGGATCGTCGGATGCGCGACCAGTCGCAGCGCCTTGCGCAGCAAGGGTTGCGCGGCGGCCGCCGCCTCGTCGTACTCGACGTCGCTGTGCCGCGCGACCGCGCCGACCCGCACGCCGTCCTCGTCGGTCCGGACGTACGCGAGCTCCCCGATCCGGTTGATGTCGACCAGTATCGCCGGAGCCGCGAGCCGCATCGACAGCAGCGGGATCAGGCTCTGCCCACCGGCAAGGACCTTCGCGTCGTCCGGATGCCCGGCCAGCATCGAGACGGCCTCGTCGACGCCGTCCGGGCGGGCATAGGCAAACGGCCGCGGTTTCACCGGTGCGTGCTCACCTCCCCGGAACGCGATAGCACAGCTCCATCCTCCCTCGCCGAGATCACCCCTCGTCGCGCCGGGCCTGCGCGTCGTTGATCGCCTGGATCCGCTCGTCCTCCAGCATCTGCTTGAAGTGCGCCGGAGCCAGCGACCGCAGTAGATGCCAGCCGGCGAGCGCCACGATGGTGCCGAGGGCGATGCCCTCCAGGGTGAAGTCCTCGCTGATCTGATGCGAGACCGGCCCGACGGCGAGGATGATCCCGGCCGCGATCGGCACCAGGTTGATCGGGTTGGCGAAGTCGACACGGTTCTCGATCCAGATCTTCGCGCCGAGCAGGCCGATCATCCCGTACAGGACCACCGTGATGCCGCCGAGCACACCGCCGGGCGTCGCCGCGATCAAGGCGCCGAACTTCGGGCACAGCCCGAAGAGGATCGCGATCCCGCCGGCTATGTAGTACGCGGCGGTGGAGTAGATCCGGGTCGCCGCCATGACGCCGATGTTCTCGGCGTACGTCGTCGTCGGCGAACCGCCGACGCTCGTGGACACCGCCGTACCCACGCCGTCGGCCAAGATCGCGCGCCCGATCATCGGGTCGAGGTCACGGCGGGTGATCTCGGCGACCGCCTTGACGTGACCGGTGTTCTCGGCGATCAGCGCGATCACGGCCGGGAGTACGAGGATGATCGCGGACACCTCGAAAGACGGCCCATGGAACGTCGGCAGACCGATCCACGCGGCGTCACCGACCGCGTCGAAGCTCACCCGGTCGTGGGAGAACGCGGTCGCGACACAGTACGGCCCCTCGGCGTCGCACGGCTCGCCCGCCGCGTCGCGCAGGTTCGCGCCGGGCAGGACGGACGTGATCGGTCCGGCACTCAGGTCGAGGAACCACGAGAACACGTAGCCGAAGATCAACGCGAGGAGTACGGCGATCCTGCCCCAGAAGCCGGGCAGCACCACGGTGAACAGGAACGTCGCCAGCATGGTCAGGCTCGCGACCCAGCGGTCCTGTGGCCAGTACGTGTCGGCCACGACGAAGGCCAGCCCGAAGCCGATCAGCATGACCACGCCACCGGTCACGGCCGGAGGGAACACCCGGTGGATCGCCTGGATCCCGAGCAGCGTGATCAGGATTCCGGTCAGCGCCAGCACGACGCCCGCGATCATGATCGAGCCGGTCACCAGCGAGTCGCTGTCGGTGGCCGCGCGGATCGCGAACACACCGCCGACGAACGACGCCGACGTACCCAGGTAGCTCGGCACCCTTCCCTGCACGATCAGCAGGAAGAGGATCGTGGCAACGCCGGACATCATCACCGCGAGCTGCGGGTCGAGCCCCATCACGATCGGGAAGACGAACGTCGCCCCGAACATCGCGACCACGTGCTGTGCACCGAACCCGGCCATCCGCGGCCACGACAGGCGCTCGTCGGGAGCCACCACGCCGCCCGGGGGTGGCGTCTTGCCCCCGTGCACGACCTTCCAACCGAACATAGCCACGGTGACCTCCTCAGCGCGTGCACCGCCCCTACCCGACCTGACCCTAGTGTGCTCGCGAGGGCGGCGGATAGTGTCGCAAATGGGGAACGTGTCGGTACCTTCGCGCGGACCGGATCGGACGGGAGCCCAGCCAAGTGACTGCGCGCACCACCGTGGCCGCCGCCACCTCGCCGTGGGTGGCGGAGCGGGTCGCGGGTCCGCCACGCACGGTGCCCGTGGTGGCACGCGGATCGCATGCGGCGTATGTGGATGTCGGCGGGGCATGGATCGGCGTCCTCGCCGCACGCGCGGTGTGGTTGCCGTGTGGGCTGCGGACGACCCGGCTTGTTCTGCCCGAGGCCGGGGACGCGGCGGTGGTGGGTGGCGGGTCGGTGTCGTGGGGGCGGTACGACGTGCGGGTGAGGCGGCTGGTGGATCCGGGGGTTCCGCGGCTGCCCGGCCTGGAACGCTCGGAGCCCGTGCCGGCCGGTGCGTATGCGGCGTACGACGATTCGCTAGCCGCCGTACGCGCCGAGCTGCCCGAGGCGGCGCTGTCTCGGCTGGCCGACGGCGCCCCGGCGGCGGTGGACGCGCTG
Source organism: Propionibacteriales bacterium (assembly GCA_009377795.1). Taxonomy (GTDB): domain Bacteria; phylum Actinomycetota; class Actinomycetes; order Propionibacteriales; family Nocardioidaceae; genus WHTJ01. The sequence goes on along the minus strand of WHTJ01000006.1, from coordinate 22,221 downwards.
CTGGGGCGGGGCGGCGGCCTGACCCCAGTGGGTGACGACGTGCTGGCCGGGTGGCTGGTGACCCGGCGTGCGGCCGGCCGCCCGTGCGGGCGGGTCGCGGATGCGGTGGAGCGGGAGGTGGCGGCGGGTCGTACGGCACCGCTGTCCGCGACCCTGCTGCTCCGTGCCGCGGTGGGCGAGACCATCCCTCAGCTGCGGGATGTGCTGCAGGCCCGACATGCAGGCGAGTCGGTCGAACCGGCGATGTCGCGGTTGCTGGCGGTGGGACATACCTCGGGTGCCGGGTTGGCGTTGGGGTCCGCGCTCGCCCTCGATGATCCGTTGAGCGTGACGTTTTCGGCGCGACCCGCCAACGTGTCTGTCGAAGACGTCACAGTCACCCGGGTGGTCTGATGGCCGAGCATGTGGAGGTCCGCCGCGGCTCCTATGCGGATTCGGTGACCCTGATGCAGGTGAGCCGCGACGTGTCGTCGGTCGGCGGGGTGGAGACCGCGATGGTCGCCATGGCGACGCCGCTCAACCTGGAACTGCTCGAAGACATGGGATTCGAGGTGCCGGAGGCTTCGCCCACCGACATGGTGGTCGCCGTACGCGTGCGTGATGGGCTGGACTCGGCGATCGGGCTGGAGGCCGTGGAGTCCGCGCTGGCCGCCGCCTCGTCGGGCCCGATGGTCGGTGTCGAGGAGGACGTAGCCGCGCGCACCACCGGGTCGGCGTTGCGCCGGGGGGACGACGCGGGCTTGGTGCTGGTGTCGGTGCCCGGACAGTATGCGTTCGCCGAGGCGATGGACGCGTTGCAGGCGGGCCGGCATGTGATGGTGTTCAGCGACAACGTGCCGGTGGAGCAGGAGGTCCGGATCAAGACCGAGGCCGACCGGCGCGGGCTGCTGGTGATGGGGCCGGACTGCGGCACCGCCGTGGTCGGCGGGCTCGGGCTGGGCTTCGCCAACGCCGTACGCCCCGGTCCGGTGGGCATCGTGGCCGCGTCCGGTACGGGATGCCAGCAGCTGCTCGCCCTGCTCGATGCGGCCGGCGCCGGGGTCAGCGCGGCGCTCGGCGTCGGGGGCCGCGACCTGTCCGCGGCCATCGGCGGGCTGGCGACCCGGCAGGCGTTGCGGATGCTCGACGCCGACCCGGCGACCGAGCGGATCGTGGTGATCTCCAAGCCGCCGGCTCCCGACGTGGCCGCGGCGTTGGAGGACCATGCGGCGAGCCTGGGTACGCCGGTCCAGTGGGCGCTCCTCGGGCCCGGCCGGCCGGATCTCACGGTCGCCGCCGAGGAGCTGCTGACCACATTGGGGTACGACGTGCCGACCTGGCCCACTTGGGGCGTTCCTTCGCGCCGAGATTGCACATCTGGTCGACCAGATGTGCAATCTCGGCGCGGAAAAATGGGCCTTCTGCGGGGGCTGTTCTGCGGTGGCACGCTTTGCGACGAGGCCATGCTGCTGACGACCGACGAGCTCGGGCCGGTGCGCAGCAACATCCCGTTGAGCCCGGAACTCGCCCTGGATGAGTCACTCACGGCCGGCGGGCATCTGATGATCGACTTCGGCGACGATCGGCTCACCGCTGGTCGCGCGCATCCGATGATCGACCCGACCTTGCGGCTGGAACACCTGGCCGAACACGCCGCGGACCCGGCGACCGGCGTACTCCTGCTCGACGTCGTACTCGGCCACGCCGCCCACCCGGACCCGGCGGCCGACCTGGCACCCGCCATCCGGTCCGCCCGTGCGGCCGCCGCCGAGCAGGGCCGGGACCTGCCGGTCGTCGTCAGCTGCATCGGCACCACCGCAGACCCACAAGACCTGCACCGGCAGGCGGAGGCTCTGGCCGCCGCCGGTGCCTGGGTCTTCGCCTCCAACGCCCAGGCCACCCGGGCCGCGCTCGCGCTCTTGACCGGTCACGCCCCCCACTCTCGCGCCGAGATTGCAGAAGTGGCCGACCGCAGATCGACCACTTCTGCAATCTCGGCGCGAAAAGAGCGGCCAGATGTGCAATCTCGGCGCGAAGGGCTGCTCGACGAGCCGTCAATCGTGGCAGTCGGGGCGGATCTGCTGGCGGACTCCATCGCCGCTCAGGCGGGCCGGGTACGCCGGGTCGAGTGGCGGCCACCGATGCCGGGAACCGGCAACGACCTGGCGACGGTGGCCGCCGACCCGCTCCGCGAGAACGCGAACGCCGAGGCGGTACGCCGGGTCCTGGGCACGCAGGCGATGCTCGTCGACGTCGTACCCGCGAGTGAGGCATTGGGGCTGAGCCCGGGCGACTTCCTGCACGCCGGCCCGCCGGTCACGTGGGAGCTGGCCGCCGGTCCGCTCCGCGGCGCGCTCATGGGTGCGTGTGCGCTGGAGGGCCTGGCCGAACGGCCCGAGGACGCCGTGCCGCTGCTGGAGTCCGGCCGGGGCGTCACCCTCGACCCATGCCATCACCATGGCGCGGTCGGGCCGATGGCCGGTGTCGTGTCGGCCTCGATGTGGATGTTCGTGCTCGAGGACGCCGACACCGGCCGGCGCACGTACTGCTCACTGAACGAGGGTCTGGGCAAGGTGCTGCGGTACGGCGCGTACGGGCCGGACGTGCTGGACCGGCTGCGCTGGATGGGCCGCGTGCTCGGGCCGTTGTTGCAGTACGCCGTGCGGGAGACCGGCCCGGTCGACGTGACCGGGATTCTCACCCAGATGCTGCAGATGGGCGACGAGGCGCACAACCGCAACCGGGCCGGCACCCTGATGCTGATGCGCGACCTGGTGCCCGCGATGATCGCGTCCGGTACGCCGGGAGACGACATCGCCGACGCGGTGCGGTTCATCGGCAACAACGACCACTTCTTTCTCAACCTCGCGATGCCCACCTGCAAGCTCGCCCTCGACGCCGCCCGCGACATCGAGGGATCCACCATGGTGGTCGCGATGGCCCGCAACGGCACCGACTTCGGCATCCAGGTCGCCGGAACCGGCAACACCTGGTTCACCGCACCCGCCGAAATCCCCGACGGCCTCTACCTCGGCGACTTCGGGCCGGACGACGCCAACCCCGACATCGGCGACTCCGCGATCGCCGAGACCGCGGGGCTGGGCGGCTTCGCCATGGCGGCCGCGCCGGCGATCGTGCGGTTCGTCGGCGGCAGCGTGCCGGACGCGCTGAGCACCACCCGGCGGATGTACGAGATCACCCTGGCCGAGAGCTCCCGATGGACGATCCCCGCGCTGGAGTTCCGCGGCGTACCCACCGGAATCGACGTCACCGCCGTGGCACGTACGGGCATCTTGCCGCAGATCAACACCGGCATGGCCGGCAAGGTCGCCGGCACGGGCCAGGTCGGCGCCGGACTCGTCACCCCTCCGGCCGAGGTCTTCACCCAAGCGGTCGCCGCGCTCGCCGCTGCCACCCGTGCCCGCACCGTCGGACCTTAGGCCGGTCTCGCGCCGAAGTTGGGTGCTAGTGGGCCACGGCGGCCGGCAGGACCGAGCTGAAGAAGCCGAGGCCATCAGTGCCGGCGCCGCACAGCTCGTCGACCGCGTGCTCCGGGTGCGGCATCAGTCCGACGACGTTGCCCTTCTCGTTGCACACGCCCGCGATGTCGCGCAGCGATCCGTTCGGGTTGACGTCCAGATAGCGGGCCAGGACCCGACCCTCGCCTTCGAGGCGATCGAGGGTCTTGTCGTCGGCGACATAACCGCCCTCGCCGTTCTTGATCACCAGCGTGACCTCCTGACCGGGGAAGTACGCCGACGTCCACGCCGTCTGCGAGTTCTCGATCCGCAGTCGCTGGTCACGACACACGAATCTCTGCCGGTCGTTGCGGACCAGCGCACCGGGAAGCAGATGCGACTCGCACAGGATCTGGAACCCGTTGCAGATCCCCAGCACCGGCATCCCGCGGTCGGCGGCCTCGATCACCTCGGTCATGACCGGCGCGAACCGGGCTATCGCCCCGACCCGCAGGTAGTCGCCGTACGAGAAGCCTCCCGGCAGCACAACGGCGTCGACGCCCTTGAGGTCGCGATCGCCGTGCCACAAGGACACCGGCTCGCCGCCGGCCAGCCTGACGGCGCGCATCGCATCGTGATCATCGAGCGAGCCCGGAAAGGTGACGACCCCGACCTTCATCGCTCCGCACCATCCGCGGCGCGCTCCAGTCCGGCCTCGCCGGTGCGGGCGTCCCCCTCGACCCGCACCGTGTAGTCCTCGATCACCGGGTTGGAGAGCAGCTGCTCGGCGAACGCGTGCACCTCGGACAGACGCGCATCGTCCACGTCGCCGTCCAGCTCGATCTCGAACCGCTTGCCTTGGCGGACCTGGTTGACGCCCGCGAACCCGAGCCGGTTCAGCGCCCCATGCACGGCCTTGCCTTGCGGGTCGAGAATCTCGGGCTTGAGCATGACGTCAACGACGACACGGGCCACGCGGAACTCCTCGCTGTGAAGTACGCCGATTCGACGGTCGGTCCGGCGCGCCCATTGTAGGGAAGGCGCGCGTCGCCGCCGAGTGGGACGTTTTCGACGCGACACTCCGGCGCGTCCGTCGAAAACGTCACACTCAGCGAAGCAGAGCCATCTCAGGCGGTCGCCGCGCCCGCGCTCGCGGGTTGAGTACGGCGAACTCGACTGCGAAGCGAACCGAGCAGGCACAACGCGAACCCGATCGCGACCCAGCTTGCGAGCACCGTGACCGGACCGGCGGCGCCGGCGCCGTCGAAGAAGGCCGTCGACCGCAGCAGGGTCCCGGCCGCGCCGGGCGGGAGCAGCTGACCCAGCTCGCCCCATCCGGACGGGAGCATCTCCGGAGCGCTGGCCATGCCGGACAGGGGGTTGCCCAGGAGCATCATGACCGCGGCCCCGAGGCCGAGACCCGGATTGCCGAACGACCATTCCAGCCCGAGGATGGTGGTCGACGTCGCGGCGATCGAGAGCGCGGTGACGCCGACGTTCGCCCAGTAGTCGCCCTCCAGGGATCCCAACCACAGTTGCAGAATCGCGGACATCGCGACGGCACCCAGAACCGCGAAGCTCAGCGCGCCCACGAGCCGGCGTACCGCTCCCTGCAGCATCTGGGTCAGGAGTGCGGCGGCCAGGATGCCGCCCAACACCAGCGGCAACGCGCCCGCGGTGAGTCCGGCGCCGCGCGGGTCGTCGTCCGGCAGCGGTACGACGTCGGTGACCGGCACCGGCGCGGTCGCCTCGGGCGCTTGCTCGGCGGCGAGGCGTTGCGCGATCTGGTTGACGACCTGCGCGACCGCGGGGCTCGCCGCCGACGCGGTGAGCACCTCGGGCGGGCCGTCCGGGCTCAGCACGAACGCCGCGTAGGCGTCCCGATCGAGAATCGCCTGCTCGGCGGAATCCCGGTCCGCCACCACGTCGACCTCGAACGCGCCCGGCCGTTCCTCGGCCAGGGCGGCGGCGACCTGCTGAGCCATCGGCTCGGGTCCCGCCACCGCGATCGGCAGGTCGCGCGGCTCCGATCGGGTCGCCGGCCACGCGAAGGCGGTCAACAACAGTGAGATGATCGCGGTCAGCAACACGACCGCTCCCGCGACCCGGCGCCACGACGACGGCGCAGTGGGCGCTGTGTGGTCAGACATCGGCTCCTCCTTCGGCGACACCGCCTAAAACGAATGGTCGTTCTCTTTGGCCCACAGCATGCTCCCGCCGAGCCGGGGTTGTCAAGAACGAATATTCGTTTTACAGTCCCCAGCATGCCGAAGGTCACCGAAGAGCACCGGGCTGCCCGCCGCGAGCAGATCATCTCAGCGGCCCGAAAATGCGTGCTCCGCAAGGGATTCCACCAAGCCAGCATGGCCGACGTGATCGCCGAGTCCGGACTATCGGCCGGCGCGGTTTACCGTTACTTCAAGGGCAAGGAGCAGATCTTGGAGTCGATCGCCGATCAGTCGATCGGCCGGGTGGAGGACATGCTCCTGGAGCTCCTCGCGGACGGCGCGGCACCGCACCCCGCGGACGTCATCGAGACCATGCTCGAATGGATCGTCGAGCACGCCGATGACGAGGAGGGGGACTTCACCGTGATCGCCGTCCAGGCCTGGGGAGAGGCCGTCCGCGGCGGGAAGGTGCTCGACATCGTCATGCCCAAGATCCGGCAGATCCGCGAGCTATGGATCGAGATCGCCCGCCGGTGGCAGGCCGCCGGGCACCTGCCGGCGGACGCCGATCCGCAGCATGTGGGACAGGCCCTGATGGGGTTGTTCCCGGGGTTCATCGTGCAACGTCTGCTGGTCGGCGATGTGACACCCAGGTCGTACGCCAACGGGCTCCGCGCCCTCCTCGCCGCGCGCTGATCCCCGCGCCGAGATTGCACAACTGGCCGCACCTCTCGCGCCGAGATTGCACATCTGGCCGACCCGCCTGGTGGAGCCGGCGCCGGCCAACGACAGCGGAGCGGAGCCGGGCGATGCCGGCTCGGGTGTGGCCGGGCGCAAAAGAGCCGACGAAGTCGGCTCCGGGCGGAGACGGCATCGCCCGGCGTAGCGACCTCCGCCTGGGAGATCGTCAGCTGAGCTCCCGTTTGAGGATCTTGCCGGTCGCGGTCATCGGCAGCTGGTCGCGGAACTCGACGATCCTCGGGTACTTGTAGCTCGCCATCTGCTCCTTGCACCAGGCGATCAGCTCGTCCTCGCTGATCTCGGCGCCGTCGTTCCTGATGACGAACGCCTTGACCTCCTCGCCGTGCTCCTCGTGAGGTACGCCGACCACGGCCGCGAGCGACACCGCCTCGTGGGTCATCAGCACCTCCTCGATCTCGCGGGGATAGACGTTGAACCCACCGCGGATGATCATGTCCTTGGCCCGGTCGACGATGTAGTAGTAGCCGTCCTCGTCCCGCTGCGCGAGGTCCCCGGTCCGGAACCAGCCGTCGCGCATCACCTCTTCCGTGGCTTCGGGCCGCCGGTAGTAGCCCTTCATGATGTTGTGGCCCCTGATCGCGATCTCGCCGACCTGGTCCGGACCCTCGACGGTCTTCCACTCCGGGTCGATGAGCTTCGTTTCGATCCCCCAGATCGGGGTGCCGACGGAGCCCGGCCTGGGCTCGCGGTCGCGATGGTTGAACGTCGCGACCGGCGACGTTTCCGACAGCCCGTAGCCCTCGAGGATCTGAACGTTGAACCGGGACTTGAACTCCTTGATGATCTCCACCGGCAACGAAGACCCGCCGGCGCAGGCGATCCGCAGATTTCGTGCGAGGAGCTCTACGTCCACCCTGTCGTCGAGCGCGCCGAGCAGAGCCCAGTACATCGTCGGCACACCCGCGAAGTAGGTGACGTTTTCCTTCTGCATCAAGGAAAGCGCCTGCTTTGGATCGAAGCGCGGCATGAGCACGAGCGTCGACCCGATGGCGAAGCCGGCGTTCATCTGAACGGTCTGCCCGAACGAGTGGAACAGCGGTAAGGAGAGCAGATGGATGTCCGGGTTGAGTGGGCTGCCTTCGAACAGCCGGAGACACGTGACGGCGTTCATCACCATGTTCGCGTGCGACAGCTCGGCACCCTTGGGCTGTCCCGTCGTACCGCTCGTATAGAGGATCACCGCGGTGTCATCCGGCTCCGTGAGCGCAGTGTCGTACGTCGGGGGCTGCTGGCTCACCGCAGCCCCGAACGTCTCCGCACCGTCGATCGACGACGCGGCGGCGGGGTCGGCGGTGATGAGGAAGAAGTGCTCACAGCCGGCGGTGTCGCCGAATCCGGTCCACCCCTCCTGGCCCATCGGGAGCTCCGGCGTGCCCTCGAAGCAGAAGTACGCCCGCGCATCCGAGTCGTCGAGATGGTAGGCGACCTCGCGTCCCTTCAGCAGCACGTTGAGCGGTACGACGACCGCGCCGGCCCTGAGGATGCCGTAGTAGATGATCGGGAAGTACGGCAGGTTGGGGCAGCTGAGCGCCACCTTGTCTCCGGGCCCGATGCCGCGGCTGGTGAGCAGGTTCGCGACCTGGTTGGCGGCGGCGGTGATCGCGAAGTACGGCAGCCGGGTGTCGCCGAGCACGACCGCGGTCCGATCGGGCTGCTTGCGGGCGGAGTCGTCGAGCAGCATCGCCAGGTTGAGCATCGTCCTACCTCCAGGGTCGGGCACCGCAAGCGCATGGCACCGTACGTGCTCAACCTAGTCAGGTTGTCCGCGTTGGTCGACAGTGCTCGATATCTCCGTGTACGCCGGACGACGTCACACCCGAGGGCCGGCTCAACCGAACGTCTCGCCGGTGAGGCGTTCGTAGGCCTCGATGTATCGGGCGCGGGTCTTCTGCACGATGTCGTCCGGCAGCGGGGGAGGCGGCGCACCGGACCCGCGGTCCCATCCGCTCGCTTCCGACGTCAGCCAGTCGCGGACGAACTGCTTGTCGTACGACGGCTGCGGCCGGCCCGGCCGCCACTCGTCGACCGGCCAGAATCGCGAGGAGTCCGGCGTGAACACCTCGTCCCCGAGCACGATCGAGTCATCGGCGCGGCGGCCGAACTCAAACTTCGTGTCGGCCAGGATGATCCCGCGTTCGCGGGTGATCTGCTCGGCGTACCGGTAGAGCTCCAGCGTCAACGAGCGGAGTGTGTCGGCGACCTCTGGCCCGACGGTGGCGACGACGGCATCGTACGAGACGTTCTCGTCGTGCTCGCCCTGCGGCGCCTTGGTCGCCGGGGTGAAGATCGGCTCGTCGAGGCGGGAGCCGCCGGTCAGACCACGCGGCAGATCGATGCCGCAGACCTTCCCGGTACGCGAGTAGTCGACCAGACCGGAACCGGCGAGATAGCCCCGCGCCACGCACTCGACCGGGATCATCTCGAGCCGTTCGCACATCACGGAACGGACGCGCAGCGCGGGCGGCACGTCGTCCGGTAGGTCCCGGCCGATCACGTGGTTGTCCACGAGCCGTCCGAGCTGCTCGAACCACCACAGGGACATCCGGGTGAGGATGCGCCCCTTGTCGGGGATCGCGGGCGTTAGCACGAAGTCGTACGCCGAGATGCGGTCGCTGGCGACCATCAACAGGGCGCCGTCGGACAGCTCGTAGAGATCTCGCACTTTGCCGGAGTGCAGATGCGTCGCGCCCGGAATGCCGGTGGTCTCCGTCATGGGCACGATGCTCTCAGACCCGATCTCTCGCGCCGAGATCGCACATCAGGCCGCCCCCCTCACGCCGAGACTGCACATCTGCCCGTCGGGCCATGGCCATGCGTGGCGCGTTCTGGCTCTGGTTGTACATTGTGTGGCGCGGATTGGTCGCCAAATCTCGGAGACATCAGCCATTTCTCGCCACGCTAGATGTCCTTCGCGCCGAGATTGCACATCAGGCCCGCTCCCCTTGCGCCGAGATTGCACTTCTGGCCGACCAAGGTCGGCCAGAAGTGCAATCTCGGCGCGAAACAGTTCCTCAGAGGATCGAACCCGGGTTGTAGGCCGCGGCCTCCGGATGGGCGGCGGCCACGGCCTCGATCCGGCGTACGACGTCGTCGACCTGCCCCACCGCGGCTCCGGTGAACGACACCGGATCCGTCACGAGGGCGTCGAGATCCGCCCTACTCAACCGCAGCCGGTCGTCGCCCGCGAGCCGGTCGAACAGGTCGTTGTGCTCGGCGCCCTGCTCGCGCATCTCCAGGGCGACCGCCACCGCGTGCTCCTTGATCGCCTCGTGAGCGGTCTCGCGGCCGACGCCGCGCCGCACCGCGGCCATGAGCACCTTGGTGGTCGCGAGGAAGGGGAGGTAGCGATCCAGCTCACGGCGTACGACGGCGGGGAACACCCCGAACTCGTCGAGCACGGTGAGAAAGGTCTCGAACAACCCGTCGGCGGCGAAGAAGGCGTCCGGAAGCGCGACCCGGCGTACGACGGAGCACGACACATCGCCCTCGTTCCACTGGTCGCCGGCCAGCTCTCCGACCATCGACAGGCATCCGCGCAAGACCACCGCAAGGCCGTTGATCCGCTCGCAGGAGCGGGTGTTCATCTTGTGCGGCATCGCGCTCGAACCGACCTGACCCGGTTGGAAGCCTTCGGTCACGAGCTCGTTGCCGGCCATCAGCCGGATCGTGGTCGCCAGACTGGACGGGCCGGCCGCGCATTGCACCAGGGCGGACACGACGTCGAAGTCCAGGGACCGCGGGTACACCTGACCCACACTCGTCAGCACGCGGGCGAACCCGAGGTGCTCGGCGACTCGTCCCTCCAGCTCGGCGAGCCGCGCGGGCTCGCCGTCCAGCAGGTCGAGCTGGTCCTGCGACGTACCCACCGGACCCTTGATGCCTCGCAACGGATAGCGCGCCAGGAGCTCCTCCACCCGGTCGAGGGCCACCAGCATCTCGTCGGCGACGGTCGCGAACCGTTTGCCCAACGTCGTCGCCTGGGCGGCGACGTTGTGCGATCGGCCGGCCATCACCAGGGTCTGGTGCTCGGCCGCGAGCCGGCCGAGCCGGGCGAGCGTGGCGACCATGCGATTTCGCATCAGGACAAGGGATTCCCGCACCTGGAGCTGCTCGACGTTCTCCGTCAGGTCACGGCTGGTCATGCCCTTGTGGACGTGCTCGTGACCCGCGCGCGCCGAGAACTCCTCGATCCTGGCCTTGACATCGTGCCTCGTCACCCGCTCCCGCTCCGCGATCGAGGCGAGGTCGACCTGGTCGAGGACCTTCTCGTACGCCTCGATCACGCCGTTCGGCACCTCCACGCCGAGGTCGCGCTGCGCCTTGAGCACGGCGACCCACAGCTGACGCTCGAGCCGGACCTTGTGCTCCGGAGACCACAGCTCCGCGAGCTCACGCGAGGCATAACGCTGGGCGAGGACATTCGCAATCACGCGACCCATTGTCGCCTATCGGGACCCGGAGTCCTCCGACCCGTCCGCGCACGTCTGGACCTCGGGGACGGTCCACACGATGGTGTCGTCGCCTTCCGTACGCGAACACTGTTTCACCGGCCCCTCGCCGGACGCCGCATTGGCGTTCCGCCGGGCGAGCTGCTCATCGTCGGCGTCGTAGAACGTCGCCCACACCGGCTTCGTCTCGTCGACGCGACCCTCGGACTCCGCAGTCCACACGTAGTAGCCGTTCGAGACATCCGCCTCGGTGACTTCGCCGTCCGGCGTCCTGAAGGTCACCCGGTCAACCTCCGCGGGGGCCAGGCCACCGGCGTACCACGCGAGGCATCGCCCGGACTCGGGGTCCGACGGCTCGCAGCGTTCCCTGTCGTACTGCACCCACACGTCGAACGACGGCGGGACCACGTCGACGCCATGGCGGTAGTAGTCGCCGTACTCCGAACCGCGTTCGTCCAGGCCGCAGAACGCGTACCGCTCACGGTCGGGCGACACCAGGACCGCGGTCACGCCGCGATCGTTCAGCCCGCTGACCTCCACGCGCCAGTCGTCGATCGGGTCCGTCCCCCCACCGGCCTTGGCCGGATCGGTGGCGTCTCTGAACTGCTCGTCCGCGACGGCGCAACCCTCCAGGATCTCGCCGTCGGAGAGTGCCTGCTGGGTCGAGGTTACCCCCGAGTCGGATGCTCCGCCGTCGGCCGAGAGTACGTCGGGCGCGAGCGTGACACCGACGGCGAGTACAGCGACCGAGGCCAGCGTCGTACCGCCGAGAGCGACCCGACGGCGGCGCAGCAGCCGCCGGCCCCGGCGGATGTCGTCGCCCGGCAGCTGATCGGAGGTCGGCGGGTCGGCGCACAGGTCGTTCAGCAGGTCGTGCAGGTTCTTCTCGGTCATGACTCCCGCCTCGGGGTCGGCTCCAATGCGCTGAGCTGGTCGCGGAGCCGGGCGATCGCGCGCGCGGTCTGGCTCTTCACCGTGCCGATCGAGCACTCCATGTCTCGAGCGACCTCCTCCACCGACAGTCCTGCCCAGTAACGCAGGACCACGGCGGTCCGCTGGCCGGGTGCCAGTCGGGCGAGCGCCGCCCGCACCTGCTCGCGGTCCTCCACCGCGAACGTCTCCTCGGCCGGTGATTCGGGCAGCTCCTCGGTGGCTCGCTCTCGCCGCCACGGTCGGCGGGACTCGTCGATGTTCGCGCGCACCAGGATGCGGCGAACATACGCGTCCGGCGGAACGTCACGGTGGATTCGCGGCCATGCGACGTACAGCTTCGCGAGCGCGGTCTGCACCAGATCGTCCGCGGTATGCCAGTCGCCACACATCAGGTAGGCGGTTCTCCGAAGGTGCGTTCGCCGCGCCGCGACGTACTCCGTGAACTCGGCGTCCCGCCTCTGCATCCGCACGTGAGGCTCCCGTCAGCTCAGATGCTCTGTCACCGGCATATACGGAGCATCCCGCCATCAGGTTGTCACCGGGTGGGATATCGGGTCGACGGGTTATACGACGGTTACCCGAGATGGTCGTCGACCAGGTCGGCGTACCCGACGTGACCGCCGCGGTTCGGGTGGTACGACTCCGTCACCGGACGGGACAGCCCGTTGATCCACTCCACGTCGTCACAGACCGCATGACCGGTGAACGCGTCCACCGGGTTCACGTAGTCGAAGCCGTCCGCACGCGCCCGCGCGGCCGTGGTCTCGTTCAGCAGGTCGCCGGCCGCGTTCAGCCGGTTCATCTCGCGCGGGCTGAAGAAGGTGGCCGCGTTGCAGTCCTCCCCCATGAACAGGTGCGGGTAGCCGACGATGATCACCCGGGCGTACGGCGCGCGGCTCCGCACCTCGTCGTAGAGGCCGTCCAGCAGACCAGGCAGCCTGTTTCGGATGAACGCCTCCGCCCGGTCGATGGCGCGGTCGCAGTCGGACGCCCACCACGGCATAGCGCACGCGGTGATCACGTCCGCGTAACCCGCGTCGTTGCCGCCGACCATCAGGGTCACGAAATCGGTGCGCCGGTTCAGGTTGTGGAGCTGGTCGTTCAGCACGTCCTGCACGGTCGCGCCGCTGCAGGCGTCGAAGCTCAGCTCCAGGCCGAGCCGTTCTGCGTCGAGTCTCGGATAGGCGTGATCGGAGCGGGAGCAGCTCTCGTCGTAGTACTCGCGGGTGCCGACTCCCGAGGTGAACGAGTCCCCGAGCGCGACGTACTGACCTCCCGGCGCCGCGTGGACCGGCGCGGCCGCCGCCACGGCCGGCGCCAGCAGGACGGAGAGCGCCACCGATACGGCCCACGGCCGCCTTCGCATGCTCCGGATCATGGTCGTCGTCCGTTCTCGCAGGCCGCCCGCAACACTGTGAGTCACAGTGCCGCAGCCGTGGGTGATTCGCAAGGGCCCGCGGTGGTCGAGACGGCCTAGGTGACGGTGCTCGCGGTCGCGGCCGCCGCGGCGATGTCGGTCCGGTACTGCGCGCCGCCGAAGGCGATGGTGTTCACGGCCGCGTAGGCACGCTGCCTGGCGAGCATCAGGTCGTCGCCCACGGCCGTGACTCCAAGGACCCGCCCACCGGCGGTAACCAGCTCGCCGTCTCGGATCGCCGTACCGGCATGGATCACGTCGACGCCCTCCGCCGCCTCGGCCTTGTCCACTCCCGTGATCACGTCGCCCTTGCGCGGGCTGCCGGGGTATCCGTCGGCCGCCATCACGACGGTCACGGCCGCGCCGGCCCGCCAGCGCAGCGGTTCGGCCTGGGCGAGCCTCCCGGTCGCGGCGGCGTGCAGCACGCGGGCCAGCGGCGACTCCAGCAGGGCGAGCAGCGGCTGGGTCTCGGGGTCGCCGAACCGCACGTTGAACTCGACCACGCGCACCCCGCGCGAGGTCAGCGCGAGCCCGGCGTACAGCAGGCCCTGGAACGGCGTACCCCTGCGTCGCATCCCGTCGAGCGTCGGCCGCAGCACCCGGTCGTGTACCTCGCTCACCAGGTCGGGCGGCGCCCAGGGCAGCGGGGCGTACGCGCCCATGCCCCCGGTGTTGGGGCCGTCGTCGCCGTCGTGGATGCGCTTGAAGTCCTGTGCGGGAAGCAGGGGTACGACGGCCTCCCCGTCGGTGATCGCGAACAGCGACACCTCCGCGCCGTCGAGATACTCCTCGACCACGACCCGTTCACAGGCCGCCGCGTGGTTGAGCGCCGCCTCCCGATCCTCGGTGACGACGACACCCTTGCCGGCCGCGAGTCCGTCGTCCTTGACGACGTACGGCGCGCCGAACGCGTCCAATGCGGCGGCCGCCTCGTCGGGGGTCACGCACACGTGCGCCATCGCGGTCGGCACCTGCGCGCCCGCCATGACCTCCTTGGCGAACGCCTTCGACCCCTCGAGGCGGGCCGCGTCCCGACTCGGCCCGAAGCAGGCGACCCCGCGGGCCCGGACCGCATCGGCGACGCCCGCGACCAGCGGCGCCTCCGGCCCGATCACGACCAGGTCGGCGGCCAGCCGCTCGGCGAGATCGGCCACCTGATCCGCGGCCAGCGGGTCGACGTCGTGCACGGTCGAGACCGCCGCCATGCCGGGGTTGCCCGGCGCGGAGTGCACTTCGGTCACTTCGGAGTCGCGGGCGAACGCCAGTGTGAGTGCATGCTCCCGGCCACCCGATCCGATCACCAATACCTTCACGATCCCGAAGGCTATTGCACGTCCTCGCGGAGCCTGTCAGGCGACCGGCCCGAGCTCAGACTAGGTCGCGGATCACGATGGTCTGCTCGCGGCCCGGCCCGACCCCGATCACCGAGAACGGGGCGCCCGACATCTCCTCGACGGCCCGGACGTACCCCTGCGCATTCTTCGGCAGGTCCTCGAACCGGCGGCATCCGGAGATGTCCTCCGACCAGCCGGGCAGCTCCTCGAAGACCGGGGTCGCGTGGTGGAAGTCCGACTGCGACATCGGCATCTCGTCGTGCCGCACACCGCCCACGTCGTACGCCACACAGACCGGGATGCTCTCCAGGCCGGTGAGCACGTCGAGCTTCGTCATCACGAGGTCCGTGACCCCGTTGATCCGTACGGCGTACCGGGCGATCACGGCGTCCAGCCACCCGCACCGGCGTGGCCGCCCGGTCGTCGTGCCGAACTCCCCACCGGCCTCACGGAGGAAGTCGCCCGCGTCGTCGTGCAGCTCCGTGGGGAACGGACCCTCACCGACCCGGGTCGTGTACGCCTTCAGGATCGCCACCACCCGGTCGACCCGGGTCGGGGGTATGCCGGAACCGGTGCACGCCCCGCCCGCGGTCGCGGAGGACGACGTGACGAACGGGTAGGTGCCGTGGTCGACGTCCAGCAGCGTCGCCTGACCGGCCTCCAGCAGCACCGTTTGGTCGTCGTCCAGCGCCTTCGCCAGCAGCAGGCTGGTGTCCCTGACCATCGGCCGCACCCGGTCGGCGTACCTCAGCAGCTCCTCGCTGACCTCGTCCACCGAGATCGCCCGGCGGTTGTAGATCTTGGCGAGGATCTGGTTCTTGAGCTCGAGCGCGCCCTCGACCTTCTGGCGCAGGATCTTCTCGTCGAACAGGTCCTGCACCCGGACGCCGAGTCGGTTCATCTTGTCGGCGTACGTCGGGCCGATGCCGCGTCCGGTGGTCCCGATCTTGCGCTTGCCGAGGAACCGTTCGGTGACCTTGTCGAGGACCCGGTGGTACGACGCGATGACGTGCGCGTTCGCGCTGATCACCAGGGGCGACGTGTCGATCCCCCGGGCCTCGAGGGCGTCGATCTCCTCGAACAGCACCGCGAGGTCGATGACCACGCCGTTGCCGATGACCGGGGTCACGCCCGGCGTCAGTATCCCGCTCGGCAGCAGGTGCAGTGCATACGTCTCGCCGTCGATGACGACCGTGTGACCGGCGTTGTTGCCACCGTTGAACTTGACGACGTACTCGACGGCACTGCCGAGAAGATCGGTCGCCTTGCCCTTGCCTTCGTCACCCCATTGGGCCCCTACGAGCACGATCGCGGGCATGCCGACACACCTTTCAGTGCTGGGTTCTGGTCAGCGGCCGAGGACGTCGGCCGCCTCCGGGCTGGAGTCTCGCAGGAACTCTGCGCACCGCGCGGCCTCGGTGTCCTCCCCGATCCGGCCGGCCGCCTTGCCCAATCCGGCCAGCGCCCGCAGGAATCCCCGGTTCGGCACGTGCTCCCACGGCACCGGGCCGTGGCCCTTCCATCCGTTGCGTCGTAGTGCGTCCAGCCCACGGTGGTAGCCGGTGCGCGCGTACGCATAGGCCTCGACGTCGCGCTCGTCATCGAGCGCCGACTCGGCCAGGACCGCCCAGGCCAGGCTCGACTCCGGGTACCGCCGTACGACGGAATCCGCCGGCTCCCCGCCCTCGAGCAGCTCCATAGCAGGGTCGGCCGGCAGCCGGGTCTCCGGCGGCCCGCCAAGCAGGTCTTCGTGCATGGTCACACCCAATCGTCTAGCTCACCCGGGAGAGACCCTAGTTCAGTCCGGCATGTCCTCGGAGATCGCGTCCGGCTAACGGAGGTGCTGGTCGCGGTCGCGCTGTCTCGCCAAGCGGGACCGGACATTGCGGACCACCCCGGCCCTGAGCATCTCGACCAGGATCGGCACGATGGACACGAGCACGATCAGGACGAGCATCGCTTCGATGTGCTCCCGGACGAACTCGATCCGGCCCATGTAGTACCCGAGCACCGTGACCCCGGTCGCCCAGAGGATGCCGCCGATGCTCGTGTACAGAGCGTAACGACGGAAGTCCATCTTCGCGACGCCCGCCGTGACCGTGATGAACGTCCGCACGATCGGCACGAACCGGGCCAGCACGATCGCCCGGTTGCCGTACTTCTCGAAGAACGCGTGCGTCTTCTCGACATGCTCCGGCTTGAACACCCGTGATCGCGGACGGTTGAAGATCGCCGGGCCGGCCTTCCAGCCGATCCAGTACCCGCACATGTTCCCAACGGCCGCCGAGAGCGTGAGCACGATACAGGCGAACCACAGCGGCTGCGGCAGGAAGTCCCGCGAGATGAACAGCCCGACGGTGAACAGCAGCGAGTCACCGGGGAGGAAGAACCCGATCAGGAGCCCGCATTCGGCGAAGACGATGAACACGGCGGCCCACAGCGCCCACGTGCCGAACTCCCGGAGGATTTTCTCCGGATCGAGGAAGTCGAGCCCCAGTAGCTGCGAGTGAACCAAGAAGGTTGTACGCACTACACGAGATTAACTGTTGAAGCCAAACCTGGGGTGAAATTATCGGATACTCCCGGGGTCGGCCGGATTTGTGAGCGCACCCTCTAGCCTGGGCGGGTGGAGCCGTCCCTGGGGTACGTCGCACCCGGCGAACAGCCGGTCGGTGTCGGGCCGCATCCGCGACCATGGCCGGACGACGACCGGCTCGACCCCGAGCTACTCGCGCACGGGGACCGCAGAAACGTCGCGGACCGCTACCGCTACTGGACGGTCGAGGCGATCGTCGCCGATCTCGACAGCCGGCGACATCCGTTTCACGTGGCGATCGAGAACTGGCAGCACGACTTCAACATCGGGTCGATCGTGCGTACGGCGAACGCGTTCCTCGCGGCCGAGGTGCACATCGTGGGGCGCCGACGCTGGAACCGGCGGGGCGCGATGGTGACCGACCGGTATCAGCATGTCCGGCATCACGAGAGCGTCGACGACCTCGCAGTCTGGGCCGCGGCGGCCGGGGTGCCGCTGCTGGGGGTGGACAACCTGCCGGGCTCGCAGCCGCTGGAGACCGGCTCCCTGCCGGAGCGGTGCTGCCTGGTGTTCGGCCAGGAGGGACCCGGGCTGAGTGACGCGGCCCGGGCGGCCTGCGAGTCGGCGTACTCGATCGCGCAGTACGGCTCGACCCGTTCGATCAACGCCTCCGCCGCGGCCGCGATCGCCATGCACGCCTGGATCCGCCAGCACGCCAAGCCGCCCGACTCCTGATCCGCCCGCCCCCCTTTCGCGCCGAGATTGCAGTTCTGGCCGCTTCTCTCGCGCCGAGATTGCACTTGTGGTCGACCACAAGTGCAATCTCGGCGCGAAGTGAGCTGGGGGAACGGGGAACGGGGCGCGGGCGCGGTCGTACGTCCGTGCCGTACGCAATATGGTGGGCGTTGACACGTCGTTCTGCGTTCGAGGAGCCGCACGATGCCCATTGCAACGCCCGATATCTACGGCGAGATGCTCGACAAGGCCAAGCGCGAGGCGTACGCCTATCCGGCCATCAACGTGACGTCGTCACAGACCCTGCACGCGGCGCTGCGTGGCTTCGCCGACGCCGAGAGCGACGGCATCGTGCAGATCTCGACCGGCGGCGCCGAGTACCTCTCCGGCCCGACGGTCAAGAACATGGTGTCGGGCTCGACCGCGTTCGCGGCGTACGCCCACGAGGTCGCCGACAGTTATCCGATCAACGTGGCCCTGCACACCGACCACTGCCCCAAGGACAAGCTGGACGGTTTCGTCCGCCCGCTGCTCGCCGCGTCCATCGAGCGGGTCGGCCGAGGCGAGGGTCCGCTGTTCCAGTCGCACATGTGGGACGGCAGCGCCGTACCGCTGAACGAAAACCTCCAGATCGCGGAAGAGCTACTGGAGAAGGCGGCCGCGGCCAAGGTCATCCTGGAGATCGAGGTCGGCGTCGTCGGTGGTGAGGAGGACGGCATCGTCGGCGCGATGGACGAGAAGCTCTACAGCACGCCGGACGACGCCCTCGCCGTGGCCGACGCCCTCGGGCTGGGCGAGCGGGGCCGCTACATCACGGCGTTGACCTTCGGCAACGTGCACGGCGTCTACAAGCCGGGCAACGTCCAGCTGCGGCCGGAGATCCTGCAGGAGGCGCAGGAGGCCGTGAGCGACAAGTACGGCAAGGAGAAGGCGCTGGACCTGGTCTTCCACGGGGGCTCCGGCTCGCTGCTGGAGGAGATCCACGAGGCGCTGGACTACGGCGTGGTGAAGATGAACGTCGACACGGACACGCAGTACGCCTTCACCCGGGCCGTCGCCGCGCACATGTTCACCAACTACGACGGCGTACTCAAGGTCGACGGCGAGGTGGGCAGCAAGAAGACCTACGACCCGCGTTCATGGGGCAAGTCGGCCGAGTCCTCGATGGCCGAGCGGGTCGTCCTGGCCTGCGAGCACCTCCGGTCCACCGGCACCACCCTCCGCAAGTAGTCAGAGGCCGAGGTCGGCGAGGCCGATCGCGTAGCGGTACTCCAGTCCCTCGGACTCCACCCGCTCCCGCGCGCCCGTGTCGCGATCGACGATGACCGCCACCGCGACGACGTCCGCACCCGCCTCGCGCAGGGCCTCGACCGCGGTCAGCACCGATCCCCCGGTCGTCGAGGTGTCCTCGACCGCGAGTACCCGCCGTCCCGCGACGTCCGGTCCCTCGATCCGGCGTTGCAGCCCGTGGGTCTTCTCCGCCTTGCGTACGACGAACGCGTCGAGCCGCACACCCGCACCCTCGGCCGCGGCCGAGTGCAACATCGCCGTCGCCACCGGGTCGGCGCCGAGGGTCAGTCCACCGACTGCGTCGTACTTCAGATCGGAGGTGAGATCGCGCATCACCCGCCCGATCACCGGCGCGGCCTCGGCGTCGAGACTGACTCTCCGCAGGTCCACGTAATGGTCGGCCTCCCGGCCGGAGGACAACGTCACCTTGCCGTGCACCACGGCCTTCTGCTTGATCTGCTCGATCAGTTGTGCGCGATCGTCCATGGGCCCGGACTCTAAAGCACCGCTCAGGCGCGTTTGCGTTCGGTGTCGATCAGCTTGCCGAAGGCGATCATCCGATCATCGGTGTGGAACAGCTCCGCGCACGTGGTCAGGGTGAGGCGTGCCATGTCCGGCGGCGCTCCCGCGGGCTTGCCGGGTATCGGGTCGAGTACCCAGGTGTCACCGGGTTTCAAGATCAGGTCGTTCGGGTCGCTGCTCAGCTTGTACGTGTAGTACGCGTCCGCGGTCTCGACCTCGACATTGTCTCCGATCCGCATTTCGGGCAGCTGGCGGAACGGCTCACCGTGGGTCACCCGGTGCCCCGCGACCGCGAAGTTCCCGACCTGGCCCGGGAGCGCGGTACCCGGGTAGTGGCCCAACCCCTGCGCGAGGTCACCGGGGCGGACCCCCTCGATGACCGGTACGACGAACTCGTCACCGAACCGCGGAATGCGCACCAGCGCCAGCGCGTCGCCGAGATCGGTGCCGCCCTGCGGTCCGACCAGGTCTTCGACCGCGGGGTCGTCCCACGAGTGCAGCAGGTCCTGGGCGATGACGTCCTGGCGCTGCTTGGACACGATGTTCGTCCCCCAGTACTGCCAGGCGACCCAGCCGAGCAGCCCGACGCCGACCAGCATCAGCGCGATGCCGCCGATGAGCAGCGGCTTGCGCTTTTTCCTGGCCGGTACGTCGGACATGCCTCCATTGTGCGGTACGCCGGATCGTGACGCCAGGCGTCGCGTCGCCGGTTCACCCCGCACGGCAAGCGGCCGTAAGACGGTCGCCCGCCGGCGCGGCCGGGCGGCATACAGTTCGGGCCATGAGCGACCACGACCAAGACCCCGAGGACACGCTGCTCGCACCCCGGCTGCGCGGGCTCGGTACGACGATCTTCGCCGAGATGTCGGCGCTCGCGGTAGCGACCCAGTCGGTCAACCTCGGGCAGGGCTTCCCGGACACCGACGGTCCGGACGTCGTACGCGAGGCCGCGATCGAGGCGATCCGGGCCGGACGGAACCAATACCCGCCCGGCATCGGCGTACCCGAGTTGCGGCACGCGGTCACCGAGCACCAGCGGCGCTTCTACGGTCTCGAGTACGACCCGGACACCGAGGTGCTCATCACCACCGGCGCCACCGAGGCGATCACGGCCAGCCTGCTCGCGCTGGTCGACTCGGGTGACGAGGTGATCGCGCTCGAGCCCTACTACGACTCGTACGTCGCGGCGATCTCGATGGCGGGCGGCGTACGGGTGCCGATCACGTTGCGCCCTCCGGACTTCCGGCTCGACGTCGACGCGCTCCGCCGCGCGGTGACGCCCCGCACCCGGCTGTTGCTGATCAACTCCCCGCACAACCCGACGGGGACCGTGCTCGATGACACCGAGTTGGCCGCGATCGCGGAGCTGGCGGTCGAGCGGGACCTGGTCGTGGTGACAGACGAGGTCTACGAGCACCTCACCTACGACGACGCCGTGCACCGACCGCTCGCGACGTACCCCGGAATGCGTGACCGTACCGTCACAATCTCCAGCGGAGGCAAAACTTTTTCTTTCACTGGGTGGAAAATCGGCTGGGTGTGCTCGACACCGTCATTGGTCAACGCGGTAATGACCGCCAAGCAGTTCCTGTCGTATGTCTCAGGCGCTCCGTTCCAGCCGGCGATCGCCAAGGGTCTTCCGCTCGGTGACGAGTTCTACGCCGACCTGCGGCAGTCGCTGCAGAAGAAGCGCGACCGGCTCTGCGAGGGTCTGCGTCAGGTCGGGCTCGAGGTCTTCGTGCCGCAGGGCACGTACTTCGTGACCACCGACATCCGAAGCATCGGGGCCGAAGACGGCGTGCGGTTCTGCCTGTCGCTGCCGGAACGATGCGGCGTCGTGGCGGTACCGCATCAGGTCTTCTACGACCACGTGGAGATGGGGCGTCCGTTGGTCCGCTGGGCGTTCTGCAAGCGGGACGACGTACTGGACGAGGCGATCGACCGGCTGCGGGCCGGCCTGCGTACCTGAACCCGGCCTACCAGGGACCCTGATGCCCCGACGACCCCTGTGACGGCGGTGGCCCCTGGTAGGGCGGCGGGCCGGGCGGTGGGGGCCCTCCGGGGTACGCCGAACCGTCCCGCGGGAGGTTCCGGGCGGCGTACCAGAATCGCGATCGCGGCAGCCACAGCAGCACCACGACCGCGGCGACGTACGCGACGAAGATGATCGACTCGAGCTGGCCGACGACCAGCGAGATCATCTGGAGCACGAGGTAGACCCCCGCCATCACGGTGAGGGTGATGCGTGCCCAGTTCGCCCGGCGCGCGGCGAAGATCGCGACCAGGACGACGGCCGCGCACCATGCGGCGAGCACACCGCCCGCCGCCATCAGGAAGGTCTGGACGCTGCCGAGGTCGTCCGTCGATATCCCGGCGCTCTCGGCGAATCCCTCTTGAAGCTCGGAGTTCCCCGCGGCCGCGACCAGGAAGATGCCGATCAGCAGGCCGAGACCGGCACCCACCCAGGTGAGGATCAGCGCCGTGAGGAGCGTCGCCGGGCGCTGGTGCGGATCGGCCAGGTGGCCGGGCGGCGGGTAGGCGGCGTACGGATGGCCGTATCCGTACGGGCCCGGCTGTCCGTAGGGTCCAGGCTGGCCCCCGTAAGTGCCGGGCTGGCCCCCGTACGGGCCGGGCTGACC